>DATGGN010000112.1:0-39771 GCA_035308485.1 Rhizomicrobium sp.
CACTTCCAGCGTTTCGCGGTTGTAGCGCTTGCCCTTGCAGACGTCGCACTGGACGTACACATCGGGGAGAAAATGCATCTCGATCTTGATGACGCCGTCGCCCTGGCAGGCCTCGCAGCGACCACCCTTGACGTTGAAGGAGAAGCGCCCCGGCGCGTAGCCGCGCGCTTTGGATTCCGGCAGTTCCGCGAACCAGTCGCGGATCGGCGTGAAGGCGCCGGTGTAAGTCGCGGGATTGGAGCGCGGCGTGCGGCCGATCGGCGACTGATCGATGTCGATCACCTTGTCGAGGAACTCGAGGCCCTCGATCCTGTCGAAGGGTGCCGGATGCTCGCGCGCGCCGTTCAGCCGCCGCGCCGCCGCCTTGTACAGTGTCTCGATGATGAGCGTCGACTTGCCGCCCCCCGAAACCCCGGTGATACAGGTGAAGCAGCCGAGCGGGATGGCGGCCGCAACGTTCTTGAGGTTGTTTCCCCGTGCGCCGCTCACCTTCACCCAGCGGTTCAGTGCCGCCTTCCGCCTCTGCGCCGGAACGGGAATCTGTTCGAGCCCCACGAGGTATTGTCCCGTGAGACTCTTCGGCGAACGCATGATGTCGTCGGGCGTGCCTTCGGCCACGATCTCGCCACCGTGAATGCCGGCGCCCGGTCCCATGTCGATGACGTGATCGGCGGCGCGGATCGCTTCCTCATCGTGCTCGACGACGAGGACCGAGTTGCCAAGATCGCGCAGGCCTTTCAGCGACTCGAGCAGCTTCGCATTGTCGCGCTGATGCAGCCCGATCGAAGGTTCGTCGAGGACGTACAGAACACCGGTGAGCCCGGAGCCGATCTGCGAGGCGAGGCGGATGCGCTGGCTCTCGCCGCCCGAAAGCGTGCCCGACGAACGCGCGAGCGAGAGATAGTCGAGCCCGACATTGACCAGAAAGCGCAGGCGCGCGCGGATTTCCTTGAGGATGCGCGCCGCGATCTCCTGCTGCTTGGGCGAGAGGTGCGGATCGAGATCGCGGAACCAGATGTCCACGCTTCGAATCGATTGCTCGCAGACCTGGCCGATATGCAGACCCGCGATCTTCACCGCGAGCGCTTCCGGCTTCAGCCGGAAACCGTTGCAGGCTTCACAGGGCCGCGCGTCCTGATAGCGCTCAAGCTCCTCGCGGATCCAGGAGGAATCCGTTTCCTTGAAGCGGCGCTGCATATTGGGAATGACGCCTTCGAAGGTCTTCCTGGTTTCGTAGCGCCGCAGGCCATCATCATAGATGAACTTTATCTCGTCCTCGCCCGAGCCGTTCAGGATGATGTCGCGCGCCCGCCTGGGCAAATCCTCCCACGGATCATTGAGCGAGAACTTGTAATGCCGCGCCAGTGCTTCGAGCGTCTGCAGGTAATAGGGCGACGAGGACTTGGCCCACGGCGCAATCGCGCCTTTGCGCAGCGTGACGGTTTCGTCCGGCACGATCAGCGCCGCGTCGAAGTAGAGCTGCGTGCCGAGCCCGTCGCAGACCGGGCAGGCGCCATGCGGATTGTTGAAGGAGAAAAGCCGCGGCTCGATTTCCGGAATGGTGAAACCGGAAACCGGGCAGGCAAATTTGGACGACATCAGAAGCCGTTTCGGTTCGCCGTTCTCCTTCACATCGGCAAATTCGACGGCGAGGAGTCCATCGGCGAGGTTGAGCGCCGTTTCGATCGAATCCGGCAGACGGTTGCCGATATCGGGACGCACCGCGAGGCGATCGACCACAATCTCGATGTCGTGCTTCAGCTTCTTGTCGAGAGCGGGAATGGAGCCAAGCTCATAGAACTTGCCGTCGACCTTTGCGCGCTGGAAACCCTTCTTCTGCAGCTCGGCAAGCTCCTTGCGGTACTCGCCTTTGCGGCCGCGAACGATCGGCGCGAGCAGATAGAGCCGCGTGCCGGCTTCGAGCGCGAGGATTCGGTCCGCCATCTGGCTGACGGTCTGGCTCTCGATCGGAAGGCCCGTCGCGGGCGAATAGGGCACGCCCACGCGCGCAAACAGCAGCCGCAGATAGTCGTAGATCTCGGTGACCGTTCCGACCGTCGATCGCGGATTGCGCGAGGTCGTCTTCTGTTCGATGGAAATGGCCGGCGAGAGACCTTCGATGTGATCGACATCGGGCTTCTGCATCAACTCGAGGAACTGCCGCGCATAGGCCGAGAGACTTTCGACGTAGCGCCGCTGGCCCTCGGCATAGATCGTGTCGAAAGCAAGAGACGACTTGCCGGAGCCGGACAGGCCGGTGATGACCGTCAGCGTGTCGCGCGGAATGTCGACGTCGACATTCTTGAGATTGTGCTCGCGAGCACCGCGAATGGAGATGTTCTTCAGCATTCTGTTCGGAAAGGGAATTGACCGATCGCGGCGTGCTTAGCAGTTCCCGCCCGCGAGTCGCATAGGGAACATAGGTAGAACGAAGAGACTTTGCAACCCATCCGCAGAATCCGCGCTAAGCGAAAGGCGCAGGACGCGAAGGTTTCACAGCCGACGCGGATGTAGGTCGGCGCATTTTCCCGGGACTGTTCGCAATGCTGGCGGTCGTCACCGCGGCCGCCTATCTCGTCCGGCAGAAATTCGTACCGGCTACCTTTGACCGATTGAAGCGGATGAACGACGTGCGCGTGCTTTTTCCGCGCGAGATCCCGTGCGCAAGCGGTTGGTGCGAAGCGGCGCTCAACGGAGTGCCGCTCTATCGCGACGCGCATCACTTGAGCGTTTTCGGTGCCCGCCAGCTTATACCGATGATGCGCCAAGCATTCTGAAATCCGCGTTGGTGGCGCCGGTCAAACGTGTGGTAAAGAGCCCGTGAGGCGCCCCTGAGGCGCGAAAGAAACCGAAGGGGAAGCACAATGAATTTCCGATTGATCCGGCTTGCATTCGCCATCGCGGTGGCCGGACTCTTCCTGGCGAGTATTTCCGCGGCAAACGCTGCGAGCCCCGCCAGGGTACCCGACCCGGCGACGTACTGCACGAAGAAAGGCGGCGTGGTACAGACCCGCCTTCCGGCGTATGACACGAACGGCGGCAACCCGTTGATCCTCGCGGGCGAGCGCCAGTTCTGCCAATTCACCAAGAACGACGGCAGCCAGATCAACGTGCTTCTGAGCACGCTCTACACGCAAAGCCCGTCGCTTGCCGCACTGGCCTATTATGCCGAGGTGCAGATGGGCACCTGCGAGGGCAACCCGGCCTCGTGCTACTGCTCGCAGCTCGGCGGTTCCGATCTGTTCGGCGGCGCGACGGGTGCGGGGGGTGGGTGGGTGCTCAAGACCGATTACACCGATGTGCTTGAGGCCTGCATATTCCCGGACATGTCCTCGATCGATTCCTGGGGTCTCGCCTATCATTCGGACGGAATTATTCGGGGCAAGAATCTCGCGAAGGTGCTCCGGTACAGCGATCCGTACGCCGGACGCCACGATGCGCAATCCCTGAAAAGATTTCCGTTCTGAACGTTTGCCCGGTGCCTGTCCGGCACCGGCACGTCAAATGACCATTGAAGGGGAGGCGTATAGGAAATGTTGTACGCCCATGGTCCAAGACGCGATGTGGAACGGGCGTGCTGAAGCTCTGTTTCCGTGATGACGGGGGCCGGGGCGATTGTGCCGGCTTTCCGTTTGCAATCATCAACGGACGGAGAAACACCATGCGGTACAAGTCTTTTGCGCTCGGTGGAGCGGCGCTGGCGGTCGTAACGGGCGTGGTCCTGACGGGTGCGCCGGCAATGGCGCAGAGCAACTACGGTCAGACGACCACGACGAATCCGGCCTACACGGGCTACGCGAGTCCGGCCAATGCTGCCTATACGAATCCAGCCAATCCGGACAACGCGGGTCTGCAGCCGGGCGAACAGCCGGCGGACCAGGTCGGCAATCCGTCGTCCACGCTCGCCACGGACAGCGTACAGGATGCGAGCGGGCAACAGGTTGGAACGGTACGGAGCGTCAGGATGGGCGCGAACGGCAGGGCCAGCAGAATCAACATCTCGCTGACAAGATCAGGCAGGACCGTTTCGATCCGGGCAAGAGAGCTTCGCTTCGATCCCGCCAGCAACACACTGAAGTCGACTCTGACGCTGTCGCAAATCAGTTCGCTGCCGCCGCCGACAGAATCGCCCTGATTGAACATCAAAAGACGCGGCGGAAGCCGATGCAGGCGAAGGAGGAGGCTTCGTCGACGCCGTTGATGACGCCGAAAATTCCGGAGCGGTGCTGATAGCGGAACACGAGCTGGTCCTCGGGATGGTCCGGAAGTGCAAAGGTGACTTCCGGGGACGCGAAATTGAGAAGATCGGACCCGTGTCCGTTCTCCGAACGGACACGCTCCTCCGTGTCGATCTCGCTCGCCATGCTCGGTCCATCGACGAAGCCGATCGTGGTCGTGACGATGTTGTTCCACGGAAAGCGGGTCCAGCGAAAATCCACCGCGATCCAGCCTGTGGTCGCATGCATGTCGCCGAGCCGCTGGTCCAGTCCCGCCTCCGCCTCGAGATCGAGCGCTTCGAACAGTGTCGCGAATCTGCGCGATATCGCGGTCGCGACGACGCCGGCTTTGCCGGTATCAACATTCCACGGCGCCACCGGATCGTGGATCAGAAATACGCTGCTCATCGGTGTCGTGATTTCGCGTCCCGCGTAAACCGCAGCGCCGCAATCGCCCGAGCAGGGGCCGAAGAAATCGTGCGCGTTCCAGACGAACCATGAGGACGGCCGACCCGCCGCGTCTTCAGCTTGCGCCCGCGCCCCAAACGCGGCGCCGAACGCCCCGGCCACCAACAAAAGACTTGTCGTCAGAACTCTCATCGGTCCTTCCGCTCGGGACACGAACGCGAAGAACCCCTCGCACGGTCAAATCTGTCAGTTGGTGCGCCGGCCGTCCATGCCGAACGAGGCGGCGTTTCACGAGAAGCACATCAACGCGGTGGAGAACGGCGTCTTCGTTCCGCCCACCGTGCTCGCCCTCCGCCTCGCCACGGCGCTCGAGCGGAAAGGCGAGGATATCTTTTGTCTGGCGCCTTCGCGTTGACCCGCGAGGGCCGCGTCAGGCTTCAAACCTTGTCGGCATAGATCAGGTGGCCTGAGCCGAGACGCGTCAGCACCTCGGGCAGGCTCGCATTCGAAAGCGCGAAACAGCCTTCGCTGCGGCCGAGGACGCCATGCGTCTTCGCGATCTCCGGGCTGACATACCACGCCTCATGGACAACGATTGCCCGCGAAAGAGCGTTGCTGTTCGTGCTGTCCAGACCGGTCAGCCGGATCGAGCGGCCGTGCTCGCCGATGTAGAGGCCGTCGGTTCTGTACGCACCAGCGGAGGTCGCATGTGAACTTGGTTCGTTGGAAAACCGCTGCAGCCAACCGGTGTGTGCCGGGTCGGAGCCGCGCCCGTGAGCCACGAGATGCGAACTCACGCGGCCGCCCGCGACATCCAGCAGATGGAAGCGCGGCGTGCGGGACGCCAGCGAGAAATCGGCAATGCCGATGACATCATGATTGGGAATGGCGGCCCCGTGCTTCTGGAGCGCCGCAAGGGCGCGCCGCAGCAAGAGCGGCGAAAGGCCGGCCGGATCAGCAAATGATGGAATGGGCGCCAGCAACGCGCAAGCAGCTAGGCCTCCGGTCGCAGCAAACAGCGAGCGCCTTGAAACGTTCATACGGAAAGCTCCCTGGCGCCCGCGCCTCCCCGCGGATGCCGAACTGGTTTTTTGTTTGGGTTTGCGCCCCAGCGTGAGGCAGCGAATGAAATATAGTGCGCGCGTCGGGAACAAAACAAGGGTCGTTCCGTTTGTCGCGGCGGCTTGCTTTTTGACATGCGCTCCGATGCCGTTGGTATCGTCGCGCGCCAGCGCAATGGACGAATCAAGGGCAGACGAACTCGCGCCGGGCAGCTACGTCTGGAATCCGTCGCTCGCGACCGAAGGCCCGCTATCCATGCGCGTCAGGCTGCCGTCGCAGACGGCGTACGTTTATCGCGGCGACACCCTCATTGGCGTAACGACGATCGCCTCCGGCAAGCCTGGCTACGAAACGCCGGACGGAACGTTCACCGTGCTCGAGAAGGAGAGATTTCACAATTCGAACAAGTACGACAACGCGCCGATGCCGTACATGCAGCGGCTCTCCTGGTACGGGCTTGCGCTGCATGGCGGGCACCCGCACGGCTACCCCGCTTCGCACGGCTGCATCCGTCTGCCGATGGGGTTTGCTGCGGCGCTGTTCAAGGAAGAGACGAAGGGCATGGAGGTGGTCATCAGCGGTCACGCGCCTGGGCGAGGGCAAAGCAGGCTCGCCAGCCGACAGAAGACACGGAGGCCCGCAGAACCGGATGATCTTCGGGCAACGGAATTCTCTAGCGGGCAAGGCGAGTCGACCGGGGTGCCGGAACCATGTTGTGCCCCCGGCGAACGCACTCCAGCAAATCCATCGGCGCTTCCCGACCGTGCAGGCGATGATGATGCCGACGCTCCGTCCACGTACGGAGCTCAAAACGGGGATGCATATTACAACCCCGATCAGGCTCCGGACGACGAGCGCTATCGCGCGCAGGCGCACCGCCGCGAGCGCTCTCGCTACCTCCCGCCTGCGGATCTGCCGGCAGCGTCCGAGGATCTCCCTCCACCGCCCGACTGACGTGTCCCGGCCCGCGGAAACGGAAGCTGGTGATGCGGCTTCAATCCGTGCGCGACAACGCGTGCGCAGCGGAACCCCACTCGGCAGGATATAAACACCACTGACTTTGCGGAGAGGCGGAGATGTATCCGGGTTTTTCCCTGCGTGCAGTGAACATCTGTCTTGTTGCCGGCATTTCCTCGCTTGCGGCCTGCATTGCGCCGGCTGATGCAGCGACGTTCGCGGATCTCCACGCATTCTGTTCACAGACGGGCTGCCCCGACGGCAATTATCCGACAGCGCCGCTTGTGAGCGATGCGGCGGGCGATCTTTTCGGCACAACGGCGCTCGGCGGCGCTGCCGGCTGGGGGACGATTTTCGAATTCGTCCCGAACGGTAAGGGCGGTTACAAATTCAAACAGCTGCACAGTTTTTGTGCGCAAGCGAATTGCGCGGATGGCAGCGACCCGGTCGCGGGACTCATCATCGATTCAGCTGGCAACCTCTATGGCACGACCAAGTTCGGCGGCGCCCAGAACGGCGGAACTGTCTTTGAACTGCTCCGTAGCGGCGGAAAGAAGCACTTCAGGCTTCTGCACAGTTTTTGCGCACAAGGCGCGGCCTGCACGGATGGCAGCCTTCCCGTCTACGATGGTCTCACGTACCTGGGCGCCGCGTCAGGGTTGTCTTATGACGGCACTTCGCCGCTTTATGGGACGACCATCTACGGCGGCGAAAACAATTCCGGCTACTCTGGCACCGTCTATGAATTGAGACCGGGTTCCGCGAAAAAATGGAAGGAACAGGTCATTTATCAGTTCTGTGCCCGGACGAACTGCGCCGACGGCATGGAGCCGCATAACGGCCTCGCGATGGACTCATCGGGCAACCTGTACGGCGTGACCTACGGAGGAGGCGGTGGAAGCGGCGACGGCACGGTTTTCGAACTGTCGCACCGCAAGGGCACCTGGACCGAGATAGTTCTCTACGACTTTTGCAGTCAGGCCAATTGCGCCGATGGCGCAAACCCGGAATCGGCACCCGTCATCGACGCGTCCGGTGCCCTGGTCGGCACCACCACTTCTGGCGGTGCCGATGATTGGGGCGTTTTGTACAAAGATATCCCGAATGGCGACGGTTCACAGTACAGCGTACTCTACAGTTTCTGCTCGCAGGTGAATTGCGCCGACGGCACCAACCCCATGGGCAGGCTGGCGCTCGACACATCGGGCAACATTTTCGGAACGGCGCTTGAGGGAGGTTCGGCGGGTTTTGGAACGATCTGGCAGTTTGGCGGCAACACGTTCACGCTCCTGCATACGTTTTGCAGCGGCGGGAATTGCGTGGATGGCAAATGGCCGGTGGGTGGGGTCACGCTCGATCAATCAGAGGATATCTTCGGCACGACCTCCGAAGGCGGCAGCTACGGCGACGGCGCTGTGTTCAGATTGTCGCCCTGAACTTTTCGCCATCACACTCGCCGGCACATGACGCCGGCCACCGCGCTTTCACGCGCCTCTCCGGAATGCGCGTGCGATCACAAACCCAATGATGAGTCCGACTATAGCGCCAATGACGGCGACCTTGATCACCAGACCGATGAGCTTCAGAACGACAAAAACAATAAAGGCGAGAATGACGGCGGCAATGATCTCAAGCGCTCGCATGGTTTGCTCCTCTGCTGCCCCGCAGGTATTTCCACCTGTGTAACGCGTGAGCGAGAGCGCTCGCCGCTTCCCGCGAACGGGAATTCGCGTGCGTTGCTCCTGCGTCTGCTTTCTTGGAGCTCCGGATCGCCCGAAGGTTCCTCTCATGGGAGGCGTCCGATTGCCACGTGACGCGCCGGCGTCGCAATAATTTGCCGTTGGTGGTAGTGCGGTTGTTTTCCGGCGCCGGAGGCGGGCCCGATGAGTTTCGACACGCGCGCGTTTCGCAATGCGTTGGGATCCTTTCCGACGGGTGTGACGCTGGTCACTGCGCACACCGCCGAACGCCATCCCATGGGCATTACGGTCAACTCCTTTACGTCGGTTTCGCTCGATCCGCCCTTGATTCTCTGGTGCGCCAATCGGCGGTCGCACCGCTTCGAGACCTTCATCAACGCCGAAGCCTTTACCGTGAGTGTGCTCGATGCGACCCATCAGGAGGTCTCGGCGCGGCTGGCGAAGCCTGGAGAACACCGGCTGGACGACATTCCCCTCGTCGAAACCGAATCCGGAGCACCGGCGCTTGCCGACGCCCTGGCGGTGTTCGTATGCCGGCGGGAGGCCGTGTACGACGGCGGTGATCACGCCCTTATCGTCGGTCTCGTCGTGAAATTTGCGTTCCGCCTGGAGGGTTCGCCGCTGGTCTTTTTTCGCGGCCGGTACCACCCGTTTTCACCGACATTTCCGACATTCGAGTCGCTGTAGGCGCATCGTCTTGCGTTCGCCGCAACCGCAACTCTGTGAACTTGCAGACGAACGCGTTATCTTCGCATGAGCGGCTATCGGGCTTGACACATGCAACAGGCGGGCTGGCGGGATTTTCTGTTCTCATTTCGCGGCCGGACGGCCCGCGGGCGCTTCTGGCTCTACAACGCCATCGCCGTGCCGCTACTCGCTCTGCTCGTCGTCGCCTTCTGGGCGTACGCGCTTTCGATTCCCGGTGCGTATGAGAACGGCGGCCCGACACCATTTCCGAGCGGTCCTCTTGGCATGGCAGGCGCCGTTCTCTTCTTCGCATTGTTGACCGTCATACTGGTCGCCGGCACCGCGATAACGGTCCGCCGTCTGCACGACCGCAACAAACCGTGGTGGTGGATTCTGGTTTTCCTGTGCGCGCCGGACGCCCTTCTCACGCTTGCACAGGTTCTTGATGAGATCGGAACAGCCAACGCGAGCCTTTTGTTCATCCTTCAAGTCGGCGCGCTGGCGCTTGGCGTCTGGGGTTGCATCGAACTCGGCTTTCTGCGCGGCAGCGCTGGCGCCAACCGCTTCGGCCCCGATCCACTCGCTGCCGGGTAACGGCACGCGGTTGAGCCCCCGAAATTATACATGTCGACGAAACAGAAGGCCTTGCAAGTGAACAGCAAACGCACCTCGCCGCCGCGAAATTCCGACCGCAGCATCGTGTCTGCGTTGGCCGTTCTCGAGAGCGTGGCCGGCCTGGACGCGGCGAGGCTTTCGCCGCTGCAACGAATCCTGCTGATAACCGACGGCACGCTGACGGAGATACTCGAGGCGCATTTCCTCGAACCAATTGAATTGGTCAAGTTGTCGCAACGGATATTCGTTTGTGTCCCCGGTATGTGCGGCACCGGCTTCGCCGAACCGGGGGAATCGGTCCTCGAGAGGAGGATCAACCTGCGCGGCGCACGCTCCCGGCGTCTTTATGTCTATGCGGAATCGCTGCTGCTCGTGGACCGCCTTGATCGGCAATTTCGTACGGAACTCATGGATTCGGAGATTCCCCTTGGTCGGCTCTGGCACAAATTCCGGCTGGAGACGTACAAGCATCTGGTCGGCGTCGAGTGCCGGCGCGGCGGTGACCTGGCTTTCCAGCTCGCTTGCCCCGGGGAATCCCGCGTTCTCGCGCGCACCTATGAGGTCATTTCGTCGGGAAAGCGTTTGATGCGCATCTCCGAGTATTTCTGTACGGATGGTCCGCTCGCGTAAGGCAACCGTGTCTCTTCGGGATTGTGGACCACGGGCGTCCTGTAACGGAACCGGTCTGGCGAAGCGCTTCGCGAGCTGATGGTACACACCTTCGCGGTTGATCAGCCGCGCAACGCCGTCGGCAATCAGCGCGGCCGCCATAAGCGGTACCAGCATGCCGTGATCGCCCGACATTTCGTAGATGATCACAAAACCGGTGATAGGCGCGCGCGACGCTGGTAAAATCCGCGAAGAGCAATTCGACCAACAATTGCAGCGCGGCGCAATCACGCCATTCAAGTGTCCAATTCGACACGAAACGTGAAGGCGCCGGGCGCGTTACCTGAAAGTCAGGTTGGAGCCGCACAAGCGCGCGAGATTTCGGCTGCCATGTCCGAGAGTGACCCACCCATCAAGCGTCGCGATTTCCTTTTGCTTGCCACGACAGCCGCGGGCGGAACTGGCGCACTTCTTGCCGCGTGGCCGTTCATTGACCAGATGGAGCCGTCCTCGGACGTGTTGGCCGCCGGAGGGCCTGTCACGGTCGATGTTTCGAAGCTCCTTCCGGGTCAGCAGATTGTCATCACGTGGCGCTCGCACCCCGTTTTTATCGTACACCGAACGCCTCCGATCTTGCGCGAACTCAAGGCAAGATCTCTGCTCACGCGGTTGCGCGACCCCGATTCCGACGAACCACAACAGCCGGCTTACGCGAAGAATTGGTCCCGCTCCATTCGGCCCGAATACCTTGTAGTGATCGGCATTTGCACCCATCTCGGCTGCATTCCGTCGTTGGTCGCCAACCCTGGAACGCTGGGGCCCAACTGGCCCGGCGGCTATCTTTGTCATTGTCATGGCTCACGATACGACCTCGCTGGCCGGGTATTCAAAAGTGTACCGGCGCCACTCAACCTTCCCGTACCGCCCTATTGCTTCGCACCGGATTCGACATTGATGGTCGGCGAGAATCCGAAGGGAGAAAATTTTCAATTGTCGCAGATCGAAACGCTGTAGGTTTTTCTCCACTGTTATTTCGGTGGATTGCAGTAAAAGTATCCCCCCATTTTGATCGTTCAGACTGCGCCTTTGCCGCCTCGCGTTCGGCGACGAGTTCGCACAGTTCCCTCACGTGGTTCGGGATCGCCAAGCTCATCCGCATAGCTGGCGTGCACGCCCTATGAATGTGCGCCGGAGATCACCGTAACCGCCCGCCGGTTCTGCGCCAGGCAAGACTCGGTTGATTCCGAGCACAGTGGCCGCTCCTTGCCATAGGAGATCGTGGTCATCCGCGCCGAAGCAATTCCCTTTTCCTCAGATAGTTTTTACAGCCTCCGCCCGGCGCGCGCCAAGCGCCAGATTGTACGCTCGCGTGCCGCGTTCGTCGCAGTGACCTTCGATGGAAACGTCAACGGACGCGTATCTGTTCAGCCATTCAGCCTGGCGCTCGAGAATTGTCGCTTCCGAACCCCTCACGGCGTACTTGTCATGGTCGAAGTGAATGGTGTCCCCAACGTCGACCTGAAATCTCGGGCACTGCCCGGGACGATGGTGTTCTGAGTTACGGTAGAGGCGGGTAGCGGCGCGGCTGGTGGCGAAGACGCCGTTGTTGCAGGAGGTGGTTTTGTCGAGCAGCCGGCCGGCATCAGGAATAGGCATAGCGCCGCACAATTTGGATTGGAAAAGGTACCGTTCATCCAGGATTCCCCTGCATAAACCTGTGCCCGCCGGTCGCGCCGGACCGGCGGGCACAGCCCAGATCCCCCCTCCCTGGCCCTATCCGCACGCCCGATAACCGGGACAGACGAATCGCGCGACGTTATGTTCCTTTCGGTCAAGCTATTCTCTGACTACAGTCAGTAAGCGACCGTTTCGCGGCGAGGCGACACAGGCGAACCATTCAGATGCTTGAGGCGAAGCCGAATCCAACGAGAGGCTTTTCTAGGCACAAGATGCCCGAGATTCGCGCACGGCGATTTGAGCGCGAGCGCGATTCGCGACTGGACATCGAAAATCTTCTGTCACCGGAGCAACAGGTTGAATTTCAGAACATTGCGACCGTTCTGGAGTATGCCCGGAGCGGAACGATGGTATTCGCCGAAGGTGAGGATGCCCACTTCGTGTATTCGGTCGCGTCAGGCGTCGTCCGTATCTGCCGCCACTCCTACGAAGGTCGCCGACAGGTACTCGCGTTGATGTTGCCCGGGGACCTTTTTGGGCTGCCGGACCAAGGTATTCACGTGAATTCAGCGGAAGTGGTTTGCCCCTCCACGCTGTACCGGTTCCCGTGGCTGCAACTGCGCGGGCTGATCGAACGGGTGCCCGCGATACATCTTAATCTCCTGAACAGGGTGGCATACGATCTTCGCGAAGCTCAGCGTCGTATCATGATTCTCGGCCAGCAAAATACGTATCAACGTCTCGCCTCACTTCTTCTCGACTTCACCCAAAACCCTGCCTTCTTCAATGTACAGAATGGACGACTCGAAATGCCGCTCACCCGTTTTGATCTCGGCGACTATCTTGGCATGGCGCCCGAAACCCTGGCGCGCGCATTCAAGCGGCTGGAGCGTGATCGACTGGTGCGCCGCATAACGGCTCGAACAATAGAAGTCGCGAGCGTCGAGGGCCTTCGCGATCTCCAGCGCGCGCGGCGGCGGTCCAGATCGCCGCACCAAAGAGATCTCCGCTGTGCTGTATCTCCCGGTGTCGCCGGGCAATAATGATTTGACCTTCGGTGTCGCAATTCCCTTGAGCAGGTGCTTCTAATTTTGCCCGCTGTTCAAGTTGCTTTCCGACATCGGTATAACCGTACGGATGTAGGGCGTCGTTGACATCCAAACGGGATGTTCCCTGGATTCGCACGACGCGGAGGAATATCGGATCGCGTAGTCGCCATTGAGCGGGCGATCCCAGTTGTAAACGTAGCAACGATTGCCGGCGGCGGTTCGCGTTTCGCCAGCCGGAACCATCTCGTAGTTGCCGTGTTCGCTCCCGAGGCCATTGCCAACGTCCAATGGTGGTTTGGCGCCTGGGGGCGCGGAGACATTTGCCGTCGAGCAGGCCGATAACACGAACGCCAGGACGCCACACGTAGCAGCCAGCCTTCACCCCCGCTCCTCCCGCGATAAGAACGTGCAAATTGGGAAGCGAATGCGACGAATTCACGGCTGGAGTGCGCAGTGATTCAGGTTCTTAGGCGGAGCCCGGTGCCGAGAATTGGGAAATTGGCTTTCACATGAACGCCTCGGCCGCCGCATACGGGCGGATACTCTCCGCAACCGAATCGGCAACGTGTTCCTTGGTGATGATGCCCACGATATGCGAGGTTCGGGGGATTCGGGCATTGCCCGAAACGACGACGGCCATCGTCGCCTTCCTGCGCCACATGCGGCCGATGACCCGGAACATGATGTCCTCCTCGCGAGCCAGGGTGAATTCGGGACTTGCAATTCGCTCCAGCCGGACGCCGGTGAAAAGCTGTTCCAGACCTTTCCGCAGCGACGTATTGACCCGGAGCACACCGGCGATGGAATCGCCACGTGCGACGACAACATGACGCAAACGGCCATCGTGTCCCGGCAAACTAAGAAAATCGTCGAAACTCATGTCGCAGGGCAGAATGAGGAAGTCCTTTTCCATCACGTCGACGGCACGGCGGACCAGAAACATGTTCGCGTGCAAGGCCTTGGGGATGAAATGACGCCTTGCGATCAGTTTGCTCGTATAAATGTTCTCCGCCGAAAGGGATCGCCGGCAACCGATACTGACGGCGACGGCGATGATCATCGGCATGACAATGCTGTACTGCAGCGTCATCTCGAAGATCATTGTCACGGCCGTCATCGCGGCGCCGGTCCCGCCGCCTACCATTGCGGCCATGCCGACCATGGCAAATGCGGGAACGCTGATGCCGGCGTGCGGGAACCCCGTATGAAGCAGCGATCCGAAGGCGCCGCCGAGAGTGGCACCCATGTAGAGGGAGGGTGAAAAGATTCCGCCCGACGAACCGGAACCGAGACTGAGCGAAGTCGCACAGAGCTTGGCCGCGAACAACAGCGCGAGAAATGGCCAAACCATGAGTCCGCCCATCATTATCTGCTCCACGGTCGCATATCCCACGCCGCTGATCTGGTAATGGCCCGAGAAGCGCAGGAACGCGTACATCATGCACCCCACGATCCCCATTCCGGTCGCGTGCCGCAGATAAGGGTTGCCGATGCGATCGAACTGATCCTCGGTCCAGTGAAGTCCACGAATGAACGCAGCCGCTCCGACCCCGGCGACGGCGCCAAGGGCAGCGTAGGCAATGAGGAGATACGCAGCAGACGCATGCACAGGGAGCGTTCCGACAGCAGGAACATTGAATGCGGGCCTGGGACCGAAGAACAGGCGACCCACAAACGTCGCGGTTCCCGTCGCAAGCGCAACAGGCAGGAAAGTGCGCGTGCTCACCTCGGGCATCATCAGCTCGATGGCGAAGATCACGCCGCCTATGGGCGTGTTAAACGTCGCCGCGATACCCGCGCCGGCGCCCGCGGCCACAAGCGTGATCCGCTGCCACGCTTCGAGGCGGATAATCTGCCCGATACTTGATCCGAGGGACGCACCGATCTGGATGATCGGACCTTCGCGTCCGACGGCCGATCCGCTTCCAATCGCCAGCGCGGACGCAAGCGACTTAACCGCCGCCACGACGGGCCGGATGCGGCCTTCGTTGTAGAAAATTGCGTCCATGACCTCGGGAACGCCATGCCCCCTGGCTTCCGGAGCGAACGTGCGCACCAGAAACACCACGCCGAGCCCGCCGACCACGGGGACGAGAATGACAAACGGCCCCAAGACCGACGCAGGTGTGTACACATTCGCGTCGTAAACGATAGACAACTGCCTGAAAAAGAAGAGGTTGTGGATCAATCCTATCAGGTCGCGAAAGAACACCGCGCCAAAGCCCGTGACCAGCCCGACCCCGACTGCGATAAGCGAAAATGTGAGAAGATTTGCGGACCGCTCAGGCGCTCCGGAAAGTTCAATACTCAAAAAGTGACCCTCGATGCTCGCAGCCCACGACGGCGGACGGTAGATTTCCACGTATTCCCGGCCTTGATCGAATACAACGCTGACATCAATGGCGGATGGACCGGGTTTAAGGAAGGAATATTCAACGGCGCGCGGTAAGCGGGTCGTCCATGGCCGAGCGCTGCAGCATCTCGGCAAGCATGAGATAGTCGCCAGCCACGTTCATGAGGATCCGTTTTGCATCGGCGTCTTTCAACGATTCCCCGATAACGCGAACCTCCTCGGCCTTGCTGCGATAATGCTCGGCACGCACTGCCCTGTTGTTCATATCGCATCCCGCCGACCTCGAGTATACTACCCAAATGCCGCGGCCCACATCTGACTATAGTCAGACGCGCACGCGACAAATCGGGCTAAATGCCGTTTCAGGGAACACTCCGCGCGCGACAGGCGAAATGCAAGCCGCGCCTCTCTTCCGCGGAGTTCCCTTACGCAATGTGGTCAAGACCACGGAGGAGCATCATGACAACTACGAAGATCGCGGTGCTTGTTACGCTGCTTTCCGCAACCGGTGCTTTTGCCGCCGAGCCGCCGATGACAACGGAATCCGATTGTCACGATATGGCGAAGCAGGTGAAAACGGCCCTCGCGGATCACGCACAGTCTCCCAACTATCACAACGCGGTCGTGCAGGAGCGGTATGGCCGGCAGTTCTGTACCAGCGGATTCGAACACGATGGCGTCGTCCACTACGCCAGAGCCCTCGAATTGCTGCAGTCGAACAAAACGTAAAGGTTGAGCTCCGGCACCGGTGTTCGAGGGGACTCAGCGCAGGCGGTGAAGTAAAACCAGAGTAAGGCGCATTGGTTTCTCCGCGCTTCCTGTCGTTTGCGATCCCCGCGGCAGTGGTCGTGTTCGCCATCCTTGGCAACGCAGCCACCTCTTTGGTACAGCGCGGTTACCGACACAAGGTTGAACGCCGGAATCTCGCCTTGGCAATTGGCTTGGGACTGGGACTTGGCATGGCGTTGCTGGCGCTGGCAGCGACAATCTATGGACTTGAAAGGTTCACTTGAAAATCCACAGCGCGCCAATGCGCGCCCGAGGGCGCACGGGGCTGGACGCGGGCAGTACGTTTTCTTCGAACCCGTCTACGTCACAAGAAGAAATTCTCGCCTTTGTCCGAAGCACGATCTTGTCGGTGTGGGACATGGAGCTCCTGCTTCTGCTTCATGACGATCCCGAACGAGAATGGACCGCAGAACAGCTTGTCCATCAGCTGCGCGCCAGCGACACGGTGGTCAGCTCGGGTCTCGGGAGACTTCATACGGCTGGCATCATCATCCAGGGCGCCCGTGACGCGTATCGGTACCGCAGTGAGGCGCCGCGTCTCGATTTCGTCGTGCAAGCGCTCGCCAACACCTACCGCTCCAATCCCGTTTCGGTGATAAAGATGATCGTTGGTGCACCCGACGCTGATCTTAGGATTTTTTCCGACGCATTCCGGATAAGAGACTGACTGCATGCCTGTAGGTCCGACCACCGTTTATGTGCTTTGCTTCCTCACGAGCGCGCTCTGTGCAGTGCTCCTGGTGCGATCGTATCTTCGCAGTCGATCGCACCTTCTGCTGTGGAGCGCGCTGTGCTTTGTCATGCTGGCGATCAACAATTTGCTTGTGGTGATTGATCTGGTGATGCTGCCCCAGACCGATCTTTCGCTCTATCGCAACGCGGTAACCTTCGTTGGGCTCGGCTGTCTTCTCTATGGATTTATCTGGGAGGCTGACCGCTGATGCGAACGTTTGCCCAGTTTCTGTCGGGAGCCGATGCGTTTGGCTACCTGGTGGCGGCGCTGCTCTTTCTGCGCGCATGGGCGCGAACGCGGGACCCGCTTTTCACGTCTTTCGCTGCTGCGTTTGTGCTGATGGCGATCAATCAGGTACTGACGGTTTTTGTCACTCTGCCCGAGCCGGACAAGAGCTGGATTTATCTCTTTCGCCTCGCCGCTTTCGTGCTCATCATAATGGCCATCATTGTGAAGAACGTGCAGACGCGTCCATCATCGCATTGACCGCCGAGGTTCAGGCGGTCCCTGACACGTCGGATAGCCGGGCAGCGCGAGGCGATCGAGGAGGTCGGCCCCCATCAGCAACCTCGCGAGCAGCGGAATTCGAAATGTCTTCGAAAGTTCGTTACGCAGCAAGAGACCAAATCGGGTCTTCGGCGCGAACGATCCTGCGAACCTTTCAGCCGCCTTCTGCTTGGCGTCCATGAAGTCGCCAAGGATGGATTCGTAGCGGTCAAAGGCCCGCTCATATTGTCCGTCTGCGATTGCAAGCTCCCCCGCCAGAACATATGCCGCGGTCATCGCAAGCGCGGAGCCCTGTCCGGCAAGAAGGGACGGTGCGAATGCTGCGTCGCCCAAGAGAACCGTGCGCCCGCGCGACCAACGGGGCATGCGAATCTGGCTCACCGCATCAAAGTAGAGTTCGTGCGCGCGGTCCAAGGCGGCCAGGATTTGGTCACACTCCCATCCTTTGCCATTGAACTCACGATGGAGCATGGCCTTTTGAGCTGACAGATCATGCAGGTTGTCGAGTCTCTCCTGCGGCGTACAGACAACGATCAGAAACAGCGTACGATTGTCCCGCAGCGCGAATCGCGAGATTTGCTTGCCAGGCAGGCCGAAGCTGACGTAGACGCCGTCGTCTCGGGGGCGATAACCAACGTTTTCGAATGCCACGACGACGTAACCGAGATAGGTTGCGAACTGGCTCTCCCGCTCAAACACGATTCGCCGTACCGCAGAATGCAGGCCGTCGGAACCAATCACCAGGTCGAATCTCCGCGACGGTGCACATTCAAAATTTACTGTTACGCCGTCATCCTTGTCTTCAATGGCCACGACACTGTCGTTGAAGAAAATCTCCATTCGGCCTTCTATCCGCTGATAAATTGTTTCCGCGAGTGCACTCCGCGGCAGAGTCAAATAGCGTCCGTGAGTGAGCGCGCGGAAAACATCGACGCCAAACCCTCCGGCACGTTTCCCACGACCATTGACGAACCGGAGTTCTTCCACCCGATAGCTGCGGCACTTTAGGTCGTCCAGCAGTCCCATTTTTTCTGCGATGTCGTAGCCGAGCCCCCAAAAATCAATGACGTAGCCGCCTCTGCGAGGTTGGGGAGCGCGCTCTACAAGCACCGGTTCGAAGCCGCGGCATTGAAGCCACCAGGCGAGAGTCGTCCCGGCGATCCCCGCTCCTGAAATCAGTACGGAACGATTTGCCGGCATGCGTCTCGTTTAAGGACAGTGTTCCGGCGGACAATCACACGGAAGCAAGGGGGATCTCGACCCGATAGGAGAGGCCGTCGCACGCGAATTCCATTTCGCCGTCATCGAACAGATTCTCCAGCAGTCTCGATCCGAATCCCTTTCGTGTCGGCGGAGAGACCGGCGGCCCTCCACATTCTTTCCACACGAAGTCCAACCGCCTACCGGGATTGCCGATTCTCCAAACAAGCTGGACACGCCCCGAAGGTGTCGAGAACGCTCCGTACTTGGTCGAATTCGTCGCCAGTTCGTGTAAGGCGAGCGACAGATTTCTGGCCATTTGAACATCGAGATATGCCTCCGGCCCATGGCACTCAAACCGATCCGAAAAGGATTTCAGCGCGGTCCCAATGAGAAGCTCCACGTCAACGCGATCAAGGCTGAAATCGCCCATTGTCTCGTTTGCGCGGCCCAAAGCCGCCAGCCGTGCGAGAAATGCACCTCGCAACTCGCTGACAGGCGCTTCGCCCCGGATGGTCTCGTATGCAAGACCATGAACGAGCGCAAACAGGTTCTTTGTCCGGTGCTGCAGCTCCCTTCTCAGGAGTGATTCCTGCGCCTGACTTTCCCGTAACCACTGCACGAGGATTATGACGATGGCGCTGCTGACGATGTAGATGCAAAGGGTGACGATATCGACATGTGAAAGCGTGAAGTGATTTACCACGAGTGTGGCATACCAGATAGCGATGCCGGAGATCGTGGCGGTCAAAACGCCGAAGCGTGGTCCCGCGATGAGGGTGACGATGACGGTTGCGGGAATGAAGACGATGAGTGCGCGATCCGGCTCGAAAAACGGTTCGACTGCCCAATGGAGCAGAAGACTGGCGCCGGCCGCACCAAGCGCCAGGGCAACGCCCCTCCACGCGCTGACGTTTTCAAGCGAAAGGCGCCGCAGCGTGGCAGCCTGATGCCACAAACGGGAAAAGTTCCGTACCAAAGAGGTAGCGCCAAGCATTGGCGTTCGTGACGAATGAAGCCCCTCGGCGTGGCCAAATTTTGGCGATTGGGCCAGCCGTGAAGGAGAGAAGCCAAAGATCAATCGCTCCGCGCTTCAAAGTGATCCTTTGTCGGGCTTGCCCCTACTCGTTCAGTCGTCGAAAAACGCGATCGTGCGGACTTCGATACTTTCGCGCGGGCGCGCCCATGCCGGCGCCGCGGGATCGAGGAACGCCGCATGCGGGGTGAAGCGTGCCCATCCATCCATCGCCGAATCGAAGTTTTTCAGGAGGATCACTTCGTCCGGCCGCATTTCCGGCACGTACAGCCAGCGATGGCGGGTATCGAACGTGGCGTAGTAAATCTCTCCGGTCCTGTTGCCGTAAATCAGATCCGCCGGCACGAGATCGCGGGCCGCAACGCTTCGCGCGTCGCAGAGCGCGAGCGGTGCATCGCGCACGATCTGCCGAATCGGCCGCCAGACATTGATGAAGGCATAGCGTCGATTGAGGAGCCGCTCAGCCTCGTCGGGCACGAGGTCGCGCACGCGCTGCGGTGCCGATTTTTCGGTGTAATCGACATGCACACGGGTCGCGGGTAACCGGAACCCGCCCAGCCGGTCGTTCTCCTCCGCCATTCTGCGGCGAAGCGTGTGGTCGAAGATAAGGATGCGGCTCGCGCCCGTGCGCGCCTTCAACAAGATTTCCACCTCGGGGTCATAGACGCGCGCCACTTCATCGGAATCGAAGAAGTCGCGGACGTCCGTTTCATACGTCTCGAAGCGAAATCCTTCGCGCTCGAGAGAGGGCGGTCGGCCGATCCGCGCATTTTCGATGACAACCGATTGCGCGCGATATCGCATATTGGTCGCGGCTGCTCCCGGCGGGGCCGTCTCCTCGTACCGGTACGCCCGCTCCCGCATCGGCACGAGGTAGTTGAGTTCGGCGCGAACGATCTCGGGCAACCGGGCGTCGGTCGTCTCCGCGCGCGATGTGCTCTCCAGCACCGCGCTCATTTGAGGTGCAGCAAAGCGAAGGGCACGGCCACCGTGACGACGCTCGCAATCCCAAGGGACAGCAAAACGGCGACAAGTTTCTCACCTGAACCGATCGCTTCGCCGGATTCATCGGCCCACCTGCGGTCGTGTGCCAGGTGCCGCGGCAACGTTGAGCTCTCGTATAGCATCGCAATCTCCATCTGTACGTCGGACAGAGGCAGATATTTGCGCGCTATCGGTCCTTCACAACGCGATTTTCAGGGGAGAACCATAAGGCGGCCTTATGGAGGCTCCGTACCCGTGGCCGGGCAAAACCCGGCCGTCCAGAAGCTTCATGGAGAGAGCGGATGGGCGTCTGGGCCTCCTATGGAGAAGAATGGTTTTGTCGGCATGATCCGGTTAGGAGTCGGCTTCCGCCTGGGCGCGAATCCACGCGCAAAAGGCGCGAAGCTTGCCCGCATTGGCGAGCCGCCTGGGATAGGCGAACCAATAGCTCTCGCCGCTGTCGGCAATGATGTCGAACAGCCGGACGAGTTGCCCGCTATGCAATTCCGGTCTGAAGAAATTTGGAGTCACGATCGCGACGCCCTGGCCGGCGAGCGCTGCTTTCCCTTCGAGATGCTGCACGCCGAAGCTCGGTCCGTCGGACGGCAAACGCTCGGCATCGGACACGCCCGCGGCGGCGAACCAGATTCGCCAGGCGTGATCGGTGGGGGTGATGAGAGGCAGGCGCAGGAGATCGTGCGGACGCTTCACAGGGCCGACGCGCTTGAGGAACGATGGTGTGCAAACGGGCGTGAAGAGCAGGGGAACCAGCCGGTGCGCGACAACGCCCGTCCATTCGCCCCGGCCGCTCCTGATGCCGGCGTCGAATTTCTCGCGGGTGAAGTCCACCAGCCGGTTTGAAGATTCTACGCGCACGGCGATGCTCGGGTTCTCGACCTGGAAGGAACCGAGCCGCGGGACGAGCCAGTTGGCGGCGAAAGTCTCGGACACGGACAGCGAGAGCACACTTTGTGCTTCCCTGTGAAAGCTTTCGAACGTTGCGCGCAATCGGTCGAAAGCGTCGCGCAGCGGAATGGCGAGTTCGGCGCCGGTCTCGGTGAGGACCAGGCGGCGCGGCTCACGAATGAAGAGCGACGTCCCGAGCCGCTGTTCCAGCAGCCGGATTTGATAGCTGACCGCAGCCTGCGTAATCGCGAGTTCCTTCGCGGCACGGGTGAAATTCATGTGCCGCGCCGCGGCTTCGAATGCTCTCAAGCTGGCGATGGGCGGCAGGGTCCTTGCCATAAGTCCCATTTATCATGGAACCGTCAGTCCGGCTATCGGCAGGGCCCCGATGGGCGCCGGCTCCGGCGGACGTCAACGGACGCGAAAAGATTCGCGAATATCCTCGGACCCGGGGGCTGTTTGGACGTGCTTCGAGGCTGATTGAGGATTTTGTCGCCGGCTATTCCTTGAGCTTGAAGACAACGCCGCAGCCGTCGCCGCCGCAGCCCGTGCCGCCGCCATTGAATGTCGTGCCGTAGAGATTGCCTTTCTTGTCGGCAATCATGTTGGCGGCCGGCCCGTAGCCGTCGCTGCCTGAAAAGGCGTGCAATGTGGTTTTCGTACCATCGGGCGCGAGCTTGAACACCGTGCCGCAGCCGACGCCGCCGCATCCCGAGCCGCCGCCGTACAAAGTCGTGCCGTAAAGATTGCCGCGCGCGTCCATGACCAGCCCGGCCTGAAGGCCCATTCCGTCGTTTCCGCCAGCGAACGCATGAAGGACAGTCTCGGTACCGCCCGGGGCGACCTTGAATACGGTGCCGCAGCCGCTGCCGCTGCAACCGGTGCCCCCGCCGTAGTAGGTGGTGCCGTAGAGATTTCCCGCGCTGTCGGCGATCAGGTTGGCGAAGGGATAGGCGCCGTCGCTTCCGCCCTTGAAAGCATAGAGGACACTTTCCTTCTCTTTCGCCGTAACTTCAAACACTGTACCGACGCCTGCCGTGCCGCCGCCATAGGTTGTGCCAAAAAGGACGCCCTTCTTCCCCGCGAGCAGGCCACCGTAGGGATAGGCGCCGTCGGTTCCTCCCGAAAAGTCATGGACGACGCTTTCGGTTCCGTCTGCCGTGACCTTGTAAACCGTGCCGCTGTTGCCGGCGCCACCGCCGTAGGTGGTGCCGAACAGATTTCCCTCCTTGTCGGCGATGACGCCCGCGTCGGGATAGGCGCCATCCGTACAGGTAAAGGAAACGACCGTTGTCTTGGTCCCCTGGGGCGTGACCTTGAAGACTGTGCCGCACGTCTTGGCACCGCCGGCGTTCGTCGTACCGTATAGGTTTCCGCCCGAGTCCTTGATCAGATCCGTCTGCGGATTCGCGCCGTCGGTTCCGCCCGCAAAGGAATAGAGAACGGACTCGGTCCCGTCGTTTGCAAGCTGGAATACGGCTCCGTCGTTGTTCGTACCGCCGTAATACGTCGTTCCATAGCGGATCCCGCCGTTCCTGATCACCGCGCCAAACGGATTGGCGGCATCGCTTCCTCCCTGGAAAGCGTAGAGTACCTGAAATTTTCCCGCCTGGGCCGATTGGAATGGAACGGCGAGCGCGAGAATGAGACCGCCGGAAACCATGCTTGTGCGTGCGACACTGCGGATAACGCTCATTGGAATCCCCCTCTGCGAACCCTGAAAGCAGCGTGCATGAACATACGGGTGCAGGATGCGCCACGCCATTCAATAGTACTTGTCGTTTCTCAAGCGCCGCTTACTCCGACTCTGTTCAAATCCGTTCACGTGCGTTATTTCGTGAAACATGAAACACCATGACATTCACCTGATCTGCGGCGGCACGGGAGCAGGAAAGACAACCTACGCGATCGAACTCTCCGCGAGAATTGGCGGCGTCCTGTTCTCGATCGACGAGTGGATGCACATCCTGTTCTGGATGGATTCGCCGCAACCTCCCGTGGCGGCGTGGTCGCTCGAGCGCGTGGAGCGCTGTCTTGCCCAGATATGGAGCACGGCGTCACAGGTAGCGCGGTGTGGGGTTTCTTGCGTCCTCGATGTGGGGTCGGGCCGCGCCGCCGATCGGGCCCGGCTCATCGAACTCGCGCGAGCGGCGGGACTGTCCGTGCAACTGCATTTTATCGATGTGCCCGCCGAAGAACGCTGGCGCAGGGTGCATGGGCGAAATACGGGGCGGGAGAGGGTGCGCCAGCTCGACTTCGAAATTACGCGCGAGATGTTCGATTTTGTCGAATCGCGATGGGAGCCGCCCACTGATGACGAGCTTTCGCAACTCGACGGATTGCGAATAGGGTCAACCCCGCAATGAATTGAGTCGGCCGAGTGCGGCGGACGACGAAAGGTCGGATCATTCAGCCTTCGTGACAATGAATTGCTCGACCTTGCCGTTGGGCCATGTACGCTCGACGGCATCGAGCCTCGCTTTCGTCGTCACGATTCGCCATGTTCGGGCCACCATGCCGCCCCGCTCCCTTTCGTCCTGCAGAATGAATGTGCGCACCGGCCCAAGCGGCGCAAGACCCGCCTTCTGATCGCCGAGAACTGCCGGCGTAAGATACGCGTTCGCGTTCTCCGAAAGCAGCGAGCGGTCGACCGTGCCCTTCTGGAAACCGTCGAACAGCGCGCGGGCCTTACCTTCCATCGGTGTGGGCGGCAACACGACATTGGCCAGCCTGTCGTCCACGCTCTCCGCCATGACCCAGTCATTGTTGGCGAAGGCAATGATGGCGAGTTTTTCGGCGGGCCAGGCCCTGCTGTCGGCGCGCGATCCGGAACTGCCGCCGTCATGGCCGAGCCCCAGGCGGCCATGATTGCGCCATGCCTCGAGCCCGAGGCTGTAATTCGTGTCGCTGCCGTCCGCCAGTTTTTGCGGCGTGTACAACGCATCATAGGACCGGGCCGAGAGCAATGAACGGTTCATGAGGCTGATGTACCAGCGGGCGAGATCGCTCGGCGTCATCACCAGTCCCCCCGCGCCCAGCCTCCAGCCGGCGCCGGACCTCGGCGCCACGCGCACCGGCCCTTTGCCGTAGCGCGTGTACCCTTCGACATCCATCGCAGGAGCAGCGTCACCATTGAGAACGCCCGTCATGCGCAGTGGCCGAAATATGTTTTTCTGAAGAAATGTGAAGAGAGGCTCGCCGGACACTTTCTCGACGATCGCAGCGGCGATGTGGAAGTCCGTGTTCGAATATTGCCACTGCGTTCCCGGTACGAAATCGAGCGGCTTGGTGGCCCATTCCTTGAGGAACGCGGCCTCGCTGATCGGCCTGGACTCGCGCGGCGTGGGGAAATCCTGCGGCGAGCAATCGCGATAGCCGGCCGTATGGCCCAGGAGCTGGCGGATCGAAACTCTGTCGGCGCCGGCGAATGTGGGAAAATATTTGGCGACCTTGTCGTCGAGGCTCAGTTTTCCCCGCTCCTGCAACAGCAGGACCGCGGCCGCGGTGAACTGTTTGGATATGCTGCCGATTTCGTAACGCGTCTCCGTCGTCGCCGGCACGCGCGGATGAAGGCGGGCGTTGCCGTAAGCCCTGGCGTAGGCGATGTCGTTCCCGCTTACGATGGCAATCGACACCGAAGGAGCGCCGGTTTCGGCCAGCCACTCGGCGACGGTCTCATCGACCGCGCTTTTCTGCACCTTGCTCAACGGCGCCGCAGCGGCGGCAAACGGCGCCAGGCCTATGAGTGCGAAAATGAGCAATCGATGCACGTTTTGGGCTCCCGATTGTAAAACTGCGCGAGCCGTGCTGTGCACGCTTCCCGCGCAGCGCGAACCTAGACGCGAATTGAGGGGTCGGACAAGGTTATGGCGCCGCGTGAGAGTATCCCGCGCGACGCGCGCTCAATGCGGCGCAAGAGAGCGGCTGCTCGTGCGTTACCCGTTGCGGATTTCGGCGGCCAGCAACGGGTCATGACGGTCGGCGCGGTGCAGCGTCAGCCCCCGCCACCGTGTAACGGCGATCCACACCGCGAACACGATCGCCAGATCGGTCAATGTACGCCAGATGCCGGCCACGATCAGGTCGCGCGGGAAGGGCGGGCCGAGACCCGAGCCCAGCATCAGTTCGCCGTGATGGCCGTTGTCGTACCAACTCAGTTTCCAGAACGCGCCGGCAACGCACGCGATCGTGACGGCAGCGCAAATCCAGGCCGGCTTCATGCGTTGCCGGATGCCCATGAGGCAAAGGAGAATCGCGATGATGAGCGGCAGCGCGTGGGTTGCACACCAGTTCCACGCCGCGACGATGTCGTTGAACCACACCGGCGGCGGAAGGTGCGCCGGGTTCTTGTAGAAGTTGGCGATGACGTCGAAGCAGAAGATTTCAAAGAACACGGCCCCAACAAGCGCGGCGATCGGAAGCACGGCCGGACCCAGCACAAACACGGCCCACGGATAGCGCGCGGACCATGCGCGCAACTCGGAACGGTCGAGCATCACTTTGGCGAGGTCCTGATCGCTGCCGAGCCGGACGCGCGCATCGCGTTCCGACGCGCTCCGCGGCCTTCCTCCGGCCATTGCTTCGCTGACGAGATCGTCGAAATGGTCGGCGAGTTCGGCGATGTAACGGCGCACATGGCGCGGCGCGATGCCGGCGCGAAGCAGGCGTTCCTTTACGTCGTCAAAGCGCGGCCGTGACTCTCGCATGGCTGGTCTCTCCCATCGTTCGCGCAATCGCCTCGGCGATGCGGTTCCATTGCACCATCAGACCCGACAGTTTCTTTTTGCCCCGCGCGGTAGTGGCGTAGTAGACGCGCGTCCGGCCGTTCACGAGCTTGCGGCGCGATTTGAGCGCGCCTTCCCGCTCGAGCGCGTGGAGCGCGGGATAGACCACGCCCTCGCCGAGGCTGATCGCGGCGCCGGTTCTGGCGGTTATCGCCTGCACCAGCTCGTAGCCGTACATCTCCTTTTCCGCGAGCAGGCGCAGAATGAGGAAATCCGGTACGCCGTTCATGAAGTTGGGATTGACCACGCGTACCTCGCGCCACAAGGTATCCGTACCTTTCATCAAGAGGTAACGACCTGTCAAGAGGGAGAGAGTACCGTCGGATCGGGAAGCATCCCCGGGCGCGCCACCCGAATTGCCGGCCCCAGGCTGATGATGGAAAATGGACCCGGGAGTGGCTTGAGTCGGCGCACATGAACAGAACGTCGGAACGGATCCTCGTTGCCGCGGCGGCCATCGCCCTTCAGGCGGCGTTCATTGCCGTACTGCTGAAGTCTGCGCCGATTTCCGTTTTCCCAACCGCAGCCCACGAAATCACGATAGTCCTCCCGCTCATTCGCGAGCAACCGCAGAGCGTACAGCTGCCAGCGCCGGCCAAGCCGGATATCCTTGCTACCCTGACGATCCCCCGGCTACCTGCAATTCCTCCCGTGGGTGTGCCGGGAGCAGCGGTCGGTACAGAAACGGCTTTGCCCGGGTTGGCTGTGGCGCTGTTCCGATGTGGACCGGAGGAGTTCGGCAATCTGCCGGAAGAAGAGCGCGCCCTCTGTCCTCGCTACACCACACACGCGACCATCGCGGAATTCCCGGACCTTCTGGGCGAGCGGTCGCAGGTGGAAAACAACGAACGCTGGGCCAACGCGCTGGCTCACGAGCAGTCGCCGCTGATCCTGCCGTGCCTGGGCGGCCTCGATGTGATTTGCCTGCTTAGAAATGTCGCCGATGTGGCCGACGGGTCCGCCTTTGATTCGCAGAGCTACCTTCGCGATCCGGAACAATGGCAAACCTATGTCGACGCGGAGCAATTCATGCCGCGCGACTTGAATGACCAGGAACGGGATTACGATGCCTGGAACAGGACGCATGGGTCCCAACCCCGGTAGGCGGACTGGAAATGGTTCGGTCAGATACGACGCCGTCGACAAATTGTCGGGCACCCGTTCGTCGTGCTCCACGACGTCCTTCGTTGCCATGCCGTCGTCTCGCGCTGTGGGATTGATTGCAACAGGCCTCGCCACCCGCTAATGAGCCACCGGGCTCAGGTCTCGGGTGTGGGGTTCACGGGATGATACGGAAATCGAGCTTTTCCCCTGCCTGGCTGCTGGGCGCCGCTCTCGTTTCGGCATCTGCCGTTGCGAGCGACACCTCCTCAATGCCGACCGGTCGCGTCGATCAGAGCGAATTCGCAGTCGCCTACCAGATCACGCCGGCGCATTCCGGCGCGATGGTCTTCAAGGCAGGCTTCAAGGTGCCGCTCAGGAAAGTATGGACCGCGTCGATAAGCGCGTCGGAGATCACCTATGCACTGATCGCCAACGACAAAGTGTTTGTCGACGCGGCTGCCAACGGGGCTGGGAACGGAACCGATGCGCTCAGCCTCACGAGTGGCGCGTTGCTGTGGAACTACGACTCGGGAGCGAGTTATACCGGCCCAGCCTACGACAATGGTGCGGTGTTTGCCCTGTCGCGTGACGGTTTGCTTCAGGCGATTTCGGCGCAATCGGGGGCGCTCAAATGGTCGCTGAATGCGGGTGGGGATGGGACCTCGCCGCCAACGGCCGCAAATGGCCTGATTTACGTCAACTCCGGTGCGATCGCGGTGGATGAGACGACCGGAAATATCGTCTGGTACGGAGACCCGGTGAACGCTTCCACCTCTGGTGCAGTGGCCTATGGTGACAGCGGCATCTACGTGCCTGGTACCTGTTTTTACGACAAGCTCAGCGCGCTCCACGGCATCACGCTGTGGCAGTATCAGAGCTGTCAGGATTACGGTGTCAATCTGGACTCGTCGGTTTATCGCACCGGTCGTGTCTATATCGAGGACGATTTCAAAGGAAATTTCATCCTCGCTTCCGGTACGGGAGATTATCTCGGAACGTTCGGTTGCGACTACGAGAGGCCTGCCGATCCGCCGGCGTTCTTCGAATACGAGGGCAAACAGTACGGTGTCTGTCTTTCCAAAGGCACCCTGCATGCCTGGAACGCCACAACGGGCAATGACCTATGGAGCTTCGTCGGCGACGGCCGACTCTCTACGCCTCCCATCGTAGTCAATGGCTACGTCTTTGCGGGCTCGTCCCTGGGCCACATTTATGCGCTCGCCGTCGCCAACGGCAGGAAGAAGTGGTTGGAAAGGATTGATTCCGCGCCAACGAGCTTTGCCGCCGGAGAGGGGAGGCTTATCGTTGTCAGCAGTGGCTCAGTCACGGCCTACGCCCCGCGGTGATCCATCATGGACCTGAAGGCCAGCCGGCTTCAGGGAACGACCTTGAACACTGTCCCGCAATAGAATCCTTCGCAACTCTTTGTACCGCTCTCGAGCATCGTTCCGTAGAGATTTCCGGAGTTGTCTTTGATCAGGCTGTCGAAGGGAACGCAGCCGTCCTGCAGGCAGGTTACACTGTGCAGGATCGAGAACATCCCGCTGGCGGTGATCTCGAAGATCGTTCCCTGATATTTCTGACTCGACGGTTGGGAGCCGCCGTAGACATTCCCGCTCGAATCAAGGACCAGCCCCGAAGGGTAGGTTCCGTCTGACTGGCCCTTGAATGCGTACAGAGTGGTGAAGGTGCCGTTGGGCGCAAGCCTGAAGACGGTGCCGCAGCCGCTCCCCCCGCACAGGGTGTTGCCGCCGGCAGAGGTCGTGCCGTAGAGATTGCCCGCAGCATCTTCCCGCAGGCCAAATTCGGGATAGTTGCCGTCGGCTCCGTCGAAACTGTGCAATATGTAGAAGCGGCCGGCGGCGAATTTGAAGACCGTGCCGGCCCCGTAAATCCCGCCCTGGCTCGCGGTTCCGAAGATATCGCCCTTCGCATTGCGGATGATATCGGCGTGCGGGTAACCGCCGTCGTTTCCGTCCCGGAAAGAATAAAGCACCGTGAACGTCCCGTTCGCCGCATATTTGAAGATGGCGCCGTAGCCGTTTGCTCCGCCATAGCCTGTCGCCCCGAAGAGGTCTCCTGCCGCATCCCGCACCACGCCTCCAGCGGGAAATTCGCCGTCCGTACAATGGGGCCGCGAACAGAACGCGTGCAAAGTCGTGAGCGTCCCATGCGAATCGAGCTTGTATACGCTTCCGAAATTGTCGACCTGGTCCCCGAAGGTCGTTCCGTACAGATTTCCGGCGGTATCGCGCACCACGCCGGAAAACGGGTAGCCACCGTCCTTTCCGTCCTGGAAGGTGTAGAGCACGGTCTCGGTGCCGTCCGGCGCAAGTTTGAAGATGTCGCCGCATTCACATCCGGTCTGGCCGTTCCACTGCCCGCCGTATACCGTTGTCCCGTAAAGATTGCCCTGGTTGTCGCGAAAGAGTGTGCCGCGCGGTGCGTCGCCGTTGATCCGGCTCGCGAAAACGTACAGGACACCGTACTGCGCCGCGGGCGCGGGGCCGGCGGCCGCGAGGCTGGCCAATGCCGCCGCGGCAAAAATCGACAGGACTGACTTCATCGGTTTCGGCACTCCGCCCGCTGTTGCCCGCTCATTGCCTTCCGGCCGCGGCATAGTTTGCCTGTAACGGGGTGACCGGACAACCGTCTTGCGAGCGCCGCCGGTGCGCGAACCTCTTGCCGACCTGCCACAGCTCCTGATTGGCCGTGGCATTTTCGGATCGCGTGGCCCGGCTCCATTCGTCATGCTTCCGGTCCCAGCCTGCGATAGATGACGTAGGAGTAGACGATGATGGCGAGTGCCGCCGTCAGCATGGCCACGGTCGGGATGAGAAGGTCGGCGCCCAGCGCTGCCGCGGCGCAGAAGACAAGCCCGCAGAGGACGAAAAGCCTGCCGCCGAAGCGGTGCGTGCGCGACCACACCTCGTCGCTTGCCAGCGTCCAGGGCGTACGGAAACCCACGAAGAAATTGCGGCGTGTCTTGCCCATCACATTGCCGATCGCGATCAGCAGCACCCCAACGGCGGCCCCAAGGAGATGACGCGTAGAGACGGCAAACCCAAGCGCCTCCGCGCAGATCACGAGCGCAATAAACGCAAGGAAGCCGATCGACGCCAGTACAATCATATCGAAGGCGCGCGCGAATCCTTCGAGCTCGAAGCCGCGAGGAGCAAGGGCAGGAAGCGCGGTGCCGAGCAGCGCCAGCGCAGCGATCATCACGGGAAAGAGGAACGGGCCGAAGGGCTTGTCCATGAAGCCGTCGGCTTCGCCGTTTATCCCCCAGTGAATGGGGATCGCTTCGGGCAGACGGTTATAAAGTACAGCGGCGAGAACGGCCGTCGCTGCGGCCGCGGCCAGCCCCCAAAGAGTCACGGACCTGAGCTTCATCATTTCGCCCTTCGCGTGCCGAACAGGTCGAGCATCAGCGCCGCCACGTCTTCGAACACGGACGTGTTCAGCGAGTAGACGATCTGCTGTCCCCGGCGTTCGCAGCGCACGAGGTCGGCGGCTTTGAGCACATTGAAATGGTGCGAGAGCGAGCCCTTGGTCATGTCGAAGGCCTCGGCCAGCGTGCCGGCGGTTTTCGAGCCGCCCTGCAACAGCTTCAGGATCTTGCGCCGGCTTGGATCGGCCAGCGCCTTGAAGACGTCGTGCGACGGCATTTCAGTTTGATATTTTGACGAATTTCAAAATATCTGTCAAGAGCACGGCTTGCAACAGGGATCGAGCCGCTCAGTCCAGGTGGGGGGCTTCTATTTCTTGATCGCGAACACGACGCTGCCGTCACCTGCGCCACAGCATGACGCCGTGCCGAGAAGATACGTTTTTCCGCCGACCACCTTCATTTCGACAAGGCTGGAATAGGGCTGGGCGCCGTCCGTCGCACCGTCAAGAGAATGAAGAACCGTTTCGGTGCCGTCCGGCGCGAGCCGGAAGATTGTGCCGCCCCCATCGGCGCCGCCCACCGATGTCGTGCCGTACAGATTGCCCGCGGCGTCCATCAGGAGCGCGGCGTAGGGATCGGCGCCATCATTCGCATTGCTGTCGTTAAAGGCGTAGAGCACCGTCTCGGTGCCATCCGGCGCGAGTTTGAACACGGTACCCTGGCCGTGCGTGCCACCGACGGTCGTCGTGCCGTAAAGGGTGCCGGTCTTGTCCATGATGAGACCGCCATACGGATCGACGCCGTCGTTCGCGGCGCTGTCGTTGAAGGAGTAGAGCACGGTCTCGGTACCGTCGGGCGCGAGCCGGAACACGGTGCCCTGGCCGTGGGCGCCGCCGACCGACGTCGTTCCGTACAGATTGCCTGCGCCGTCCATCAGGAGCGACCCGTAGGGATCCGCGCCGTCGTTAGCGGCGCTGTCGTTGAACGAATAGATGACGGTTTCAGCGCCCTTGGCCGTGATCCTGAACACGGTACCCTGGCCGCGGGCGCCGCCGACGGTCGTGGTGCCGTAAAGCGCTCCGTCGCTTCCCCGGATCAGTCCTGCATAGGGTCGCGCGCCGTCGCTGCCGCCCTCGTCGACGAACGAATGAAGGACGGTTTCCTTCCCGCCGGAGGCAAGGCGGAACACCGTTCCCGTGCCGGCCGCACCGCCGAGATTCGTGGTTCCGTACAGGTTGCCCGCCTTGTCCCGAACCAGCACTCCGTAGGGATCGGCGCCGTCGTTGGCGCTGTTGTCGTTGAAGGAATAAAGGATCGCTTCGCTGCCGTCCGCTGCGATCTCGAAGATCGTGCCTTGTCCGTTCGCACCGCCTTTGGTGGTTGTCCCGTACAGATCTCCAGACTTGTCCGCGATCAGGCCTGCATAGGGCACGGCGCCGTCACTCCCGTTCCGGTCGTCAAAGGCATGGACGACGCGGTACTTCCCGCCGGCTTCGCCGGAGCTTGCCGGAAGGAAAACGCCAAGCAAAAGCACGGCCCACGCTCCGTACGTTGGCAGCATCGGATGATAATGGCGCATCGATTCTTCCTCATTGCACCCTCATTCCAGCCGGATCAATAAGGCGCAATTTGTATCTGATTGGAAAAGGTCGTTTCCGTCATATTGGTCCTTGTGAACGGATCCGGTACGTTAGATTCGACGTTCGGGTCGAGGCGCTTGGCCGCCGCGGCATCGGCCGCGGTCGCGTTCCCAAGGCGCGCTTCGACCATGGCGCGGCCAAGCAGGGAACGGGCGCGTCCAGCAGCCTTTATCACGGTATTAAAATCTTCGAGAGCCAATTGATTCTGTCGCAATCGGAGCTCAAGAAATCCTCGTGCTTCCCGGAACGAGTAATTTTGAGGCCCCCTGCTGATCGCGTCGTCGAAAGCATTCGCGGCGTCGTCCAGCTTGCCCTGAGCTTCGTATGCTGCGGCAAGGTGATAGTATGCAACCGCGTATTGCGAAGAGATATCAATAGCCTTCCTGAATTCCGTCACCGCGTCGTCGAGCCTGCCGGCGTACGCGTAATCTGTACCGAGCAAGTCGCGCGCAAGTAGATCATCAGGCATGAGTATGGTGACCTGTGTGTGTGCCGCGATCGCCTGATCGAACTTTCCCATTTTCAAATAAATGTCACCTTGGACAACCAGAGCGTTGGCGAACTTTGGATCAATGGAAAGCGCTCTGGCCACATCGGCCAAGGCATCGTCGAACCTGCCGGCGCTCTCCCGGGCTTCCGCCCGTTTGCAGAGCAATTGCGGTGTTGCACCCTTCGCCTGCATCAATGCCGAAAGATCGTCGGCGGCGCCATCGTACCGGTGCGCAAGCATTTCGGCGCTAATAAGGTTCGGGGCTGCCGTTGGATCGCCGGGGGCGCGCTGGACGGCGTCCCGTAGGTCACGGATACCCTCATCAAACTGATTTAGTTCGACGTAGGAGAGACCGCGATCAACCAACGCCTGCGTGGCGCCAGGCTTGAGCCGCAGCGCTTCGGTGAAATCGGCGATGGCGCGATCATAGGCGTACACGGATGCGAAGAGCCTTCCGCGTTCGAACAGCATCTCATAGTCATCGGGTTTTCTGCTCAAACTGTCGTCAAGCGCATCGATCCGTTTGAAATAGCCAAGAAGGCCCATTCGGCTCCAGGACAATCTGACGGAAATCTGCCGGCGCTCGTTGGTCGTCAGGCCTTCAACGTGAGCAACCGGAGAGCAGGCGTGTTCAATCTCGTAGGCGGAGGCGTGCAGGCAGAGTTGGACCTCCTGGGCCATGGATGCATCGTGTTGAACGGCAGCCTGGGGAACCGCCGCGATAAGTGCAGCAACAGCCGAAACGATCACGTCGGCCCCTTTTTGTGACAGAGGCCCGAGTTTTGCTGAATTGTGCGAGCGGTCAAGCCCAAAACGAAGTAGGCGGCCGCACCAGCTATCGCGCGGCCGATTTCGATTCACCAAGAAGCGCGCTCGCCTGGTCGAGCCGGTCGCTATAGGCGTTGAGAACGCTCGCCGTGAGCGTGATGTATCGTGCGGCCTCGTCGAAGCGCTCCTGCTCGATGCCTTCGCGCACGCCCGGCAGCGTCTTCACGCCGTAGCCCGTCAGCGTACCCGGCGCGTAGACGAGGTTCTTGAACCACGGCCGCCCCGGCAATCCCACATCGGCAAGCAGCGCCTGATCGATGTTCTGCATGAGCGACTGAAGCCGCGCGAGGCGATCGGGGGAAAGCGAAGTCCCATGCGCCGCCAGGTCGTCGTCGTACGTCCGGGCGCTTTTTGTGAGCCGCGCGACGGCCGTATCGAGCGGCGAGAAATCGAATGCCGGTACAGGCTTGAGCGGCGTTGGCTGGCCGAAGGGCTTGGTCGGATCGGCGTCGAGGACAAACGCCTGCGCATGCAGGAGCGCCGCCTGCTTCTCCGCCTTGTCGCGCTGGTCCTGCGCGAGCTTCTTCACTTCCTTGAGGTCCTGCGCGACCTCGCTCGCGAAATCGGAGGCGCGCTGCAGCGGCAGATCGGAATCCGCCGCGATGAGCACGGCATGTCCAACGGTTTTGGCCAGCACGGAGTCATAGACGAAGCCCGGATCCACGAACCGGCTGTGATGCTCGAAGGTGTCGTAGCGCGAATGGTACACGCCGCCGGACTGGCCCTCGTCGGAATAGCGGATATCCATCGACGGAATGCCGAGATGGTTCTGAAAGCTGCCATAATCGGACCCGGACCCGAGTGCGCCGATCGGCACGTCCCGGGCGGGATCGGCCGCGAAGGCGGCGACCGCCTTCGCGTGATCCTTGTCTTCGGAATGCGAATCGAACGGCGCGAGCCTCAGATGCGCGCGCATGCGCTCGCCAACGGTCACGTCCTTCTCGGGGTCGATCACGCTTTTCGAGACCGCATCGGCCAGCCCCTCGAAATCCTGGCTGCCTTCGAGCGCAAGAACACCGCGCGCGTTGTTGTCGCTGTTGACGTACAGAGCGCCCTTCTGCTTCAGTTCGTCGGCATGGGTTTCCGCCCATTCCGTCGAGCCGATCAGGCCGGGCTCTTCGGCATCCCAGCTTCCGTACACGATGGTTCGTTTCGGCCGCCAGCCCTGGGCTTCGAGCGCGCCAAGCGCCTTCGCTTCCGAAAGCAGCGCTACCTGGCTAGACAGGGGATCGCTCGCGCCGAACACCCAGCCGTCGTGATGATTGCCGCGGATCACCCACTGGTCCGGGTAAGTACTGCCCCTGAGCGTCGCGATCACGTCGTAGATCGGCTTCCGGCTCCAGTCGGACTTGACAGCGAGATGGACTGTCTCGGCGCCCGGCCCCACCCGATAGGTGATGGGCAGCGCGCCGCGCCAGGATGAGGGCGCGACCTGGCCGCCGATCGAAGCGAGCAGGACCTGCGCGTCGGCGTACGCGATCGGCAGGGCGGGAACCTTGAGGATCACCGGGCTCTCGGAGATCGGGAGCCGCTTCGCGTCCTTCGTCGCGCCCACGCCCGGCGTCAGCGGGTCGCCATCGAACTCGTCGTCTTCCACGGAGCCGCGCTGGATGCCGTGTGGCGGGCGCATCGGGCCGGCCGGATAGACCGCCTCCTCGCCGTAGCCGTCGTCCTGCGGATCGGAATAGATGATGCAACCGATCGCGCCGTGCTCGTAAGCGAGCTTGGGCTTCAGCCCGCGCCAGCCGTGGCCGTAGCGGGCAATGACGATGCGCCCCTTCACCGACACGCCAAGCCGTTCGAGCGTGTCGTAATCCTCCTTCATGCCGTAATTCACATAGACGAGTCCGCCCTGTACATCGCCGTCGCCCTGATAGACGAGATAGGCGGGGAGTGCGGGCTCCTTCGCGCGCGCGCTGGTGTCGCCGGGGATCGGCGGCTCCTGCAGCGTCGCCTTGAAGTGGTGGGGCGCAATCATCTCGAGCGTCTCGTGGATCGGTGTCGGATAGAGCACGTCGAAGGACTCGATATGCGCGTCCCAGCCCCAGGACTTGAACCGGGAGAGGATCCATTCGGCGTTTGCCTTGTCGTGCGGCGAGCCGACATGATTGGGTTCGGCGGCGAGGAGCTTCATCCAGTCCCGGAGGTCGTCGGGGCGGATGGACGCATCGAAGCGCGCGAAGAGTGCCGCGTCTTGGGACTCCGCGGCGTTGAGCGCCGGCGGCCCGGCCAGAACGCAGGACACAGCGGTTGCACCAAGAAGCAGAGCGCGACGCATGATACTCCTCATGGTTGTTGGATTTGCGTGACCACCCCGCGCTCCCCGGAGGCTCGAATTTTGCAGCCGAAGCCCCGAAAGAAGCCGCGACACGGCGACACAGCCGATTTGCGCTCGGAGACGCGTGACGATCCCTTCGCTTGGGCGGGACAGCCACGTGCCGCATTGCGTGGAGAAAATAGAGGGGCGAAACATCGATCGGGCGGTTATCCTGTCGTTTGAGTCTCGGGTGCATTCCAAACAGGCGGGCCCATCTCGCATTCACTTCAATCACGGCAGGACCGTTGGCATCCGAAGCCCTGAAGCAACACCTCGACGCCGACACGGTGTCGGACGCCGCGCGCCGCGCGCTGCCGTGGCTCGTCGCGGTCGCGTTCTTCATGGAATCGCTCGACACCACGATCCTGAACACCGCGGTGCCGATCGTGGCGAAAGCGATCGGCACGACGCCGCTCAACATGAAAGCCGTGCTCGCGAGCTACACGCTCTCGCTCGCCGTCTTCATCCCGGTCTCGGGCTGGGTGGCCGACCGCTACGGCACGCGGCGCGTCTTTGCCTCGGCCATCGGCATATTCACGCTCGGCTCTGCCCTCTGCGGCCTCATGAGCAACGTGCATCTTCTTGTCGTCTGCCGCGTGCTGCAGGGCTGCGGCGGCGCCATGATGGTGCCGGTCGGCCGGCTCACGCTCGTGCGCACCTTTCCGAAATCGCAATTGCTCGGCGCGATGAATTTCGTGGCGATCCCGGCGTGGATCGGGCCGATGGTGGGGCCGGCGGCGGGCGGCTTCATCGTCGCCTATCTCCACTGGCGCGCGATCTTCTTCCTGAACATTCCCATCGGCATCGCCGGGCTCTGGTTCGTGTGGAAGATGCTTCCGGATTACCGCGAGCGGACGAAGGCGCTCGACATCATCGGCTTCATCCTGTTCGGCGCGGGGCTTGCCCTTCTTTCCTACGTGCTCGAAGTCTTCGGCGAGCACCGGCTCTCCGTTCCGGAGATTCTCGGACTTCTCGCAGTCTCGCTCGCGCTTCTCTTCGGCTACGGCGTACATGCCGAGCGCACGCGCTGGCCGCTCTTGCGCCTCGGGCTCTTTCGCAGCCGATCCTTCGCCGTTGCGGTGGGCGGCGGCTTCATCACGCGGCTCGGCATCGGCGGTGTGCCGTTTCTCCTGCCGCTTCTCTACCAGGTGGGGCTCGGGTTCGATCCCGTACAATCCGGCCTTCTCATCATGCCGCAGGCGGTCGCGGGGCTCAGCACCAAGATCTGGATCGCCGCGCTGCTTCGGCGCTGGGGCTATCGCAACGTGCTGATCGTCAACACCCTTCTCATGAGCGTTTTCCTGATGCTCTTCGCCACGATCGGTATCGGTACGCCCGTCTGGCTGATCGTACTCCTCGCGTTCTGCTATGGCGCGCTCACTTCGACGCAATATACGAGCATGAACACCCTTACTTTCGCCGACGTGTCGCCCCAACGGACGAGTGCCGCAAGCTCGCTCTCCTCAACCTCGCAGCAACTCTCGATCAGCTTCGGCGTGGCGACGGCGGGCCTTATCGCCATGGCTTTCGTGCCCGAGGCCGCGCGATTCCAGCCGCACGAGATGATTTTGGGCTTGCACCACGCGTTTCTCGCGCTTGGCGTTTTCACCCTGATCTCGACGGCCGTGTTCTACCGCCTCAAACCCGGCGACGGCGCCGACGAGACAAGGCAGAAAGACATCCATCTGGGGTAGAGGCATTGTACGTTTGACCATCCCTCGTGCTCACTGCCCGGCTGCCGCGGCGATCCGGCGCAACCCGTCCGCGATTTCGTCCTTGTTTCCGGCCGTTGTACCGTGCGGGCCGGGACTCCAGAAATCGTCCGGTAAACGCGCGCAGCATGCGAGAGCCTCTGCCTCATGCCCCAATCGCGCGTGGCAATCAGCCTGATAGAAAAGGCCCAGGACGAGATCTCTCCACTCACCCGGAGCCAGGCTTTCGCCGCGCTCGAAATCGGCGAGCGCCCTGTCGTAGTTGCCAAGATCCCTGTGTACACGTCCGCGAACGTACAAATTCAATGGGTGAGGGTCCATCTCGACCACCCTGTCGAGATCCTGGATCGCCTGGTCCGGCTTTTCCAGCTGCAGCCACGCACGGTGGCGATCGAAATAGCCGTCCGGATCCCGTGGGTTGTGCCTGATTCGCGCGTTGGCCATGTCCAGGTAGCGACCGGGGTCTTCGCGGCAAAGCTTCAGTTTCTCCCGGATTCTCTTCTCTGTAGCAGGGTCGATCATCATCGTGCCTCCCGAGGAGAACAGAACATAACAGGAACACAGCTTCCGTCAACCGGCGAGAGATGGTACGACACGAAGAACGTGCACGGACGAGCCGTCAGAAAGGCATACATCTGGCGGATCCGGGAGCTGAAGGAGCAACGTGACGGCTGCGCTTGAACGCCGCCGTGGTTTGACAATGCTCATCTCCGTTCCGTTGCTGATAGAATATGAGGCGGTCATGACTCGGAGCGAACATTTGGTCCCGGCGGGGCTGTCTATTGCCGATGTCGGGGCCTTGCTTGATGCGCTGGCCGCGGTCGCAGAGCCGGTGACGTTGGCTTACTTGTGGCGACCGGCGTTGCCGGATGCGGATGATGACATGGTACTGGAAGCTGCCATGAACGGACGTGCTGACGGCGTGGTGACTTTCAACCTCACGGACTTCGAGCCGGCGGCGAGTCGATTTGGAATAGTGGTGCTTTCCCCGGGCGAAGCCATGCAGCGACTGGAGAAATGACAATGAGGAAAAGCAACTTCGCACTGCGGCTGCAGCCGTCGCTTCTTGATGAGGCGCGCAAAGTCGCGGAAGCGGAGGGAGTGGCGCTCAATCAGCTCATCAATGTTGCAGTAGCAGAAAAGGTCTCTGCGCTGCGGACGGAAAGTTACATCGCCGAGCGCGCCGCGCGTGCCGACATTCCCAAGGCACTCCGGATTCTGAAGCGTGCGGGCCGCGGTCACGCTCCGCTGGAGGGCGATGAAATCTCGAAGCCCAAACGCAGGCGTTGAAAAATTTCCTCCCTGATCTCGACGGCCGTGTTCTACCGCCTCAAACCCGGCGACGGCGCCGACGAGACAAGGCAGAAAGACATACATCTGGGGTGAGTCTGTACGGACGCTCTCTGGTGCATTCGATGCCGTGGAAAAGAAAAAGCGGTGTCGTCCCGCTTTCGCGGGGACCCAGCTCCTGCAACTGCCGGAAAATGGGCACCAACGCTCGCGCGCGCCAGGCTTTTCGCGGAAATGACCGGCTTGATTGTGGGTGAGGCACCACCCCACCCGAAGTGCGGGTATCTCCCCTATGCGCGCCTACGTGGGAGAGGGGCATCGCGATCAGGCCAAGTCTGTCCGCTCTTGAATTCCCGCGCCGGCGTACGAAATCGGATCGTGGGGGGCAAGGAAGGGGCTCCGTATGCGTCGCAGACTTCGCCGGATTGCGTGGATTGTGGGCGCCTTCATTCTCGTCATCGCGGGCGGTCTTGGCGGGCTCTATTTCGCGTTCATGGGGACATTCAAGCCCGCACCACCCGCGCCGGACTATCCGAAGCCCGCCTCTGCTCTCGAGGCGCAGCGTCAGGACCTCGATTATTTCGGGAAGGTGATGGCGCTCGACCGTTCGTTCTCGCCGTCGGCGCGCGCCGAAGCGGAGCAACGCGTCGCGGCGCTGGAACGCGCGCCCCAGGTCATCCCGCAGCAGAAACTGCACGTCGACCTGATGCAGATTCTGGCGCTCGC
>DATGGN010000113.1:0-2117 GCA_035308485.1 Rhizomicrobium sp.
TCGCGCTCACGCTCGTGCCGCCAAGCGAGGCCGACATCGCAGGCGAGATCGGCCGCGAGGTCGATCCGGATGCTGTCTTTGCCGCGCGGCGAAAACTCCGTGCGGCAATCGGCGAGCGGCATGCCGACGCACTGGCGGAAACTTACCAGCGAATGAGCACGCCTGGTCCTTACCGCCCCGACGCGCAAAGCGTCGGGAGGCGCTTGCTGCGGAACGTGTGCCTCGATCTTTTGACACTGACCGAACGCGATGACGCCATCGCCCGCGCATTCGCTCAATATCAAAACGCCGACAACATGACCGATCGCATGGCGGCGCTGGACACACTGTCGCGGCACGATCGGCCGGAACGCGCTGCCGCGTTCGAGGATTTCTACCAGCGCCATGCGGATGATCCACTGATCATCGACAAATGGCTGGCGCTGCAGGCGGCCATTCCAGAACCCGCAACGCTTGACCGCGTGCGCGCGTTGACCTCGCACCCGGCCTTTTCCATGACGAACCCGAACCGCGTGCGCGCTCTCATCGGCTCGTTCGCTCACGCCAACCCCACCCAGTTCAACCGCGCTGACGGCGACGGCTACGATTTCGTCGCCGATGTCGTGATCGCGCTCGACCCGAAGAATCCGCAGGTCGCGGCACGCCTCGTGGGAGCCTTCCGCTCGTGGCGCACCCTTGAGCCGCAGCGCCGCAGCCGCGCGCAAGCCACTCTACGGCGCGTCGCGGCCGCCGCCGCACTCTCTCGCGACGTAACCGACCTCGTGGCGCGAGCTCTTGCTGATAGCTGACGAGCAATTGTCTCACCAAAGCAAAGAGGCAACTCCCGCACGCTATCGACTTTCTCGGCGATTCGCGCCCGCGTTAACCATCTCGCCCCCGTGTCCACCGGGCTCAGAGAGCAGGCCAATGTTCTCCCGCAAGAAACCTCTGGATATTCGTTAACAAATATTGACTCAAAACTCTCGACAAACGCCCGCGCGTGGATTCTGATGAGGTTGATTCGGGCGAGATGCGGCACATCTTTCCGAACACGCGACTTTAGGGGACTGTCCGAACGGAGGCAGGCGATGGCGCACGCCGAGACGGCGAGTGCGTCTGTTCGATCTGATTCGATCAAGGGGCTGGCGCAATCGATTGCCAAACCCGCTTATCGGCGCTTGGTCAGCGCCGAGCCAGTGCTGCGCCGCGCGGTCCCGGTTCTCATCGTCGCGTTCCTATTGCTGATCTGCGTCGGGGCCGCCGTTCAGGTGATCGAATATCGCCGACAGGCCGACGCCGAGGCAAAGCGAACCATCGAGGCCCTCGCCGAGCAGTTGGCGGTCGTGCTCGACCGCCCGGCGAGCAACGGCATTCCAAATCCCGCCCGCACTTTTGAATCGCTCCCGCACGAACTGCCGGAGTGGGCCACCGGCGCGAAGCGCCGTGTCCTGATCACGGACAGCGAAGGTGCGATCATCGACAGCATCCCGAACGATCCGGCGCTGCGCGGCCGCTCCATTCTCGATGTGCTCAGTCCCTGGCAACCGCTGACCACGATGGGTGCGAGGGCGGGCGCTATGTCCATCGAACTCCCCGACGGCGAAAGCGCTCTGGCGTCGGTGCGGGCCTTGAACAATCCGATCGGTATGCTCGCGGTCCTGCAGCCGCTCGACGCGGCGCTGGCGAAATGGCGCTCGACGACAGCGTTGACGATTACGTTGTCGGCGACCACCGGATTCGTCGTTCTGATTCTCGGTTTCGCTTTCCACTGGCAGGCGACGCGCGCGCGCGAGGCCGACCTTATTCACGACACCCTGCGCAGCCGCATCGATACCGCACTCAATCGCGGGCGCTGCGGGCTATGGGACTGGGATCTCGCGCGCGGGCGCGTGTTCTGGTCGCATTCGATGTTCGACATTCTTGGCCTGCAGAAGAAGGACGAACTATTGCCCTTTGGCGACGTCAACGCGTTGGTGCACCCCGGCGACATCGATCTCTACGAACTGGCGACACAGCTTGCCGACGCCAGAGTGCACTCGTTCGATCACGAATTCCGTATGCGCCATGCCAACGGCCATTGGCTGTGGCTGCGCGCACGTTGCGAATTGGCGCGGCAAGACGACTCATCCGGTCTCCAT
>DATGGN010000114.1:0-9613 GCA_035308485.1 Rhizomicrobium sp.
AGGCGATCCGTTTGCGGAACGCTGGCGAAAAGGCTAGAACAGACCAGGAACAATAATTTTCGAGCGGGTCTCTGGCAAAACCCGGGCACAACTCGCGTGGGGCAATGAGCGACGAGAACAATAAAATTCGGGGAGCGTTGCGCCACCTGCTGTCCGACATCGAAGCGATGTACGAAGGTGCGGAATCGCCCGGTGAGGGCCGGCAACCGGAAGAATTCTTCGGTCCCTTCTCGGTCTGGAAACTTGATCATTCGCGTTACGAACCGCTTATGAGCGTAAGCTGGCCGAACTTAGCGATCAGCATGCGCAAAGCGAGGGCTGCGTTGGGCAAGGACTCGGAACAATCTTCTGCTTAGCTCCCGCCAACCCGTACCGGTGTGATCGAGGGGGGCTCGCTTGCCACGAACACGAATTGCCGCATCATGCTAATGTTCGAATCATGACGAAGGCAGTCTTCACGACAAAGCGCGAACCTGCGTACGACGATCTACCGGAGGTCAGATACCACTTCCCGAAAACGTACTTGCGGCAAGCCGAAGCGGCACGGGGAGATTGGATTATTTATTACGAGCCTCGCCGACCGGGCACGGACTTGAGCGTAGCTGGCGGACGTCAATCGTACTTCGCCACGGCTAGAGTCAATTCCATCGTGCCTGATCCGAACCGGCCAGATCATTACTACGCTCTTGTCACGGATTTTCTGGAATTTGATCGTCCGGTCCCGTTCCGCGAAGCTGATCACTACTACGAGTCAAAGCTGCGTCGTGATGATGGGGAGACGAGCAAAGGAGCATTTGGCCGCTCCGTCCGTGCCATTCCCGACTGGGAATACGATACGATCCTAAGGAGCGGGTTTGCAGCTATTCTCTCACCCCCGGCGGCAACTCCGGCATTCGAATTGGCGGATGAGCCCGAGTCGTTTGAACGACCGATTGTGGAACGAATTGTTGCGCGACCCTTCCGCGATGCGGCGTTCGCCGTGGCCGTAAGATCCGCTTACGACCAGACTTGCGCTGTGACGGGCTTCCGCATCATCAACGGCGGCGGCCGCGCAGAAGTACAAGCCGCTCACATTCGGCCGGTCGAAGATTCGGGGCCTGATTCCGTGCGCAACGGTATTGCGCTTTCGAGCACGGCGCACTGGATGTTCGACCGCGGCCTGTTGTCGGTCGACGACGACTATTCGTTGCTTATCGCCAAAGGTCGCGTCCCCGATGCCGTGACGCGCATTATCAATCCAGATGGCAAACTCCGTTTGCCACTGCACCGCCCCGATTTGCGTCCTCATCCGCAATTCTTGCGATACCACCGGGAACATGTATTCAAGGGCTAATTTGGCACTTGTGGCTGCACAATTCCCGGCACGCCATGCGTAAGCCACACAAGCCGCCCGCCAGAGTGCCGGCGGAGTTTATCACCGCATCGCAGGCGCTCGATTATCTGGTCGGTCCGAGAGGTCCGCCGCTTCACCCGTATGCCGCTGGCCATCGCGGCGAGACGCGCCGGGAGATGGCGCAGGCGTGCCTCATCAAGGCCCATACCGAGCAAAGGATCGCTCTCGTCGGCCGCAAAGGAGATATGAGCAATCCTGCCGCGCGATCGCGCGCATTCGAGCGCATACCGAACGAAGATTTGTCCCGTGACGTCATTTTGGGCGACAGCCTGGTCGCGACTCCCCGACGCAGTGGCCGCGCAAACGGAGAATTCTGGCGCGACGTGAAATTGCGAAGAAAGGAGTTCGAGGCGGAATTCAAGTTCTCGAGCGCCGAAGACGCGCTCATCCGGTGGTGGAGAGCGAAGACGCGCCATGACGGCAAACCGCCCACGGAGCGCGATGCCCTTGTCCAGTTTGCACAGCGGCAGCGGCCCAGACTTCCCCGGAGATGGCTGTGCCAGCAACTCAAGAAATTCCCGAAGAACTGGCGACGGAAAGGGACGGGCCGGCCTCCCGGATCGGGGGACAAGCGGAAAGCGCGGAGCGCGACAGGCTTGAAATCGAGCCGGGACCTGAAGCCGAGCCCGAAGTCTTTGGGTGCAAAATCGCCATCGCCTTCGCGTTCAATCGCGAGGGCCCCAGCGCGACCCAGGCGAATTGCCAAAGACGGCCCGACAAAGGGGCTTCACCCCGATTACCGGCACATCATCCGCCAGAACAAGACCGAGAAGACAACGCCGGGCTGGAAGGTGAACCTCAAGCGCCGCAACCAATACATGCACAAGTATTTCCGGGACACGAAGTACGGCGGCAAAGAACGCGCGCTGAAAGCGGCGCAGGCCTGGCTCGATTCGCTCATGTCGATAGCGTCCGATCCCGACTACATGCTCTGGCGGATGAACAAGAAGCCAGAGACGAATACCAGCGGAGTCGTCGGTGTTGGCCGTTATGCCGTCAAGTACCGCAGGCGAAAGCGCCTCCTGTGGCAGGCCGTCTGGCAGGACGCAGACGGCAAACGGCACTGCAAACGCTTTTTCGTGTCGACACACGGTGAAAGAGCGGCAAAGGCCCTTGCCGTCGCAGTGCGCCGGGAGGCGATGGAGGAATTGCGTGAGGAGCTGACACGCCGCGGCGCGATCTACGATTGAGAGCCAAAGCACGGACGAGGGCAAGAAAAGAAGCCTCGCCCGGAGCTGTCGTAGGGTGACGCTGAGCGGTCGCCGAAGGTTTCCCCTTCATCCCCAGCAGCAGTGCCGGCCCGTTATCGTCTCTTTCCGACGCGGTTGACAATATAACCGACATGGGTTATGACCTAACCGCGAATTGGACGAGAGGACCTCGGGATGACGAAGCCTCCGCAGCCGGTCGGCTACCGGCAGCCGCCTGGTCCGAGAGGTCGCCTCAAATCGGCATTCGACTCGGCGTTCAACGCCGCCTTGAGCGCAGACAAAAAGCCACTCCTCGAGTCGCGGCCGATCCGGGTGATCGACGCCTTTGCCCGGGAGCTCGTGCTGGGCGCACTCGATGGTCGCGCTTCGGCCCAGCGGCTCGTACTCGGGATTCTGGATAAGGGAGGCGGCGGTGGGGTCGAGGAGGCTGCAGGCGCGGCGCAGGAGCCTGAAACCGCGGCTGCGGCCGCTTCCGGCCTGGCCCTTCGGGGTGCGCCGGACATGCAGGTTCCGGGTGGGAACAGTGGCGGGACAGCCGGCGGAGCCGGCGACGATATCGCCGACAACCGTCGGCCTGCCCGGAACGAGGGCGAGGAGGAGGACGACGACGACGAAGAAAGCGGAGAAGAAAACCGGTTCGTCTATGACGACGAACATACGCGGCAGCTGTTCGGCGACCGCTACGGCGAGTTCAAGGCGCGGTTCGAACGTGCGGTCAATGCGAACGACCTCGATGCGCTCGACGATCTTGCGGCGGATTTCGGCTGTGCCGGTCCCCGGGACAGGAAGAAAAGTGCGGAGGTTTGAGAAGGACCGTGGTGTTTGCCTCTCCAACGGAGCGAATCCGGCATGGCGAGGGACGCGGTTGCGGCCTCGCGGCGAAGGTTGCAAACGTACAGGCAAATTCCCTCAGTCAGGGAATTTCTGAGGGAATTTTTGAAAAAGTTCGTATCCGTGTACGTTCGTCACAGTGCGCGCAAAGGTTGCAGAGGGATGCGAGAAGGAGACGCAGCCGGCTGATGGCGGTCGTGGTGCTCTTGAGGGGCGTCAACGTCGGAGGACACCGGTCCTTCCGGCCGGCAAAGTTCGTCGAGCAGCTCGCTCATCTCGGCGCGATCAATATCGGAGCGACAGGCGCCTTCGTCATCAAGGGGCGGGTGGGCCATGCAAAGCTGCGCAGCGAGATCGCGGCGCGGCTTCCCTTCGAGGCCGAGATCATGATCTGCGACGGCCGGGCGCTGAGCCGGCTGTTGGCGCACACTGCTTTCGAGGGCAGCGCGCCGGTTCCGACGAAGTGCGGTTTGTCAGCGTGCTGGCGAAGCGTCCGCCCTCGATGCCCCGGCTGCCGCTAACCATGCCGGCAGAGGGCCGGTGGCTGCTCAGGCTGGTCGCCTGCGAGGGCCGGTTCGTGCTCGGTGTGTACAGACGCGACATGAAGGTGATCGGCTATCTGGGCAGGCTCGACAGGATCTTCGGCGTGCCGGTCACGACGCGCAACTGGAACACGCTCGAGGCGATCGTGAAGGTGATCAATTCACCGATCGTGCAGGGGCAGAAGAAATGATTCACGCGAAGACGCGGAGAAGAAAGGTTGAACCGCAAAGAGGCAAAGGCGCCAGGGAAGAAGAAGCACCACAGAGACACGGAGAACACGGAGCAGGGTTTATGGCGCGCCCCGGCTCCTTCAGGCGGTTTCGTAATGGCGGATTTCGAGCAGATGACGGTCCGGATCGAAGAAGTAGAGCGACGGCCCCACGCCGCGCGCGCCGAATTCGTTGCCGGGGCCGCTCGTGCTGCCCACCGAATCGAAACTGCCGCCGTACGGAATGCCGGCCGATTTCAGCCGCGCGTACAGATCGTCGAATTCCTGCTTCGGCATGGCAAAGGCGAGATGCTCGCCGCCCTTTGTACCGTGCGGCGAAACAAGGATGACGAAAGACGGTGTCACCCGCAGAACGGAAAAAGGCCCGTCCTCGCCTTCGTGCCGGAGTCCGACAATGCCGGTGTAAAAGGCCAGACTTCGTGCCCGCTCGTTCACGGCGAGAACGATGTGGTCGAGTTCGATCGGCATGTTCTCCCACTGGAGTCCGCGCGCGCTTCGCCTCACACGTCGACTTCGGCGGCGGCGAAGGGGGCGTTTTCCTGGATGAACTGGAAGCGCAGCTCGGGCTTCTTGCCCATCAGGCGTTCGATCAGCGAGGCGGTTTCGGCGGCCTCGTCGTCCGCCACTTCGACGCGCTCGAGGACGCGCTTCGCGCGATCCATGGTGGTCGCCTTGAGCTGGTTCGGCATCATTTCGCCGAGGCCCTTGAAGCGCGAAATCTCCACCTTCCCGTTCCCCTTGAACACGCTCTTCATGAGCCGCTCGCGATCGGCGTCGTCGCGGGCATATTCGGTTTTGGACCCTTGCGTCAGCCTGTACAGTGGCGGCATGGCAAGATAGAGATGGCGGTTCTGGATCAGCCCCGGCATCTCGCGCCAGAAGAAGGTGAGAAGGAGGGAGGCGATGTGGGCGCCGTCGACATCGGCGTCGGTCATGATGATGACGCGGTCGTAGCGCAGATCGTCGTCGCGGTAGCGCGATCCTGTGCCGCAGCCGAGCGCCTGTACAAGGTTGGCGAGCTCCTGATTCTGCTCGAGCTTGCCGGTCGCCGCACTCGCGACGTTGAGAATCTTGCCGCGGAGCGGAAGGACGGCCTGGGTCGCGCGGTCGCGGGCCTGTTTCGCCGAGCCGCCGGCGGAATCGCCCTCGACGAGGAATATCTCGGTGTCGGCGGTATTGCTTGTACAGTCCGCCAGTTTTCCGGGCAGGCGGAGCTTGCGCGTCGCCGATTTGCGCGCGACCTCGCGCTCCTGCCTGCGCCGGAGCCGGTCTTCCGCCTGGTCGACGACGAAGGCCAGCAGCGTGTCGGCTTCCTGCGGATGCTCGGCGAGCCAGTGGTCGAAATGGTCCCGAACCACGTTTTCGACGAGGCGCTGTGCATCCGGCGAGGACAGCTTGTCCTTGGTCTGTCCCTGGAATTCCGGCTCGCGGATGAAGATGGAGAGGACGCCGCAGGCCGCGGCCATCACGTCGTCGGGCGCGATCAGCGCCACCTTCCGGTTGTTCGCGCGCTCGCCATGGGTGCGCAGACTTCTCGTCAGCGCGTTGCGGAAGCCCTGCTCATGGGTGCCGCCCTGCGGTGTCGGGATGGTGTTGCAGTAGGATTGGAGAAACGGATCGGCGTCGGGCGCCCACGCCACGGCCCAGTCGACCGCGCCGCGGCCGTCGCGGTTTTCGCTTCGGCCGGTGAAGTTGCGCTGGGTGACGGTTGTACGGCCCTCGATCTCTCCGTTCAGGAAATCGACGATGCCGCCGGGAAATTTGAGCGTGTCTTCGGACGGCGTTTCGCCATCCTTGACGAGCGCGGGATCGCAGCTCCAGCGGATTTCGACTCCGCGGTAGAGATAGGCCTTGGAGCGCGCCATGCGGTAGAGGGAGCGCGGCGAGAAATGCGTCCCCTTCCCGAAAATCTGTACGTCAGGCCGGAACGAGACGACCGTGCCGCGCCGGTTGGCGGCGCCGGTCTCCTTCAGCTTGCCCGTAACTTTCCCCCGCGCAAAGGGCATCATGTAGCCGTGCTTCTCGCGATAGACCTCCACCTCCATCCATTCGGACAGCGCGTTGACGACCGAGGCGCCGACGCCGTGGAGCCCGCCCGAGGTGTCGTACACCTTGCCGCCGAACTTGCCGCCCGAATGCAGCGTCGTCATGATCACTTCGAGCGCCGACTTGTTCTTGAACTTCGGGTGGGGATCGATCGGAATGCCGCGGCCGTTGTCACGCACGGTCAACACGTCGTCGGGTTTCAGCTCGATCTCGATGCGGGTGGCAAAGCCGGCGACCGCTTCGTCCATGGCGTTGTCGACGATTTCCGCGGCGAGATGATGGAGCGCGCGCTCGTCGGTGCCGCCGATATACATGCCGGGGCGGCGGCGCACCGGCTCGAGGCCCTCGAGAACCTCGATGTCCCTGGCGGTGTAATTGTTGCCGCGCTCCCTGGGCGCACTGTCGAAGAGATCGGGAGATTTTGCCATTTGCAATCGTTCGCGATTCGTCAACTGCACGTTAACGAACTTCATCGGTGTTTGCCTCCCCCGCGTAGCAGCAGCGGAGCGGGGGAGGTCCTGTGTAGCAGGGGAGGGGGCAATTGGTCGCGCGATCAGGCGCCCCCTCCGGTGCTTCGCACCACCTCCCCCGCGCAATTCATGCACGGGGGAGGCGATCCGTTCTAAGTAAATATTAGGAGCAGGGACCCTAACATTCGCACCGCGGCGCCGGAAAGATATCGGGACCACAGTTGGGCTACGGCCAGAAATTGCGCGTGCACCGGCGCGCCGACGTGCGCGTGCTGAAGGCGCAGCTCGACCTCATTGCGCAGGTCGTGCGCTCTTCGAGCGTGACCGGACCCCTGCTTGCGCTGGCGATCGCGCTCGCCGGTTCGAACGTCTTCGGATATTTCGGCTCGGCCCCGCTCAGCACCGCACTCGGTCTTCCCGCCGTGATCGCGATGTTCTCGCTGCTCTCCTGGGCGGCGACTCTGTACTATCAGCGCGAGGTGATTTCGCCGGCACAATCGACGGGTCTCGAAAGCTGGTTTCCGAAATTCGTCGCCATGCAGATCACCATCAGCGCGGGCTGGGGACTGATGCCATGGCTGTTATGGGACAGGGCCAGCACCATCAATCACGTTTTCGTCGCCGCCTGCGTCTGCTGCGTGATGGCGAAACTCGTCATGAGTCGCGCCAACCAGATGGACATGCTGATCGCCAGCATGGTGCCGATGGTGGTGGTCGCAAGTGTACGTTTCCTGATTGCCGGCACGCTGGCCGATGTTGCGCTCGCGCTCGCGCTGCCCGCCTTCGGCGCCCAGTTCTTCCTCGCCGGCCGCCGGCTGACCCGCCGCCTCGACGAGGAATCGCGGCTCCGGTTCGAGGTGGAGGACCTCGCGCGCGAGCTCGAGGAAACACGCGACGAGGCGCTGCGCAAGCGCTTCGAGGCGGAAACCGCGAACGCTTCGAAGACGGCATTCCTCGCCAATATGAGCCACGAACTGCGTACGCCGCTGAACGCCATCCTCGGCTTTTCGGAGATCATCAAGACGCAGACCTTTGGTCCCGCCGGCTCGCGGCGCTATGTCGAATATGCGGGCGACATCCACACCTCGGGCACGCATCTCCTGAGCCTGATCAACGACCTTCTCGACGTGGCGAAGATCGAGGCCGGCAAAATGGACATCGAGCCGCAGGTGCTCGACGTCAAGGCGACATTCGAGTCCACGCTCAAGATCATCGCCATCAAGGCGCGCGAGCGCCGGCAGAAGCTCGTCATCGATATCGATCCCGCGGCGCCGCCACTCTATGCTGACGAGCGGGCGCTGAAGCAGATGTTGATCAATCTCGTTTCGAACGCGGTGAAGTTCACGCCGGAGGGCGGCCGTATCGCCGTGGCCGGTACACGGTCGCGCTCGGGCGATTTCCAGATCATGGTGGAAGACAACGGACCCGGAATCCCGCGCGAGAAACTCGACGGCGTCTTCAAGCCCTTCAGCCAGGTCGACAACCGCTACGACCGGCAGGGTTCGGGCACGGGTCTCGGCCTCGCGCTGGTGCGCGGCCTGGCCGAGCTCCACGGCGGGCGCGCCTGGATCGAAAGCGATGCCGGCAAGGGCTGCCGCGCCTACGTCATCCTTCCGACCGTTCCGGCCGAAGGTGAATCCGCCGACGCGCCTGTACTGGCCGTGGCCTGAGATTCACGCGGAGACGTGCGAAGACGATTCACAATAAGGCAGTGAGGCGGTGAGAAAGCGGGACTGGCGCTTGGCGCCAAAGACGCAATCAAAACCCGTCTGGTCTGGTACGATGTTTGTGACGGCGCCGCTATCTCACCGCCTCACTGTCTCACTGTGAACGTCACCCGCGCATACACATGCCTGGCCTCGGAACGTTGTTTGCCTTTGCATCGGAAATGCGGTCGGACAAGGTTTGATACAACCTTGAACGCTGTCTGAATTTCCACGTCAGAAGGGGTTCAAGGGCGCACCCTATGTTCATGTCACGAACGGCCGGACCATGGTGGCCTCGACCGAACCGCAAGGAGACGTGACATGAATACGATCATGAAGACAGCACTGGGCGCCGTGATGCTCGGCGGCGCGGCTCTCGCGGGCACGGCACCGGCAAGTGCCGCGGTTTTCGGCGTGACGGTAGGCGTCCCCGGCGTTGCCGTCGGCTATTACGCGCCGAACGCCTGCTACCGCCCGCTCGCGTGGCGTCCTGCGTACTGCTTCAATACGGTGTATGGTGCGCCCGCGTATTACGGTGCGGAATGGTATGCGCCGTATCGCGTGTATGGTGGACGCGAGGTCGTGGTGCGGGATCGCTTTGATCGGGACCGCATCGGCTTCCGGGATAACGACGCACGCATCGCCGTCGCACACCGCGACGTTCGCTGAGTGAAGCGTCCGCACGATCGTTGAACAGGCCCCGACGTTCCTCCCGCCGGGGCCTGGCGCTCATACGCTGTAGTACATCTTGAATTCGATGGGGTGGGGGCTGTGCTCGAAGGCATGCACTTCGCCCATCTTGAGCTCGATATAGCTGTCGATGAAGTCGTCGGAGAACACGCCGCCTTTCTTCAGGAAGGCGCGGTCGCGGTCGACGCATTCGAGCGCCTGGCGGAGCGAGCCGCACACGGTCGGCACGTCTTTCAGCTCCTCCGGAGGCAGTGCATAGAGGTCCTTGTCCATCGGATCGCCCGGATGAATCTTGTTCTCGATGCCGTCGAGCCCCGCCATCAGGAGCGCCGCGTAGGAGAGATACGGGTTCGAGCCCGGATCGGGGAAACGTACTTCGACGCGCTTGCCATTCGGACTCGCCGCGAACGGGATGCGGCAGGACGCCGAGCGGTTGCGTGACGAATAGGCGAGCAGCACCGGCGCCTCGAAACCCGGAATGAGCCGCTTGTAGG
>DATGGN010000115.1:0-7170 GCA_035308485.1 Rhizomicrobium sp.
CCAGGTTGCTTCCACCAGCCGGCTGCCCCAGACCACCATGAACGCACCGAGCGCCGCGACCAGCGCTTCATTGACCAGACCGGCCAGCCATTGCGGGCCTTTCGGCAGCAGGCGCACCAGCACCGTGATGCTCATGTGCGCGCTCGAGCGATAGCAGGCGGCAGCCCCGATGAAGGTCAGGACGATGGTAAGCAGGACCGCAGTGGCCTCGGGCCAGGACGCGGCGCTGTTGAGCACATACCTGGTGAAGACACCCCAGGGAACCACGGCGGAGATCAGCACCAGCGCGGTACCGGCCACCGCAACGCAGAGGAAATACAGCGCATCCATCGATTTGCGGAACAGGCCGGCCATTGGGCCGCGCTCCGGGATTACCGGACGGCCTGGATGCGCTTGATCATGTCGGCGTATTTCGGGCCGTACTTGTCCCAGACCGGCTTCACGGCGTCCTGGAACGCCTTCTTGTCCTTGTCGGAGATCTGGATGATCTGGATGCCGGCCGCCCTTGCCTTGTCGAGCGCATCCTTTTCATACTTGGCCCACAGCACGCGCTCTTCCATCTGGGCCTCGCGCCCGAATTTGACCAGCAGCGCCTGATCCGCCTTGGACAGCGTATCCCAGGTCCTGCGCGAAAACACGACCATCTCGGGGACGATCAGGTGCTCGTCGAGCGTGTAGAACTTGGCGACCTGGTAATGATTGTCGAACACAAAGCTGGGCGGATTGTTTTCCGCGCCGTCCACCACGCCTGTCTGCAGTGCGCTGAAGACCTGGTCATAGCCCATCGGGACGCCGTTGCCGCCGAGGGCATTCATCATGTCAACGAACATCGGATTGCCCATCACCCGGATTTTCATGCCCTTGAGGTCGGCGATGTTGACGATGGGCTTCCGGGTGTCGTAGAGGCTGCGGGCTCCGGCATCCATGAAGCACAGGGCGATCAGCCCGCTCTTCGGGCTGCCGTTGATCTTGTCGAACAACTCCTTGCCGATCGGACCGTCGATCACCTGCTGCATGTGCGCGGTATTGCGGAACAGATACGGCATGTTGAATACGTTTAGCTCGTCGATCACCGGTCCGAGCGCGCCGACGCTGACGCGCGCAAGCTGGATCGCGCCGACCTGCGCCTGCTCGATCGCTTCCTTCTCTCCGCCGAGTTGCATGGAGGCATACATCTGCACACTGATCCGGCCGTCCGTCGCTTTTTCGAGCTTCTTGCCCATGCGCTCGACGGCTTCGACCGTGGGATAACCGAGCGGGTGCACGTCGGAGGCTTTCCAGACCTGCTTCTGCTGCGCGCTTGCAGGCAAAGCGAAGGCGACGAAGAACAGCAGGACGATGCGGCGCAACATTGCGGTTTCCTCCCAGAATTAACCGGATGGGTAATTTATACTCTGCGACCTTCGCATGTCCAGAATACTTCTCACGCATTCGCCCGACACCCTCGCCAATTACTACGGGGAGCGCTCGCTCGCCGCCTTGAAGGCGCTCGGTGAGGTGATTCTCAATTTGGATGAAAAACCATTGGAAGGCGAATCGCTCGTCCGGGCAGCCGCGGATTGCGACCTGATCGTGTCCTACCGCCAGTCGCCTGGCCCCGCTGCGTTGTTCGAACGCCTGCCGAAACTGGCGGCGTTCCTGCGCTGCGCCATCGACATTCGCAATGTCGATGTCGCTGCGGCGAGCAAGGCGGGAATCCTGGTGACGCAGGCGAGCGCGGGGTTCGTTGCGTCCGTCACAGAGCTGGTGATCGGCTTGATGATCGACCTGTCGCGGGGCATTACTTCGTCTGCCACGTCCTTCCATGCGGGGAAAATTCCGCCGGCGACGATGGGGCGGGAACTGCGCGGCAGCACGCTTGGTGTGATCGGCTACGGGGCGATCGGCAGGGAGCTGGTGCGGGTTGCCCGGGCCCTGGGAATGCGGGTCTTGATTTACGATCCCTACGTGAAAGACATCGAGCTGACATCGATGGAAGTTCTGCTTCGAGAAAGCGATTTCGTGGTTCCCCTCGCGGTGGCGACTGCGGAGACGGAAAACCTCGTCGGCGAACAGCAGCTGAATGCCATGAAAAAGACCGCCTTCCTCGTCAACGCCTCGCGCGGCAACTTGGTCGACGAAGTGGCGCTGGCGCGGGCGCTGGATTGCGGCCGGATCGCGGGCTGCGCCCTGGACGTGGGCCGCGCGCCGGACCAGATGCCGACGCCGGCGCTGGCCGCTCGCGCCGACGTTATTGCCACGCCGCACACCGCGGGGCTCACGCTGCCGGCGATCGAGCATCAATCCATGGAGACGGTCGCGCAGGCCGCCGAGATACTGAAAGGCCGCGCGCCGAAGGGCGCCGTCAACGCAGAACACTGGAAACGCAAGGAGCTGCTCGGCACATGAAAACCATCCTGATTACCGGCGCCGCGGGCGATGTCGGCACCCACCTGCGGCGCGAGCTGGCGAGAAAATACCGCATCGTCGCGTCCGATCTTCGGAATCTGAAAGAGAAATTCAAGGGGCAGACCTTCAAGCGCGCCGACATCTCGAAGATGTCCGCCGCATTGCGCATCACCAAGGGAGTGGACGCGATCGTGCACCTGGGCGGCTACTCGGTCGAAGGGCCCTGGGAGGGCATCCTGAACGCCAACATCATCGGCTGCTACAACGTCTTCGAAGCCGCGCGGCGCAACGGTGTGAAGCGCATCCTGTTCCCGACCTCCAATCACGCGGTCGGTTTCTACCGGCGCGACCAGACCATCGACCATCACGTCTACCCGAAACCCGACAGCCGCTACGGCGTCTCGAAAGTCTTCGGCGAAGCGCTCGGCAGCCTCTACGCCGACAAGTACGGCATGGAAGTGTTCTGCATCCGCATCGGCAACGTCAACCCGGTGCCGATCGACAGGCGGCGGCTGTCGATCCTGTTCACGCCTCGCGATCTCGCGCAGCTGGCGACCATCGGCATCGAGCACCCGGACGTGCACTTCGAGATCGTCTACGGTGTGTCCAAGAACAAGCGCAGCTGGTACGACAATGCCAATGCCTACCGCCTGGGCTACCGGCCGGAAGATGACAGCGAGAAATGGGCTGCGGAAATCCTGGCGCGCGAGAAGCCGGGCGGCGACCCGAGGGCGGAGATTTACCAGGGTGGGGCGTTCTGCGTGGCGGAAGAGATACCGAATCCCGCGCCGCTGCCCCGGAAGAAAAAGAAACGCTGACTAGTTGCCCGACTTTTCCCGCTGGATCAGCCAGCGGCCATCCGTTCTGGCCATGACCAGCGTCTTGGTCGTGACGATCGGATCCACGACATCGGAGCGGTAGTCCTGGCGGAAGGTCACGTTGGCGCGATTCTCGCCGTCCAGGCTCACCTTGAAGGAATCCACTTTTACCGTGATGCTCTTGGGCGCGCCGATGCGCTGCCTGCGGTTTTTCTCCCATGCGGCGCGCGGTTCGCCGCCCGGCGTCTTGAAGTCCTTCGCGTACCAGGCCAGATAACCGTCCGCGTCCTTGGACGACCATGCCTTGGCCCAGGCCTCTACTGCCTCAGTAACTTCGGCATCGGGCGACTTCACTGCAAGGGGCTTTTCCGGCGCCGGCTTCTCTGCCGCGGGTTTAGCCGCTTCGGCAGGCGCGGAAGCGGCGGCGATTTTGGCGGGTTCCTCGGTGCCGGCTGACGATGCTGCAGCGGCGGATTTGGGCGGCTCTTCGGCCCCGGACGACGCAGCCGCGATGGCGGCCTTCGCGGGATCGCCCGCGGGCGCGATGACTCCCTGCGCGCTTTGCGTCTGGCTTTGCTTTCCCTTGGCTTTGGCAGCCGCTTCGAAGGCCGCGTTCATGATCAGGGCCGGCGGGCTGAGCTGGTAGATGATCCAGATCGTCCAGCTCACGGCGAAGAGCATCGTCACCGCAAGGAAGCGCCACATCCACTCGCCGAGTTTTATTTTGCTCATTGTCCGGTGTCGCTCCCTATCGGGCGAAAATTTACCCAACGATTCCGAAGCTTAGCAAGAAACTGGATTTCCGTCTTTTGGCTGCTAGTCATCGGCATGCGCTGCAGGCCGATGCGCCGCAACCAGCCTTTGCTGCAGCACCGGCGGCGCCGGATCGTAATGGCTGAATTCCAGCGTGTAGGAACCGTGGCCCGCGGTGAGGGATTTGAGGCGCGCCGGGAACTGCTCCAGTTCCGACAGCGGCGCCTGCGCGAGGATCTGCACGGTGCCGGGCTGCGGCGCGTCCGAACCCTTGATATGGCCGCGATGCCCCGAGAGTTCGCCCGCGATGTCGCCCATTTTCTGCTCGGGCGCGACAACGTCCACGTTGACGATCGGTTCGAGCACGATCGGCCGCGCCTTGCCGAGCGCATCCATGAAGGCCTTGCGCCCCGCCGAGACGAAAGCCACTTCCTTGGAGTCCACCGGGTGGTGCTTGCCGTCGTAGACGGTGACGCGCAGGTCCTGCATCGGATAGCCGGCGACGAATCCCGTCTGCAGCACGCCGCGCACGCCTTTCTCGACCGCCGGGATGAACTGGTTGGGGATCGCGCCGCCTTTCACCTTGTCGACGAACTCGAAGCCCTTGCCGCGCGGCAGCGGTTCCACCTTGAGAAACACTTCGCCGAACTGCCCGGCGCCGCCGGTCTGCTTCTTGTGCCGGCTGTGCCCCTCGGCGCGTCCCGCGATGGTCTCGCGGTAGGGAATCGAGGGCGGCCGCGTGTCCAGTTCCACCTTGTACTGGCCCGCCATCTTCTCGAGCATCACCTTCAAGTGCATTTCGCCGATGCCGCGCATCACTGTTTCATTCGCCTGCGCGTTGTGCTCCAGCCGGAAGCAGGGATCCTCGGCGATCAGTTTGTGCAGCACGTCGGAGACTTTCTGCTCGTCGCCGCGCTTCTTCGGCTGCACCGCGAGGCCGAACACCGCGATCGGCAGTTCCAGCGGCCTGGCGTGGATATGCGCGTCGCCGGCGGAGTCGTGCAGGATGTGGTCGAACTGGATGTCGTCTATCTTGGCGATGGCGCAGATGTCGCCGGGCACCGCCTCCGCCACTTCGACCTGGGTTTTTCCCCTGAGCACGTAGAGATGCCCGGCGCGCACGGGTTTCCTGCCTTCGCCGATGAACAGCTGCGTTCCGGGCGTGATGCGGCCCTGGTGCACGCGGAACACGGCGAGGCGCCCGATGTAGGGATCGATTTCGATCTTGAACACGTGCGCCAACGCGTGCAGGCCGGGATCGGGCAGCGCGATGATCTCCGTTGCCTCGCCGCCGCCGGCAGGCACGCTGAGGTAGGCCGGTGCGTTGCCTTCGGCGGGATTCGGCAGCAGCTTCACGATCACGTCGAGCAGTTCGCCGATGCCCGCGCCCGTTTTCGCGGACGTGAACACCACGGGAATCAGGTGGCCCTCGCGCATCGCGCGCTCCAGCGGCTCGTGCAGCGCCTCGGGCGCCACCTCGCCCTTGTCGAGGTAGACGTCCATCAGTTTCTCGTCCACCTCGACCACCTGTTCGACCAGCTTTTTGTGCGCTTCCTCGACCGAGAAAAAATCCGCTTCGCCGGAGGGCGCGAAGAAGCAGTCCGAGACCTTGCTGGCCTTCGCCGCGGGAAGATTCAGCGGCAGGCATTCCTTGCCGAAGGCCTGCTGGATCTTCTCCAGCAGCCCGGGCAGGTCCACGTTGTCGGCGTCGATCCGGTTGACGATCACGAGACGATCGAGCCCGCGCGCCGCCGCCCACTGCATGAAGCGCCCGGTCATCATCTCGATGCCGTTCTGCGCGTTGATCACGATCGCCGCGGTCTCCACTGCGGCCAGCGCCGGCAGCGAGTGGCCGAGGAAATCCGGGTATCCCGGCGTATCGAGCAGGTGAATCCTATGTTCCTGGGTTTCGAAGCTGGCGACCGCGAGCTTGAGCGAATGCTTGAAGGATTTTTCGAGCGGCGTGTAGTCGCAGACGGTGCTGCCGCGCTCTATGCTGCCAGCCGTGGGAATCGCTCCGGCGCGCGCGAGCAGCGCTTCGGCAAGAGAAGTTTTGCCCGACCCCGCCTGGCCTACGAGCGCGAGGGTGCGGATACGCTTGATGGGAAACTTGGACACGGCGGCCTCCTCCCGTCTGGACTCCCCCCGCCTTTTATATCAGCAAGGGCCGCCCCCGGGGAAGCCGTGCGGCAATACCTGCCCGGACAACAACTTATGTGCGTCAAGGTGTCGCCGCAGGACGCGATGTTTGGCGCCTATGCGACCGTTGCACCTGGATTCTTCTGGTTCCTGAACGCCTCTCCGTATGCAGATCGCGCTGGAGAATGGCAACCGGCGATTTGTATTACGAGAAGAATGGCGAACTGATAAAGTCGTCAAAACTCGCATCCTTCTTGGTCAATTGATGTCCGCTTTTGGCCGATACCGAACACAATGGTCCATGGCGGTCTAGGGAAGGGAAGAGAATATGAGCGCATCGAGAGCAGTCCTTCTTGCGGCTTCGACATTTTGCGTGGCGCTGTCCTGCGTGGCCGCTGAGCTCCAGGTCATCGCGGGCGGGGGCATTGCGGCGCCGCTCAAGGAGATCGCCGCGCAATTCGAGAAGACAACCGGTCACAAGCTCGTCGTTCGCTACGGCACGACCCCGGAGCTCGTGAGGATGGCGACGGGCGGGCCGTTCGATCTCGGCATCGTTCCGGTCGACGTCATGGGGAACGAGGCGGCGCGAGCGACCTTCGCAGCCGGCGCGTCGCCCGAGGTCGCGCGAGTCGGGATTGGCGTAGCCGTGCGCGCGGGCGCAGCGAAGCCGGACATCGGCACGCCCGACGCGTTGAAGCGGACGCTGCTCGACGCCAAGTCGATCGCATCGATACCGGAGAGCGCGACGGGCTACCTGCTCGCGCGCATCTACGAGCGCCTCGGCATCGCCGAAGCGATGAAGGCGAGGATCAAGCCGCAGCCGACGCCCGCGCAGATCGTCCAATCGGTCGCGAGCGGCGATACTGAGCTCGGCGTGTTCCTTACGAACGTCTTGACCGCGCCTGGTATCGATCTCGTCGGTCCGTTTCCGCCGGAAGTGCAGATGGAAGTGGTGTATACAGCGGCGGTGTCGGCTGGTGCGAAGGAAGCCGAAGCGGCGAAGGCGTTCATCGACTATCTCAGGAGCCCCGAAGCCGCCGCGGTGATCAAGTCGAAGGGAATGACGCCGTCG
>DATGGN010000116.1:0-41060 GCA_035308485.1 Rhizomicrobium sp.
GGGGTGGATGCGGCGGCCCCGCTGTTTTTCCGGATCGTCGATGGCGTTCGCGACGAGATCGCGAATCTGCCTGAACCCGACTTGCGTCCACCCCCCGATCTTCGGCGCGTGGAAATCTGCCTTGCGACCGGTGAACTGCCCAATCGCTGGTGCCCGCAGATAGGCTCGACCTGGTTCATTCCCGGAAAATCGCCGATCCGTGTCAGCACGGTGCATAGGCCGGTCATGATCGATGATGCGACCGGTCTGACTGTCTGCCCGCCGTATGCAGGCAAGCGTATCCACGAGGAAGTGTACGAGTTCTGGCCTTCGGATCTCGCGCAGGTGTTTGCCGAGGCAGGCATACCGCGGCGCAAGCCGCCACAGAATCCCGCTTGCGCCAATGCCGGGGCCTGGCAAGGTACGTCGCCGGAAATAACGTCGCCCTCGCGTGGCAGCGCCTACGTGATAAGGTTCGCGCAAAGCGCTCACCAGCCTGTTGCGTTCAGCGCAGTCGCCGATGCCGACGCGCGCGTTCTCTACTGGTTCGTCAACGAGAGCTATGTCGGCCGGTCTGCGCCGGGCGAGGCGCTTTACTGGCAGGCTCCGAACGCGGGCGACTACCGCGTCCGGGTCGTGGACGATCACGGCCGCAGCGACGAACGACCTCTCTCACTCGCTCTCGCCAACTAGACCTGTCCGGGCAGCCGGAATGCGCGGGGTGGGGGGAGTCACAAACAAAACCGCGCACCCGGCCGATTGGTAGACGCCACCGCACTCTCGCTTATTCCGCGTGCGATCGCCGTCACGGCTACGTGATAATGCCGAAACGCCGGTCTTATCCTGGCGCCCGTGCACGGCGGGCGATCATCGCAAGGGGAATGCAGAGGAGCCACAGCAGCGCCGCATAAGCGCCGCCAATCCAATTGGCGTTCAGGAAGAGCGCGAACAATGCCACATCGACGCACAGTACAGTCGCCGGCAGCCAGGGATAACCGATCGCTCGGAACGGCCGCACCATTCCGGGTTCACGCTTTCTGAGCACGAAGAGCGAGGAAATAACGAGGATCAGGGCAGCGGACTGCAGCGTCGCGATCAGGCCAAAGGCCAAATTGAAAGAGCCGGTCAGGGCAATGGCGATGGCCGCCAATGCTGTTACGACCGTGGCCACTGACGGGCTGCCACCCTTGTTCACGTTCTGGAAGATTCCGGGCAGGAGCCCATCGCGAGAAAGCGCCAGCAGCACCCGCGGCGCGCTCATGATTCCCGCGTTGGCGCAGCTCGAGACGCTGATCATCGCGAAAACCGCAACGCCTGCGGCGGCCGCGGCACCGCCAATACGGGCGAGGACCGTCGTGAACGGCAATGCGTTTCGGGCGATGCCCGCCGTCCCCAACGCATGGAGAAGCGTGCCGTTGATCGTGATGTACAGCGCGGCCGTGGTGAAAAGCCCGATGGCCATAACGCGCGGCAGGTTTGTCCCGCGGTCGCGCGTCTCCTCGGCAAAAAACGCCGGTTCGTACCAGCCCGAATAGGCGCCGACGATCAGCTGGTAGGCGGCAATCATGCCGGCCCAGCCGATCAGGGCGGGAACCGGCGCAACGGTAGAATGCACTGGCGAAACAATCAGGAACGCGACCACGCAGAACCCGAAGAGCGCGAGAGCCTTGAGCAGGCTCGTCCACTCCTGGATCGCGCGTCCTTCGCGCAATCCGGCGAGATTTGCTCCAAACAGGGCGACCTGCATCGCAACGGCGACCGCAGGAGCCAGTTTCGCTGCTGTTGGCCACAGGAGCCCGAGGAAATCGGCAAAGCCGATGGAGAGCGCGGCGGTCGAGGCGGCGCGCTGAGCCCACAGGGTCCAGCCGACGGCGAGGCCGCCCACATCGCCGAAGGCACGGTGTACATATACATAGGGGCCGCCGGCGCGCGGCATGGCCGTTCCGAGTTCGGCAATGACATTGGCCTCGAGGAGCGCATGCACAAGTGCCACGGACCAAAGCGCCATGATCGCGAAGCCGCCGGGAACGTCCTTCGCGATCAGCGACGGCGCCCGCAGAATGCCGACACCGATCATGGCGCCGACGGCAACCGCAACGCCAAACGTCGTACCGAGGATTTGAAGCAGTTCGCCGTGGCGCGCCGTGACCTGAGGAGGCGCGCCTTCCACGCCGGTCGAATGCAATTCAGCCACCCGGATCGTCCTCGGGATCGCGCAGGATCCAGACGCCGCGTTTGCGCAGGACGAGCACGTAGTAGGCGAGGGATGCGACGATTGCGATCACGTTGGCGATCAGGCTCGGACGCCCGAGATCCGGGTCAAGCCAGTTTGTGTAGAGAATGTAGACGAGGGCGATCAATCCGATGATCGGCATGAAGGGGTAGAACTTCATTCGGAACGCGGCATGCGCCGTGCTGCCGTTCCGCCTGCCGGCGAGAGTGGCCACGCAGACGCCTGCATAGGTGAGGACGATGCCGGTGCCCGTCAGGACCAGGAGCATGTGCATGCCGAGAAAGCACATCACGATGGATGAGGCGCCGGCTGCAAGGGTCGCAAACCACGGCGAGTGATAGCGAAGATGCGTCCGCGTCAGCGCGTCGTTGATGCTGGCATGCCAGGCGGTGTCGCGGCCGGTGGAGAACAGAAATCTTGCGTTCTGCAGCAGCGTCGCAAGCACGGCGTTGATGATGGCAATCGCCACGGAAAGGCTGATGGCCTTGTTGAGCAGATCGCCGCCGAGTTGGCGCACGAAGTCGCTGAAAGGGTTTGCCGAACCGATCAGCGATTTCAGGTCGGGAGCACCCACGAGAACGGCGACCACGGGGATGAGTTCGGTGATCACCGTCACCACCGCAGCCCAAAGGATCGTGCGGCCGATCAGTCGCGGCGCCTCGTGCATCTCTTCAGTGAAATAGACGGCGGAGCTGAAGCCGAAATAGGCGAACACGGAGACGGATGTCGCAAGCCCGATCAGCGCGAGCGGCGTGCTCTGCAGCGAGCCGGCAATGAGCGTGACGGGATGAAAGGTCAGATCGGCTAGCGACCGTTGGGGATGAAAGAATCCAAGACCCGCGAGCACAAGCAGCGCCAGAATCTCGAGCAGCAGGAATATGCCCGTCACCCAGGCGTTGGTGCGGATGTGGAGAATGCCGAAGATCGTGCTGGCGATGATGATCACGATGGCGACGGCCGTCGGATCAAGGCCTGGAAAAACAGCTCCGATGTACACGCCCGCGCCAAGCGCGAGCACCGCCGGCGTCAGCATGTTGCCGATGAGGATGAGACCCAACATGGCGAAACCCCATGCCGGCCCGAGCGTGCGACCCAGCATGCAGTATTCGCCCCCGGCGATCGGGAAAGCGGAGGCGAGTTCGCCGTAGACAAGCGCGATCGGAAACGACAGGAGCGCCGCCGCTACCATCGAGAGGAGTGCGCCCGTGCCGGCCTGCTGGATGACGCCCGGCACGATCACGAAGACCGAGGAGGCTGGTGTCACAGAGGACAACGTAAGCAGCAGCGTGCCGATCACACGCATGCTGCGCCTCAAGACACGTGGGTGCGTGTGCGTGCGCACAGGCGTATCGGCAGGCACGCTTGAGACCGCTTCCAATGACATTCCCCGGTAGTTGCCGGATCAGATGATGCGAAGCGTCAGCCAGCCCAGCGCAACGAAGACAATGACGAAGGTAACCCAGGCTGCGGCTTTCGTGGAATCCTCACTGCGATATTTCGTCTGCACCCAGGAACTCACGGCAGCGGTCGCGGCGGCCGCCAGCACGACCGTCGCAGCGACCATCAGCAGGGTCCCCAGGATACGCAGCCCGATCAGATTGCCGTGGCGCAGACCGCCATGGCCCAAGCCGGCAAAACCGCCCATCAGCCGTGCATGAACAATTGCCAGCATCGGACGATATATTACACCGACGCGCCGCGGCGCTACCTTTAGTCCGGTGCCTGAAGGCCCCTAATTACTGGTTCGGTCCCACGTTAAACGTGAGCCCGACCCGTGTCTGGCCGGTGCGTGGAGCAGTGAAGGTCGCGCTCGCCGTGCCGCCAGGTTGCGAAAGAAGTGTCGCCGTAACCCGGTAGGTTCCCGGCTTAAGCTGGAACAGAACCAGCGGCCCATGGCAGTCGAGGCTGGCGAGGGGCTGGCCGCCGCTGGTCATCAGCTCTACATGGGCACCCAGCACATGTTGTGCGCCGGTGTTGGCGAATTCAATGCGGACCGGGTAGGCGAGCCATTGCGGGTTCTGCCGCTGGGGCGCTCCAATCCCGGTGCAGACGGTCTCGATTCCATTGACGTTTGTGGGGGTATCCATGGGTATGCCCCCTTGGCCAGGCGCCTGCGCACGCGCGGTCGGGGCAAGAACGATCAGAGCGGCCGCAACAGCGGCTCCAATCGGGGCGGCGGCTTTCATGGGGAAGGCTCCTTCAAAACCGTGACAGCCCCCTATTTTCAACTTCTGGAAACGCTCTGGTCCCGTCGACGTATCCCGGCTGTCGGACCAAAGGCTGGCATCGCGAGCCCCCGCTCTGCGCCCCCTGCATGGCCGAATCGCGCATGCTGGACCGGATTTTCGGAGAGACCGCCGATGCCCGTGCTTCACCAGATGCAGATGTCCGGCAATTGCTACAAGGTTCGCCTGACCGCAAAGCAACTCGGTATTCCGCTGACATTGCGGGAGTATCCGGAGTTTGGCGGGGAAACGCGAAAGCCGGAATTCCTCGCGAAGAACCCAAACGGCCGCGTGCCGCTGCTCGAATGGGAAGACGGCCGTGTACTGCCGGAATCGAACGCCATCATCTGGCATCTCTCGGAGGGATCGCCGCTCGCGCCCGATAACAGCTGGTCGCGTGCAGAAGCATTGTCATGGATGTTCTTCGAACAGTACAGCCACGAGCCGTACGTCGCGGTCGCGCGGTTTTATCTCGGCTATGCACCGTCAGAGGAACGGAAGAAAAGAGAACATCTCGTTCCCGAGTGGCACACGAAAGGAAATGCGGCCCTCGCGGTCATGGAGAACCATCTGCACAGACGGGACTGGTTCGCCGGCGCCGATTATTCCGTCGCCGACATTGCGCTCTTCGGCTATACGCATTGCGCGGACGAGGGCGGGTTCGATCTCGGCGTCTATCCTGCAATCACCCGCTGGATTGCTCGGATGCGCGAACAACCCGGCCACATTCCGCTCTCGGAGCGCTGGTGAAAGCCTCGGCTTGCCAAATCGCGTGCAAGACCCTATATCGGCGCCGGTTGAGGCCGCGCGAGCCAGAGAAGAGTTCATGCGCGCCGGCCGATGCACCAGCGGCACGGTTTCCGTTTCCGCGACATGCAGGCGGCCTGGAGTGACGAAGACGACTTTCCCTGAAACAAGACGCGACTTTGACAACGTGACGGGCATGGTGTCTGCCGCGTAAAAACCTGTGCTCAGGAGAAAGCCGTAATGACGACCGGACAGGTCAAATTTTTCAACACCACAAAGGGTTTCGGATTCATCGCGCCGGAGGGCGGCGGCAAGGACGTGTTCGTTCACGTCACCGCCGTGCAGGCAGCAGGACTCCGGGGTCTCAACGAGGGACAGCGCGTCAGCTTCGACATCGAAGCGGACAAGAAAGGTCCGAAAGCGGTCAATCTGAAGATCGTCTGATAGTTTCGGACGCGAGTTCGACGGCGCGGAATGCACATTCCGCGCCGTTTTTTATTTGTACGACCAGTTCTCAAAACATCTGCAACAGCCGGTCGATGTAGTCGAGTTCTTCTTTCGGCCGGCCAGGTTGCGCGGCGCGGCGGCGCAGCTCCTCGAGAATCTGGCGCGCGCGCGCCATCTGCGATGCATTCGGCAGCTTTGTGTCGCCGCCTGTACGGCCGTTTGCGCCCTCGGCGCGGCCAAACGGATCCTCGCTTTCCTGATTTCCGCTCTCGCCGTTCTGTTTCATCATCTGCCGGGCGAGTTGGGCGGCGCCCTGTTCCAGGTCTTGCAGCGCATTCTTCTGGGCGCCGCCGGCGCGGTCGAAAGACTGCTGGCCGAGTGCGTCCTGGGCGTTGCCCATTTCGCGTCCGGCATCGCCGAATTTCTCGGCACCGGAGAGCTTGCGGTTGCCGAAGCTTTTCAGAAGTCGATCCAGATCTGCGTGCAGGCGTCCCTGCTGACCGGCCAGGCCTTTCCCGCCGCCGTCGGTGGGCGTACCGGCGCCCTGCCCCTCGCGCAGCGATTTGTCCAGCAACTGGCGTTGCCGGCCGATAATGTCACCGAGCGCTTTCATGGCATCGCTCGCGGCCCTGTCTTCTTGCCCGCTTGTCCTGCCACCCGGATGCATGTTTTCGAGAAGGTTCTGCAGCATTGAGAGGAGCTGCTGCGCTTTTTCGCGCGCGCCGGTCTGGGCGAGCTGCTGAATGGCTTTCAGCATTGCTTCGAGGTCTTCCGGGCGGATCACTTTCGCGTTCGGCGGCAATGGACCCTTCGCCTGCCCGCCATTCTGGGCCAGCGCCTGCAGATAGCGCCGAAGCGCCTGCTGATAGCGTTGCATCAACTGATCGATCTGGCTCTGCGGTGCGCCGTGCGCGAGGGCCTGGCTGAGGAGCTGTTGCAGGGTGCGAAGCTGCTGTGCGGCATCGAGCAATCCGCCCTGCTCAAGCGCCGTCGCCATCTGCCACAGCAAGTCCTGTACATGCGCTACGTCGTCCTCATGGTGCGCTTTCTTCAGCGACCAGTAGGCGGTCCGCAAGCCCAGATAGATTCCCGGTTGATGCGCATAAAACCGTTGGGGATCGATTGCGAGAGCATCGAGAACGGTGGCCACCTGGTCGCGCGCGTGCGGCTCGGCGACCGCGAGCGCCTGGCGCTGCTCGATCAGAGCGCGTGCCAACGGGTTGGTGAAGATGCGCTCGGGCAGGCGCATGAGTGCAGGCTTGCTGCGCCCGATCTGTCCCGCGCCATCCCTGGCCTCGAGAGTGATCCGCACGTCGAGCCCCGCGAACGGATGCGCGGTCAGATCGCGGTACAGCGTGTCCGAGACTGTCTTGGCCGACGCTGCGGGCAAGGGCAGATCGATTGTGAGGCTGGCGCGCGTGTTGCGGCCGACCGGCCGTATCACGGCGCGTGCGCTGACGACGCCATAGTCGTCGCCGGCCGTGTAGGAGAGCTTCAGCGCGTCCCGCTCGGTTCGCGTCGGCGGCGATGCAAACGCGATGGCCGGCGGTTGATCCGGAATCGCACGAATCCGCCATTGTGCGACCAATCCGCCCTCGGCACGAACGCGCACCTGCGAGTCGGAGGAAATTCGCGCGCTCGCACCATATGAGCCCGACTGGCCGGCGAAGTCCGAAGCCTTCGCAGTTTCCGGACTCAGTTGCAGGCGCGGTGCCGCCTGACCACCGAGTACGCGCAGCACCAGAACCGAGCCCGCGGGAACAGCGATGGGCCTGCCGGGGCCAGATGCTGGTTTCAGGTAGATGGGCGGCCAGCCGGTGTACGCAGGCGGCGTGATCCAGGCGTCGATGCCCACTGCCGGGGCGCCGGCTCCTTCATCGACGGTGAACGCTGTCGCAAGCCGGTGCTGCCAGTCCGCGCCGGCAAACAGAAATCCCGCAGCGATTGCAAGCAGAACGAAATAGCGCAAGGCGTAAGGGTCTTTGCTCGCGAGACCGGGCGACGGCAGCGCGACGCGGAGCCGGCCCATGCTACGCAGCAGCCCTATGCCATGCGCGCGCCACAACGACTCCGCCAGCGGATCGCCGGAACCCGCGAGCAGCTGATCGTCGCGTTCCGTGATCGGCCGGTTCATCAGCCGGCTGTCGCGTTCCACGCGTCGTGCGCCGTCGATCCAGCGTGGCGTCGTCCATGGCCGAAATTCGCGGTACAGGAACCAGCCTGTGGCCGCGAGTACTGCAAGGAAAAAGATCGAGCGAAGTGCGCCAGGAAGCGCGCCGGTGATCCCGAACAGAGCAAGCGCGACGTAAAGACCAAGTACAGCGGTTGCCGGCCAGAGCGCCGGCCAGACGCGCTCCCACAGAAGCGCACCGCGCGCAAGCGCAATCATGCGCTCGTGCGGTTCAGCCTTCCAGCCAGGGCGGGAAACGATCGAGTCCGACAAGTTCGTCATAACGCATTCGGGGCCGTACGATGCTCCATTCACCGCCTTTGACGAGAACCTCGGCCGCGGGCGGTCGCGCATTGTAGGCCGATGCCATGACCGCGCCATAGGCGCCGGTCGTCATGATCGCAACGAGAGCACCGGATTTCACCGGTGGCATGGAATAGCCCCGTGCGAAAAGATCGGCCGTTTCACAGACCGGACCGACGATATCGTAAACTTGCATCAAATCATCGGTTCTTGCCTGATGCACGGGCACGATTTCGTGATGCGCGTCGTAAAGCGCAGGGCGGATAAGGTCGTTCATGCCGGCATCGAGAACGAGGAACGTGCGCGCCTCGCCTGCTTTCACATACAGCACCCGCGCGAGAAGAACGCCGGCATTTGCTGCGACCAGCCGCCCAGGCTCCAGAATAAGGGAGACGCCAAGACCGTCCGCAAGCCGCGCAATCATCTTTCCGTAGGTTTCCGGATCGGGAGGCGCCGCGTCGATCGATCGATAGGGCACGCCAAGCCCTCCGCCGAAATCGGCGCGTTCGATCGCGTGGCCATCGGCTCGCAACTGCCCGATCAGCTCCGCAAGGCGCGCGAACGCCGCTTCGAAGGGTTCGAGGCTGGTGATCTGGCTTCCGATATGTACGTCGACGCCGACGATCCTGAGCGAGGGCAGGGACGCCGCCATTCGGTAGGCATCTCGTGCGCGCTTCCACGGAATTCCGAATTTCGTTTCCGCCATGCCCGTCGAAATCTTCGCGTGGGTGCGCGGATCGATATCGGGATTGACCCGAATGGTGAGCGGCGCCGTGCTGCCCAGCTCCGTCGCGACGTCGCTCAGCACCTCCAACTCCGGTTCGCTCTCGGCGTTGAACTGGTAGATTCCAGCTTTCAGGGCCTCGGCCATTTCTGTTCTTGTTTTGCCGACGCCGGAGAAAACGATCTTCTCCGCCGGAATGCCCGCGCTGAGGGCCTTCACGAGTTCACCGCCCGAAACGACATCTGCTCCGGCGCCCAGACGCGCAAGTGTCTTCAATACGCCGAGGTTTCCGTTCGCCTTTACAGAATAGGCAATCAGCGCATCAGCCGGGAACGCCGCAGCGAAAACGCGGTAATGGCGCTCAAGTGTCGCCGTCGAATATACGTACAGCGGTGTGCCCGCTTCGTCCGCCAGTTCTTCGAGGTCGACATTTTCCGCGTGAAGCTTTCCCTGGCGATATTCGAAATGATTCATCGCGAAATTGGGCTCGGCGGCTGCGAGGGATCCCGCTGGTCGCGCGGTGTCGGCTTGCCGTCAGGCTTCAACAATTCGGTTTTCGTACCGCAGCCCGCGATGGAAAACGCCAGTGCCAGCGCCAGTGTGGCCTTCCAACCGTTGGAGTCTTTTCGCGTCATCTCAACCGCTCTCGCCAGAACGCGATCTGTTCCCGTACGCGGACGGGCGCTGTTCCGCCGAGACTCTGGCGCGAATTGATCGATGCGGCAACAGATAGCACGGAATAGATCTCCTCCGTGATGCCTGGTTCAATCTTCTGCAGTTCTGGGAGAGGCATTCTCTCAAGGGGCAGATTCAACCGTTCTGCGGCTTTGACGATTTCTCCGGCGATCCGGTGGGCCGTGCGGAATGGTTTTCCGAGCACCCGCGCGATCCAGTCGGCGAGGTCGGTTGCGGTGGGATATCCAGCTTCCGCCAGCGCAAGCATCGATTCCTTGTTCACGCACCAATCTGCCACCATTCCCGCCATCGCTGCGATCGAGAGTTCAAGCGAATCCGCCGAATCGAACAGTGGTTCCTTGTCTTCCTGCAAATCCTTGGCGTAGGCGAGGGCGAGTCCTTTGAGTACCGACGCAACTGCGACGAACGCTCCGAGGATGCGTCCGGTCTTTGCGCGAACGAGTTCGGCCGCATCGGGATTGCGCTTTTGCGGCATGATCGATGAGCCGGTGGAGAACGAGTCACCAAGCGTGAGGAACCCAAATCCCGGCGACACCCACAACACGATCTCTTCGGCGAGGCGCGACAGATGCGTCGCGACAATGACGGCAGCGCCGAGGAATTCGAGCACGAAATCGCGGCTCGCGACCGCGTCGAGGGAATTCCGCATCGGTCGATCGAAGCTGAGCCCGCGCGCCGTGTGTTCGCGATCGATGGGAAACGATGTACCGGCAAGGGCAGCTGCGCCGAGCGGCGATTCGTTGAGCCGGTCGCGCGCGTCACGAAGGCGGCCGCGATCGCGAGCAAGCATCTCGATATAGGCGAGACAGTGATGGCCGAACGTGATCGGCTGCGCGGGCTGGAGGTGGGTGAAGCCAGGCATCACCGTGTCCGCATGCGCATGCGCCTGAGCCAGAAGCGCGCGCTGAAGCGCGAGAAGACCCGCATCGATCCTTTCGCAAGCGCTGCGCGTCCACAGGCGTACATCCGTCGCCACTTGGTCGTTGCGGGAACGTGCAGTGTGAAGACGCCCCGCCGGCTCGCCGATCAGCTCGGCGAGACGCGCCTCTATATTGAGATGGATGTCTTCCCGGTCGCGCCGGAAGACAAAACGGCCTTCGGCAATTTCTCGTCTGATCTCGTCCAGACCGTGGAAAATGGCGTCTGCGTCGCTGCGGCTGATGATCTTTTGGGCAGCCAGCATTTCGGCGTGGGCGCGCGAGCCGGCGATATCCTCGGCGGCGAGCCGCTTGTCGAATTCGACCGAGGCGTTAATCTCCTCCATCACCGCGGCGGGTCCGCCCGTAAAACGGCCGCCCCACATCTCGTTTGTACTCATAGGGAAACGATTTCGCCTTGCGCCGACATCATCTCGTCATAATCGCCGTCGTTGCGCTCGCTCTGATCGGCATCGCTCTATATGCGATGCGGGCGCAGGGTGTCCACGAGACCGCCGCCAGACCGGATGCGCTCGCGAAACTCGTGGCTGTCGACAGGCCCCGCCGCCTTCCGGCCGCGGCGTTTTTTGATGCCAAAGGCGAGCGGATGTCACTCGCGAGCTTCAACGGACACTATGTCCTGCTTAACCTCTGGGCCACGTGGTGCGGTCCCTGTGTGCGCGAACTTCCGGCGCTCGCCAAACTGCAGCAGGCTGTCCCCTCATTGAGCATTGTCGCTGTCAGCGAGGGACGCGAGAACGCCGCCGATACGGAACGCTTTCTTAAGTCGCATGGTGCCGGAAGCCTGCACGTCTACACCGATCCCGATCACGCCTTTCTCGCAGCGCTTGGCGTGGTTGGACTTCCCCTTAGCGTTCTGATGGATGAGAAGGGATTGGAGCAGGCAAGAGCGGAAGGGCCGGCCGAGTGGGACAATCCGGAGGCGATCACGTACATGCGGGCGCTTGCCGCAGGAAAGAACGGTTAGCGGCGACCCGGTGCGCCTCGTCATGTTTGGACATGAACGGTCTGCCCTGCGCCACCGTCCCATGCCTCTGCTAATGACTTGGAATTCCTGGTGAAATCGTTTATCTTTTCTTAACCTTTGGCGGGAGTGGGTCCGGAATGAGCGCGGCGGGCGCGTTATCGCGCATGCGAGTCGGCGAGCTTCGGAGCAAGTTCGTTCCGCTGGCCAGGCGCCAGATGGGTTTGCCGCTGCTGATTTTCGGCACCGATTGCGTGCTCTACGCGACGGGGATCGTTGGCGCCGTGGAATCGACCGGGTTGGCGGAAAAACTCGCCTTCGCTTTGCTCGCCGGCACATTCACGGCGCTCCTTGCCATTGTCGGCCACGACGCCGTCCACCGAAGCTTTACATCATCGCGGGTTTTGAACCGGCTGATCGGAATCTTCGCGTTTCTGCCGGCGCTGCATCCCTATTCGCGATGGGAACATCTCCACAATCATGTCCATCATCGCTTCACGTCACAGCTTGGACTCGATAACGCCTACCCGCCGATGACGGTGAGCGAGTATGTGCACGCATCGCCTGCGCGGCGACGATGGTATCGCTTCAAGCGCAGTCTTGCCGGGCAGGCGGTCTACTACCTGATCGACGTCTGGTTGCCGAAGATCCTGATGCCGAGCCGCACGGACCGCGCGAGCTTCCGCCGCGCCGACTGGATCGATTTCGCCTTCGTCTATCTGTGGCTGGCGGGGCTCATTGCCGCGCTGACGGCCCTTGCACATTTCAGCGCGAAACTGCCGCTCGGGGCGGCAGTCATGGACGCAGCCCTCTTCGGCGTGCTTCTGCCATTCCTGGTGTGGAACGTGTTGTTCTCGTTCGTGACGTTCGTACAGCACACCGGGCCCGATGTTCACTGGATTCTGCCCACTGGTCATCCGTCGACCGCCAGCGAAAAGCTGCGGGGCACCGCGCACGTGATCCTGCCCGGAACCGTCGACTGGTTTCTTCATCGCGCACAGCAGCATCCGGCCCACCACATCCATTGCGGGATTCCGCTTTATGCGCTGAAGCGCGCACAGGCGGAGGTGGAAGAGCGCTGGCCTCGGGACACGATCGCGGCGCGTTGGACGCTGTCCTATCATTGGCGCCTCACCCGCGACTGCAAGCTTTACGATCCCGAAGCCGACTGTTGGTGCGATTTCGCACTGCGCCCGACGACCGGGCCTCGCGCGGTTTGATATCCAAATCGGCCAATCCGCGTCTTCTGCCGTCCGGCCCGACTCGCCGGGGTTCACGTATCGCTGCGGGTTGCGTTGTGGGGTGGGTTCCGGTAGATAGCCCGGCTTTCCGGGCGGCCGCGGGCCGCCGCTGGTTTTAAGGACTTCCGAGATGCGCGAGATACAGGAACTGAGCGCGGAGGCGCGTCAGGGCACGGGCAAGGGACACGCTTTCCGGACGCGGAGCAAGGGCTCGGTGCCGGGCATTGTATACGGCGGCAAGGACGCGCCCGAGCCCGTGACGGTGGATTATCGCGACCTCGAACGGCACGCGAGCAAAGGTACGTTTCTGACCACACCGTTCATGCTGAAAGTCGCGGACAGGAAGACCCGCGTCATTCCGCGCGCGCTGCAGACGGACCCGGTAAGCGACCGCCCCGTCCACGTGGATTTCTTGCGGCTTCCTGAAGGGTCGCGGGTGCGACTCGCCATCCCGGTGCACTTCAAGGGGCAAGAGAATTCGCCAGGCCTGAAGCGCGGCGGCGTGCTCAACATCGTTCGCCATGAGGTCGAGCTTCTTTGTCCGGCGGACAGTATCCCCGAATATATCGAAGGCGACCTATCCGGCCTGGATATTCACGGTTCGCTCCACATCACCGATTTCAAGCTGCCCGAGGGTGTCGTATCGACCATTCGCCAGCGAGACTTCACCGTTGCTTCCATCGTGGCGCCGACCAGCGTCATCGAAGAGCAGCGCGCAGCGGCAGCGGCGGCTGCCGCCGCGGCAGCGGCGCCGCCCACCGAGGGCGAAGCCGCCGCGCCGGCCGAAGGGGCTCCCGCAGCTACGCCGGGAGCCGCACCGGGTGCAGCGCCCGGGGCTGCCGCGCCGGCCAAGGCGCCGGAGAAGAAATAGGCCCGCTCGCGGGCTGACCGGCTTCCCATGTCCGATACGCCGCTTCTCATCGCCGGGCTCGGCAATCCCGGTGCCGAATACGCGCGCAACCGCCACAACGCCGGCTTTCTGGCGGCAGACGTGATTCAGGCAAGTTATCGCTTTGCGCCGTGGCGAAGTCGCTTTCAGGGGTTGGTCTGCGAGGGGGCGCTGGGCGGGCGCAAGACGTATCTGCTGAAGCCGATGACATATATGAACGAGAGCGGTATCTCGGTCGCGGCGGCGATGCGCTTCTACAAATTGCCGCTCATCGCGCTTGTCGTTTTGCATGACGAGATCGATCTCGCCGCGGGCAAGCTGAAAGTGAAAACTGGCGGCGGCGACGCCGGCAACAACGGTCTGCGCTCCATCACCGCGACGCTGGGGCCCGATTACCGGCGCGTGCGCATCGGCGTCGGCCATCCGGGAATGAAATCGCGCGTGACCTCGCATGTGCTGAACAACTTCACCAAGGCCGAGGAGGAATGGCTGGTACCGCTGCTCTCGGCAATCGCCGAAGCGGCTCCGTTCCTGGCACGCGACGATGATGCCGGCTTCACGACGAAAGTCGCGCTCATGCTGAAGCCCCCCGTGAAGAAACCTCCTCCGGAGAGGGACAGCTGAATGGGCTTCAAATGCGGCATCGTCGGCTTGCCCAACGTCGGCAAATCGACACTCTTCAATGCTCTCACCCAGACCGCTGCGGCGCAGGCTGCGAACTATCCCTTCTGTACGATCGAGCCCAATGTCGGCGAGGTTGCGGTGCCCGACGCGCGGCTTGACAAGCTGGCTGAGATCGCAAGATCGGCGGAGATCATTCCCGCGCGCATGACCTTCGTCGATATTGCCGGACTCGTGCGCGGTGCGTCCAGGGGCGAAGGGCTCGGCAACCAATTCCTCGCCAACATCCGCGAAGTCGATGCGATCGCGCACGTGCTGCGTTGTTTCGAAGATCCGGATGTGACGCATGTCGAAGGCCGTATTGACCCTGTTGGCGATGCGGAAACCGTCGAAACGGAACTGATGCTGGCCGATCTCGACAGCCTGGAGCGGCGCAGTGTGGCGGTCGAGAAGAAGGCGAAGACCGGCGACAAGGAGGCACGCCAGCAGCAGCTGCTGATGGCGAGGGCATTGTCACTCCTGCGCGAAGGCAAACCCGCGCGCTTCGCTGAACTCGCGCCGGAAGAACGCGAACCGTTCCGACAGCTCGGATTGATTACCGAAAAACCGGTGCTTTACGTGTGCAATGTGGACGAGCGGTTCGAGACTACCGGAAACGCGTCATCAACCGCGGTGGAAGAAAAGGCCAGGCGGGAAGGCGCCGGCTGTATCGCGATCTCGGCGCGGATCGAAGAGGAAGTGGCGCAGCTCCATGCCTCCGAACGCGAGGAGTTTCTGGCCCATCTCGGTCTGGAGGAGCCGGGGCTCGACCGGTTGATCCGTGCGGGATACGCGCTCCTCGGCCTGATCACCTTCTTTACCGCGGGGCCGAAGGAAACGCGCGCCTGGACGGTAAAACGCGGCGCGAAAGCTCCTGAAGCGGCCGGCGTCATTCACACCGATTTCGAGAAGGGCTTCATTCGCGCCGAGACGATCGCCTATGACGATTACGTACACTTCATGGGGGAGGCGGGCGCCCGCGATGCTGGGCGAATGCGCCTCGAAGGCAGGGAATACGCGGTACACGACGGCGACGTGATGCACTTCCGGTTTGCGTAAGGCCGAGCGGGCCTTTCAGATGCTCTGGCGCAGCTGGTCGGCGTAATTGTGCTGGACCAGGCGTTCGCGGGGAAGCCGGACCACCACATGGGTTCCCTTGTCCACTTCGCTCTCGAGCCAGAGCGATCCGCCGTGGAGCTCTGCGATCTTCTTCGCGAACGGAAGACCCAGCCCGGTGCCGCCATGGCGGCGCGATAGCGCACGTTCCACCTGTTCGAAGGGACGCAGCACGCGATCGAGATGCTCGCGCGGAATGCCGATGCCGGTGTCGATCACCTCGATGAAGATGCCGGCGCGTTCGTCGGCCTTGAGGCACACCCGCACCTGGCCGTTCGGCGGCGTGAATTTCACGCCGTTGCTGACCAGGTTCAGAACCAGCTGGCGCAACAGCCGCTCGTCGCCGAACGCGTCGATCTCCCATTGCGGCGCATCGAGCGTGAGCTTGATGCCGCCCTCGTCGGCGCGCCCGCGGCACATCTGGATGCAGTCCTGTACGCACTGAATCATGTCGAATGTATCTTCACGCAGTTCGAGCTTGCCGGCTTCGGCCTTCGCCAGGTCCAGAATGTCGTTGATGATGGCGAGCAGGTGCAGGCCGCTGGAATTGATGTCGGCGACATATTCGATATAGCGCTCGTTTCCGAGCGTGCCGTAGAGCTGCTTCCTCAGGACGTCCGAGAAGCCGATGATGGCGTTCAGCGGCGTGCGGAGCTCGTGGCTCATCGTGGCGAGGAATTCGCTCTTCGATTTGTTGGCGTTGTCGGCCTCGATAAGCAGGCTCTTCAGCGCTTCGTTCTTTCCTTCGATGATCTTTTGGCTGACGTAGGAGCGGCGAATGTAGAGTTCCTGGATGTAACCCGAGAAAAGGCCGACCGCCGTCGCCATGAAGAGGAAGAAATTGTTGCTGATGTAGGTGGCAAGCGGAATCGGATTGACCATGGTGGCGACGATTTCATACGCCGCCACGAGGGCGCCGGCGATCAGGATGGAATAGAAAAACCGCAGCCTGATCATGCTCGAACAGTAGATGACGACCATGATCAGGCCCGCATAGTATTGGGCATTATAAGGCGCGGGCATGATTGCCGCCATCGCGATGATGCCGGCGCCCGTCGCGATCATTGTACCCCCGAGCGCCACCTGCCCGAAGCGCTCGAACAGTGGCGTGAAGCTCAAGAGCAGGATGCCGAGCAGAGCGGGACAGACGAACCCGTAGCGAATTGCATAAATGGTGAAAAGCGACTGCCTGCAAACAATGAAATCGAGAACGCCGAAACTCATGTACAGCAGTGCGCCGGCGGCCAGATAGAGTCGGATGACACCGATCGACTGGCGAAGCGTCTCATGCTCGAAGACGCGTTCCACCTTCGGATCGATGAAGCTGAGGCGAACCTTGTCGAGGTCGTAGTTTGGCCCCGCAGGCGCTTCCTGCATGCTCGGAGTCAAACCCATGTGCTACGCTCGCCCGGAACGCGGTCCTCTGCCGCCAAACTCTTGCAGCCGCTCGGTAAAGATCGCCTAAAGTTTGGAGATTACCAGAAAGTCATCGGGGCCGTGCGCGGAGCCCACTTGCCCATCTCCGGCGCCGCAATCCCGTAAACGAATGCTTAAGAAGCTGGCAGCGCTTCGGCGTGCACGCCCGCTGAGGCGGGGCTGCCGGCGCAAGTTCCCGTGGTGGTCTGAAGAGCGAAGTTGCACCAGGCATCGCGATGCGGATCGTAGAGCTTGCAGTCGCGCGTGAGGCGCCAATGGTAGAGTGGCGTCCAGCGCGCGCTGACGATGGCCGCATCGGCACCATGAGCTTCGAGCTCGGTCTCTGCCTGTTTGAGCAGGTACAATGGCACTCCCGAATGAATGTGATGGGCGGGATGCTGCATGACGCGATGGAAGAACCGGTCGAGCACCTCCGGAAACAGGATGTGAACGGTTCCGCGGATTTTCTGCCGCGACGAGCTCGGCCGGCCTGTCGGCGCGATCCAGTGAGCGTCGGGGCCGGTGTGCTGAACGATGGTGACGAAAGAGATGAACAGATTCCACACGGCAAAGGGGATCAGCAATCCGAACAAGCCTGCATCAATGAATGCGGCGCCGAGATCACGACCCGCCGCGACATGCAGCAGACTGCCGGTCAGACCGACAAAAACGAAAGGCCACGCCCAGACGAGCGCGAGTTCGAACCAATCCCGAGACCGCAACTGCGCTTGTTCGCGGCGTCCGGGCAGGAACATTTTCGGAAGCCAGATATCCAGAAGATAGTGGGTCGCCTGCCCCGCAAGGGAGCGCTTGAATCGATAGAGCGCACGCGCGGTCGTGCCCGCGCGCTCATACGCGTCGACCGTCATGGGAGGGTAGGCGTTGTCGATCCCAAGCTGAGCCGTGTAACGGTGGTGGATTTGATTGTGGTGATGTTTCCAGCGTCCAAACGGATGCAGCGATGGGAGAAAGGCCACCGTTCCAATGACATCGTTGAGCCATCGCACAGAAGTGAAACTTCTGTGTCCGGCATCGTGCCCCACGATTGCAAGAAGCGACACGAACACACCTGCCAAGACCGACAAAGACAGCCTGATCCAGGTGTCGCCCGACGCGACTGCACCAAATACGCACAGACCGTACAGTCCGAGGTCGGCAGAGAAGATGAATAGGGGCACCGCGATGCCGCGGCGCGCAAGCAGCGCCAGGCGCTTTTCCGGCGAAAGGGAGGCTCCGGCTCGCGCGACGCTCGACATCCCGAACGCACCCTCAGAAATCTGAACAAATTATAAGCAAAGTCGTTCAAATCCGCAACATGTTCGCGGCGGCGCAAGACTCAAACAAGAAAAGGCTTTAATGGCCGAGGGACTTGGTGGCCCAGGTCGAGGCCGTCGGCCGGCCCTCGAAATCGGTCCAGCACATGCGGTCAAAGTCGAACAGTTTGCAGGCGGTGTAGATCTTCCGGTACTCGGTGAGCGACAGCGTGTATTCCTGAACGCCTCGGCCGTACATGCTTTTCAGCTTTGCCTGGGCGGTCGGGAGTTCGTAGACCGGAAGAGACATATCGGTGTGGTGCGCCGTATGCGCGAGGGCGTCGGAATAGAGGGGCGCGATAAAGCGCGGAATCTTCACATGCACGGTCGAAAGCACGTTGCCGCGGTGGAAGCTCCAGGTCTGCTCATCGCTGAACCAGGGAATCGCCGGGTGGGTGTGGTTCAGATAGATGCTGGCGCCCATGATGTAGTTCCAGATCGCAAACGGGATAAGCCAGCCCGTAAGGTAAATGCGCCATAGCGAATGCTGCGGTGCCAGCGCGTGGCCCGCCAGTCCGATCGTGACGAGGGTAAGCGCGAAGGTGCAGATCACGAAAATACTGTCGGGCAGATGTTTCTTCCACTGCATTTGCGTTTCGGGCGCGACCGGCAGCACCATTCTGTACAACCAGAACGTCCAGTAGTAGTAGATGAACGGACCGAACGGGCCGCGATACACGCGTTCGAGCCAGCGCCGTGCGGGCGAGGCTGCGTCGTATTCGGCCTTGCTCATCGGGGCCCACACGTGATCGACGCCTTTGAGGTTCGTGCGCTTATGGTGCATTTCGTTATGCGTACGCCGCCACAGGCTCGCCGCATGGACGCACGGGATAAAGGCGACGCGGGCAAACCAGCGATTCCATCGCCCGCCCGGAACATAGCTCCCGTGGCCGGCATCGTGCCCGATGATGAAGAGCAGCGCGATGAACACGCCGTTCGCCGCGCCGAAGAGTACATTCACGGGCAGGGCAAAATTCGCGACCGCGCCGACGAGCGTTGCGATGTAGAGGGCAGCGTGAACCGCAAACAGGTGCAGGCCGCGGCCCAGGGACCGTGGATCGACCCTCCTCGTGCTCTCCGCCGCGCGCTCGTCTGATGATACGACCGCCATTACCGCCCAGCCCCGAAATCCCAATGCTGGCGGAAAGAATTGCCCGGGCCTCCTGAAAAAGCTGTTAAGTTTTGTTTGAACGGCCGAAATCGCTCGCAGCAATTGGTCACAGGTACTGTTTGGTTGACGCTTTATTAAACCCGGCCGGAGTTCACGAATTCTATCGGCGCCGCGCCCCGGAAAGCTTTCCGATTGCGGCGCGCAACGGACGCTCGGAATCACAATAATCTTTCCATGCGCGGCTTGCGGCGATGAGCTTCGGTACAGTCCACAACGTGAAGCGCGTCGGATCCAGGCCGGCCTTAACCGCGTTCCACGCCAGCGGCATCGAAACGGGTGCGCCGGCGCGCGCCCGCGGCGACAGGGGGGCTACGGCCGTCGCCATCCGGTCGTTGCGCAGATAATCCAGAAAGATGCGTCCACTGCGCTTGTTCTTCGCCATATTGAGCACATAGCGCTCGGGACTATCGCTCGCCATCTGCGCGCACACATCGCGTGCGAAGGTCTTCGCCGTCGGCCAATCCGGCTCGTTCCTGCCGCCGACCTTCAGTGGTGTAACGACATGCAGTCCTTTGCCGCCGGTGGTTTTGCAGAAGGCCACAAGCCCAAGTTCTTCGAGCCGTGCTTTCATCTCGCGAGCCGCTTCTATCACGACGTCGAACTCGAGATCCGATGCCGGGTCGAGGTCGAAAACGAGACGCCCCGGCCGCTCCGGGTAGTCCGGTGCACAATTCCAGGGATGGAGTTCCACGCCTCCCAATTGGGCAACTGCAGCCAGCCCCTCGATCCGGTCGATCTGAAGATAGGGTTTGCGATCCCCCCAAACCGTTACCGTGTCGAGGAGGTGCGAGATGCCTTTCATGGCGTGACGCTGGAAGAAATGTTCGCCTGCGATCCCGTCCGGGGCCCTGACGATCGAACCCGGCCGCCCCTTGATGTGGGTCATGATCCATTCGCCGACGCTTTCGAAATATCGGGCAAGCTCGATCTTCGTTATCGGTTCGCCGCGTCCGTCGCCAGGCCACAAGGATTTGTTCGGATTTGAGATCGTGACGCCCATCACGACGTTGGACTGCGTCGTCGCGCCTTTCTTGCTGTGGCGCGCGGCCGCAATCGGCTCGGCAAGTCTGGCGACAGACGCCTTCTCCGCGCGTTCGGCGCGCACGTCTTTCGCCGGCTTGTCGAGGCGGAGCCCTTTGTACGCTCCCTGGCGGACCTGACCATCCGGCGTCCATCCCGCAAATTCGATCTCCGCAACGAGCTCCGGTTTCACCCAGTGCAAGTCGGGCCGGGAGCGTGGCGCGTCCGGTCCGTGAAACGGATTGTCCTTTGAGTGAAGTGCGCTCAGGCGCTTCATCAGCGGTTCGAGTTTTCCTCGCGCAAAGCCGGTACCGACGCGGCCGGCGGGAATGAGCTGCTGCCCGTCATACACTCCCACGAGCAGCGAACGGAACTTGCCCGCGGTGTCGCTCCACCCTCCGATCACCACTTCCTGGCCACCGCGGCATTTGGTCTTCATCCACTGCCCGGCACGCCCGGACTTGTACGGTTCGTCAAGGCGCTTGGAGATGATGCCTTCCAGTCCCATCTCGCAGGCAGACTTGAGCACTTGCGGTCCATCTACAGCGAAATGCTCGGTGTAGCGAATCTGTCCGCGCGCTCCGATGAGATTGTCCAGCCGCGCCTTTCTTTCTTCCAGCGGTCGATCCCTGAGATCCTCGCCTTCGAAAAACAGGAGATCGAAGGCAAAGTAGATCAACCGATCGCTCTTGCCTTCTGAAATCGCCGCCTGCAACGCGCTGAAGTCGGGGGCGCCGGCCTTGTCGAGTGCAACAACTTCTCCGTCCATGATGCAATCGGGCAGCTTGGATGCCGTTCGTGCGATCGCTGCGAATTTGTCCGTCCAGTCGAGACCTTTGCGAGTTCTGAGGACGGCTTTGCCCTTGGCCACACGCAGTTGCATGCGGTAGCCGTCGAACTTGACCTCATGTACCCATTGCGCTCGCGACGGCGCGCCCTCGCAAACCGAACAGAGCTGCGGCTCGATAAATTCGGGCATGCGAGCGGCGTGGTGACCGCGCCGCAGGGGCGCGGTTTTGCCCGGGTGAAGAGCCGCGCGCTCCGGGAGCTCGCGCGGCGCCCGGTTGGAATGCCAGATGTCATCGGCTTTGGAAGCCTTGCGCGATGCACGCATGAACGGTTTGGGGCCCGGACCTTTGCCCGCCGCAATCTGTTCCATCGTGCGCCCCGATGCGACCGAACGGTCCAGCGCCACAAGCGCGTCGCCGTCGCCGTCGCGCTCAAACCCGTCCCGGTGTTTGATGAGGAGCCAATTCGTACGTTTCTCCTCTCCGCGCTTCATGCGCACGAGCACCCATCCGCCCTGCATCTTCTCGCCGGCGACCACAAATTTCAGGTCGCCTTTCTTCAACATGTCTTCGGCGCTTGTCTCGCCTTCCGGCATCCAAAAACCGCGATCCCACAGCATCACCGTGCCGCCGCCATACTGTCCCTTGGGAATGGTGCCTTCGAAATCGCCGTAATCGAGGGGATGATCCTCCACTTCGACGGCGAGGCGCCGGTCGTGGGGATCGGGCGAAGGGCCTTTCGTCACCGCCCAGGACTTGAATACGCCATCAAGTTCCAGCCGCAGGTCATAATGGAGACGGGTCGCTGCATGTTTCTGGATGACGAACCGAAGGCGATCGGAGCGCGCGACTTTGTCCTCGCCGCTCGGCTCCGCCGTCTTCGTGAAGTCGCGTTTGGCCTGATAGCGGGCCAGTTTTTTTGCCATGCGCTGTTTCCGGGGCGATGAAACCGCAATGCCCGGCCTTCGCAGAGGTTCCGGTCAGAACCTATGCCGGCTATGGGAAGGTCGAAAGGGCGTCAGCTCTTGGCGGCGATGGCCAGCGCGGGTGTGGTAACGGGCGGCAGGGGGAGTCCCGGCGAGTCGGCGGCTGTGGCCCCGGCCGGTGCCGATTTCTCGACGACGGCTGGCGCCGGCGAGAGATGCAGGGCGCCGGGCTTGGGGCGAGGTATCGGTAGCGCCGATCTGTCGACGACCAATGTCCCGGGCAAGGCGTGATGAACGACAGCCGGTTTCGGAAGAGGAATCGGGATGAATTCCTGCGTCTGGATTTTCGCGGGAGCAATCGAGCCTCTTGCGGCGTCTTCCACCAGGCTCGCGAGCCGCGCGTCGGCTTGCGGATTTGGCGGCAGCGGCTCGTTCGACCTCGCCGCACCGGCAATCAGTTGTGCGATGTCGTTGGCGTCGAGGCCGTTTCCGGTCATCACCTCCACGACATCGAGATCGGGAATCACGGTGATGCGCTGGCCGCCTGTTCCATTGGCCTCGAAATCGACGGGGCTGTGTCCGGGATAGAGCCACATGCCGTAACCGTAATCGATTCCCGGCTGTACACTGATATGGCGCGTGAGCGCCTGGGCGAGATAATCGGCAGGAATGACCTGCCTGTCTTCCCAGCGGCCGTTGTGCAGCCACAGATATCCGAGCTTCGCCATGTCGCGTGGCTGAAGCTCGAGGTCGCCCCAGCCGTGGGAAACGCCATCGCGATCGGTCGGCCATGAAACATTGGTGATGCCCAAAGGCGAGAACAGTTCCTGGCGCGCAAGGTCGAGCGCGCTTGCGCCTGTTGTACGGGTCAGCACCGCCGAAACCACTTCGGCGTTTCCGCCGCAATAGTCGAACACGGTCCCGGGCTCCGCGTCCGAGGGCCGGCTCATCATGTACGCGGCAAGGTGCGGCTGCCTCAACATCTGCTGGAGAAGGCTGGCGCCGCCTTCGGGCCTGCAATCGAGGCCCGACGTCATGCTGAGAAGATGCGCAAGCGTAATATGCGCTTTGCGGGGATCGTCCGAAGCGCGAACCGGCAGGAGCGAATAGACGGGCGCGTTGAGGTCGGCGAGGTGGTGCTCCGCCATGGCAATTCCGACGAGCATCGAGGTGACGCTCTTCGTTACGGAATACACGTTGTGCGTACGGTTATCGGCGAATGGATAGAAGTAGGTGTCGAGAACGATCTTGCCGTGCCGTTCGATCAACAGGCTGTTGGCGGGAATGTGGCGGGCGCGAATCTGTTCGAGCGCGTCGGCGAGAACGTTCGCATCGATTCCCTGGGCCTCGGGCGTGGAAGTCTGCCATCCGCTTGTGGGCCAAACGATGGGAGCCGGCTCGGGCTTCGGGGCTTCGGCTACGACCGGCGCCTCGTGAGCGCAGCTGAGCAGGGAGAAACAGGACAGAACGGCGATGATCGACGCGCCCGCGCGCGTAAACAGCCCTTTTCGAGAACCGTAGCGGTCCATGCCGTCCCTTCGTCTCCGCCCTCACGGGCGACGCCCAGCCTGCATCACCGGCGGCGCATGCCGCCTTCCCGCACAAGCCTGTAAGCCTGCGCGCTTTCTGCTTCGTGAAGAAATTCCCTCGAAAAGGACCCGGGCCGCGAAAATCGCGTCCGGCGACGGAGTCGAACGTTAAGGATAGGCGGCCGCTTCGTCAACGAATTTAACCGGATTTGAACTGTATCATTTGATGGCGGCGCACAACCATTCCGCGAGTCACGGCACTTCAGCCGTGCGTATCGCGTGCGCTCCTGCGCGCGGCTACGAAGGAGCGCACGAGAAGGAAGAAAAGCGGCACGAAAAAGATGGCAAGGACGGTTGCCGAGATCATGCCGCCGATCACGCCTGTACCGATGTCATTCTGGCTGGCTGCTCCTGCGCCCGTTGAAATCGCGAGAGGTGTTACACCGGCGACGAATGCAAGTGACGTCATCAGAATCGGCCGCAGACGAATGCGCGCCGCATGCAGCGCCGCATCGCGTATCGAGCGGCCTTCGCGCTCGCCCGTAGCTGCAAACTCCACGATCAGGATGGCGTTTTTCGCCGAAAGGCCGATCGTCGCCAGCAGGCCGACCTGAAAGTAGATGTCATTATAGAAGCCGCGCAGCGTCGCGGCAAGAACCGCGCCCACGATCCCGAGCGGAATGACGAGCAGAACGGAGAATGGAATCGACCAGCTTTCGTACAGAGCAGCAAGGCAAAGAAACACGACGAGAATGGATATCGTGTAAAGCGACGGCGCCTGGGCTCCGGACAGAACTTCCTGGTACGAGAGCCCGGTCCAGTCGTAGCCGACATCGCGCGGCAACTGCCCGGCGAGCTTCTCGATTTCGCGCATGGCGGTGCCTGAACTCCTTCCCGGTGCCGCCTGTCCCTGGATTTCGACGGCGGGCAGGCCATTGTAACGATCGAGTTCCGAAGGTCCGAGCACCCACTTGTACGTTGCAAACGACGAGAACGGCGCCATCTCGCCGTTTTGCGCGCGGACATACCAGCGGTCGAGGTCGTCGGGTTTCATCCGGAATGGCGCGTCGCCCTGCATGTAGACCTGTTTGACGCGTCCGCGATCGACGAACTGGTTGATGAAAATCGGTCCCCACGCGGCGCTCAGCGTATCGTTGACATCAGCGATCGAAAGACCCAGCGCGTTGGCTTTGGCCTCGTCGATGTCGACGTGCAGTTGTGGGGTATCCTGAAGGCCGCTTGGTCGTACTGCTGTGAGGATCGGGTCCCTGCTCGCCAGCTGAAGGAGTTTGTTCTGTGCGGAGACAAGGCCTTGGTGTCCGAGGTTCCCGCGATCCTCGAGCTCGAGGTCGAAGCCGGAGGTGATCCCGAGTTCCGGCACTGCCGGCAGCACGAGCGCAAAAACCTGCGCGTCGCGCACGCTGGAAAGAGCGGCGGTTACGCGCGCGGCGATCGCGGGCGCGTGATTCTCTTCGCCTCGGCGCTGGTCCCAGTCCTTCAGGTGAACGAAACCAATTCCGGTGTTCTGCCCCTGTCCGGAAAAGCTGAATCCCGCGACGGTGAAGATGCTGTCGACATTTCTTTTTTCGTCGACGAGGAAGAACTGCTCCATCTTCTTCAGCACCGCCAGCGTTCGCGACTCGACGGCGCCTGGCGGCAGAATCGCCTGGGCAATGACCACGCCCTGATCCTCTTCCGGCAGGAAACTCGTTGGAAGGCGAAGAAAGAGAAACGCCATGATCGCGACGATGACCGCATAACCGATCAGCGCGGGCCGCGGGTGCCCGAACAGCTTCTCCACTGCGCCGCGATACCAGACGACGAACGCATCGAACCGACGATTGAACCCGCCGAAAAACCGCCGCCCGAGAGGCAATTTCTCCTGGGAGTGAGGTCTCAACAGCGTTGCACAAAGAGCCGGCGTCAGGACCAGCGCCACGAGGATGGAAAGCGCCATCGCCGAGATGATGGTTATCGAGAATTGCCGGTAGATGACGCCGGTCGAGCCGCCGAAGAACGCCATCGGCAGAAACACGGCGGAAAGGACAAGCGCGATGCCGATGAGGGCGCCGGTGATCTCGTCCATGGACTTGCGCGTCGCCTCGCGCGGGGTGAGCCCTTCTGTACGGATGATGCGTTCGACGTTTTCGACCACGACGATCGCATCGTCCACCAAAAGGCCGATCGCGAGCACGAGCGCGAACAAGGTCAGTGTATTGATGGAGTAGCCTGCGGCATTGAGCACGCCAAACGTGCCGAGCAGCACGACCGGCACCGCGATCGCCGGTACGAGGGTCGTACGCCAGCTTTGGAGAAACACGAACATCACGAGGATCACCAGACCGATCGCCTGGATCAGGGTCTTGATCACGTCACGGATCGAAAGACGGATGAACTTCGTGTTGTCGACGACGAAATCGAGTCTAAGTCCGGGTGGCAGGCTCTTTGCCAGAATATCGGCTTCCTTGCGGACCGCGTCTGCCGTCTTGAGCGCGTTCGCGCCGGGAACAGGCCGGATGGCTAGCCCCGACGCCGGATGACCATTGAAACGGCTGATGGAGCCGTAGCTCTGTGCTCCCAATTCGACGCGCGCCACGTCGCCGAGCCGCACCACGGCGCCGCCCGTGTTTCCTTTCAAAATGATATTGCGGAACTGATCGGGGGCCTGCAGCTGTGATTGCGCCGTTACCGTCGCATCAAGCTCCTGCCCATGCACCGCCGGCTGCGCTCCAAGTTCCCCGGCGGTGACCTGCACATTCTGCGCCTCGACGGCGTTGCGCACATCGGACGGCATCAATCCGTAGGTCGAGAGCTTGTAGGGATTGAGCCAGATTCGCATCGCATAAGGCGACCCGAAGACGAGCACGTCGCCGACGCCCGGCACCCGCGCCAGCGGGTCGTGCAGACGGCTCGTCAGGTAGTCGGCAAGATCGCGATCCGAAAGACGGCCGCTCGTGTCGGAAAGCGCGAGGATCAGCAGAAAACGCGACTGGGATTTGGCGACCGTGATGCCTTCCTGTACAACCTCCGGCGGAAGCAGCGCAATCGCCTGCTGCAGCTTGTTCTGCACCTGCACCTGGGCGATATCCGGATTCGTGCCGGGGGCAAAGGTTGCACTGATGCTGGCACCGCCGGAGGCGCTGCTCGATGACGAGAAATACAGAAGGTTGTCGATGCCGGTCAGCTGCTGTTCGATGACCTGCGTTACCGAGTTCTGCAGCGTCTCGGCCGAAGCGCCGGGATAGAAAGCGCTGATGTTCACCGAAGGCGGCGCGATCGTGGGATATTGCTCGACCGGCAGAACGACAATCGAAAGCGCGCCCGCGAGCATGATCGCAATGGCGATCACCCACGCGAAGACCGGACGATCAATGAAAAAGCGCGACATTCGGCGCGGTGCTCAGGTGCCGTCCGTCGGCGCCGGCGCGACGGGGATGGACGCGGGGACGGCGTGCACCGCCTGTCCGGGCCGCGCGTTCTGCAAGCCGTCCACGATCAGCCTGTCGCCGGGCTCGAGGCCGGCCGTCACCAGCCAGAAGCCGCCCACGGCCCGCGGTGCCCGCAGCACTTTCAATTGCACGATACCCTTGGCGTCGACGATGAGCGCGGTCGGCTCTCCTTTCTCGTCGCGGCTGATACCCTGTTGCGGCGCAAGAATTGCGTGTCGGTCTACACCTTCCACGATGCGGGCGCGGACGTACATGCCCGGCAGAAGAATCCCTTTGGGGTTGGGAAACACGGCGCGCAGCACGACAGCGCCGGTATTGGGATCAACGCTGACTTCCGAGACTTTCAGGATACCGTTGAATGGATAATCCGATCCATCTTCCAGCGTCAGGGTAACGCGCGCACTTTCGGGCGTGTTGTCGGCGATGCGTCCCGACGCCATCGCTTTTTTGAGCCCAAGCAACTCGGCCGTCGATTGGTTGATATCCACATAGATGGGATCCAGTGTTTCAATTGTGGCGAGCGGGCTGGTCTGGTTGGCCGTCACGAGCGCGCCCACGGTAACGAGCGAGCGTCCGATATGCCCGGAAATGGGCGCGGTGATGGTTGTATACCCGAGATTGATTTTCGCACTTTCGAGTGCTGCGCCGTTTTGTTCGACGTTCGCCTGCGCCTGCTTCCAGGCCGCCTGCGCATCGTCGTAATCCTGCGGTGCAATCGCATTCTGCTTCAGCAACATTGCATAGCGTTGAGCTTTGGCCTTTGCGGTCGCAAGGTTCGCCTGAGCGTTCGCGAGCGCGCCTTTGGCGTTTTCAACCGCAGCGCGATACGGCGCGGGATCGATCTGGTACAACGCCTGGCCGGCGCGGATCGTCGATCCCTGGTCAAAGAGTTGCGCGGTCACTATACCGTTCACCTGAGGCCGCACGTCTGCTTCGCGGTAGGGACTCGTACGACCCGGGAGCTCGGCGGTGAGCAGCGCGGGCTGGTAGCGGATCACGATGACGCCGACATCGGGCTTGCGGTTGCCCAATCCTCGCTGTCCGCCACTCTGACCGCAGGCCGCAAGAGCCAGCAGCAGGCTCGCACAAACGACCACAACAATTGGTCGCGCGGCCGGGAGGAACGGGGATTTCTTCACATAGAGTCCGGGCATGGGCAGCTGCCGCCGAGAGTTAATTTGCGCCTCCCGCGAGGTCAACCGCATGGCTGCCCCGCCGGCACCACGATGAAGTGAACTTCACAGGCACCGCTTCGTGGCCACCGGTTCGGTTCGTTCAGATGAGCGCGCGCGCGCGCAAACGTTCGAGGATGCGCAGCGGTGAGCGCTCTGGCGCGACCATCGCGCCGACGTCGAGATGCAATGTCTGTTCAAGGACGTATTGTCCGGCGAGCGCCGCGTGCATGACCTGATCGGTATAACAGATCCAGGTCGATCCCGGAGGAAAGCGGATTTCCGTCTGTGGCGACGACCGCTGGTAGTTGTCGTCGCGTTTTGCCCCGTCGTGCAGCGAAAGCATCAAATCGTCGTAGCGCGAACGCACGTCTTTGGTAATGCCCAGAGTCCGCAAGACGTGTGCCCACGCGCGCGAGCCTTCATGCGCCGCCGGCAGGAATCTTCGCGCCATCGCCTCGAAGTCTTCGCCGACGCGCCAGACGCGCGGGGCACCATCGGGATTGATATTGGAGAACACGCGCAGAATGCGGCGTCCTCGCATCGGTCGCGATGGAAATGCGTCCACGTGAAGGCGTGTGTCGTCGTAAATGGCTGATGCGGTTCGGCCCGCGATTTCCACCGGACGATAGCTTGTTGAAGCGCGCTGGAGACGACCTTCGTACGCGGGAACAAGTGCGGCGACCAGATGGGCCGCCCTCTCGGCAAAACGCTCGATCATATTTTTCAGACTTCCGGCCGCCGCGCCCGTACACGAAGTGCCTCGCAATTTGCCGTTCGGTGTCAGGCTGACGTTCTTTGCCTTTCCGTCCGACACACCGGACGTGAGGAGTGCCCGCTCATCCTCGTCGAGCAAAAACGCGAGGCGGGGAAAGTACAGTACGGTTCCGCTCTCGAGTGCCAGGGCCGCCCGGTCCTGCTCTTCGCGCGAGGGCCGGTCGTTCCAGCCGCCGATGTCAAGCGTATGCAGCACGTCCATTGCGCGACAATATCGCAATCAAGGCCGGAGTCGAATTTCGGGAAATCGCCGCGCCAGGCTGGCGGTGCGGAAATTCGACCACGGATTACGGAAGACCGTCAGGAGGTGACGTCAATTGCCGTCGCCGTTGTCGTCGTCGGGTGGGGGCGGCGGCGGTGGAGGCGGGGGCAAATTCCGGCGATGTACGACGACCGGCGGGGTGGAATCCGGATCGCGCACCGGTGGGCCGGATTCATCGTCCGGGTAGACGGGAGGTTCGTCGGCATTCGAATCCGGCGGAGGATCCGAGCGGTCAGGTGGTGGCGGGCCTGCGACGCGGGGAGGGTATTGCTCGACGCGCGGTTGGCCGCTCTCCCCATCGGGCGGAGGTGCTGGGTAACGCTCCACGCGCTGCTCGGGTTGGCCGCTGTCCTCGTCACGTGGGGGTGGAGGTTGATTGGCTGTTTCCCGGTTCGGCTGTTCGGGCTGTCGATCGGATTGCGCATCATCGCCTCCGCCGCCGGTCAGCCAATCCCAAAACGACCGGTGTTCCGACTTGAGACTGCTCGTGGGCGCCGATTGTTGCGCAGGCGGATATTCGGAATCGGATCGGCTCGCATCGCCAGGAGCCGATTCGTCGTCCGCGCTGTTCGCGGTTGTCTGGTCGGTGCTGGCGGTTTCCGTCTCGGTGTCTACCGGAGGCTCGGAGGACGATTTGTCGAGAGCTTTGGCGGGCAGGCCGCGCTCGGCCACGACCATCACGTCCTTCCAGATCGCTGCCGGCAGGGTGCCGCCGGTCACGTTCCGCATTGGCGCGTTGTTGTCGTTCCCGACCCAGACGCTGGTGACATAATCGGGTGTGAAACCGACGAACCAGGCATCGCGATAGTCCTGTGTGGTTCCTGTCTTGCCCGCAGCCTCGCGGCCGGGAAGTGCGGCCGAACGGCCGGTACCCTGGGTAACGACGCCATAGAGCATCATCGTCAGGTCGCGATTGACGCTGCTCGCGATGACGCGCGGCTCGGTTTCGGCCTTGCGCTGGAAAAGCACGTGATGGGCATTGTCTTCGACGGTCGTTACGAAATAGGGCGTGACGCGTAAGCCGCCGGACGCGAACGTGCCGTAGGCCGCGGTCAGCTCCAGCGGAGTCACGTCGGAAGTGCCGAGCGCCAGCGACGGGTTGGCCTGGAGTGGTGAAGTGATACCGCAGCGGTGGGCGGCGTTGATAACCTTGTCGATACCGACATCCTGGGCAACGCCGGCTGTGACCGTATTGATCGAATGCGCGAGCGCGCTCGCCAGAGTCACGGTACCGTAATTCTGGCCGTTATAGTTGGTCGGCGACCAGCCGTTGATGTTCACCGGCTCATCGTCCCGCGTGTCCCAGGGACTCATGCCGTTCTCGAGCGCGGCGAGATAGACGAAAGGTTTGAACGCAGAGCCGGGTTGCCGCTTTGCCTGTGTCGCCCGATTGAACGTGCTCGAATCGTAGTCGCGACCCCCGATGAGCGCGGACACTGCGCCGTCGGTCTTCATTACGACAATGGCGCCCTCATGCGCGTGCGCACGCTTGCCCCTGGCGTCGAGCGTGTGTGCCAGCGCATGTCGCGCCGCGTCCTCGAGAGACGGATCCAGCGTTGTGTGTACAATAAGATCGGCACTGTGCTGAGCGCCGTTGGACTCGATCAGCTGTAATGCCTCTTCTCCCGCGGTATCGAGAAAGAAGTTGCGCGCATCGACAATTCTGCGGTCGGTGATGACCGCGGGGTGTTCGATTGCATCCTCGGCCTGCGCCCTGGTGATGGCATGGGTCTGTACCATCGCGTGGAGCACCGAGTCTGCGCGCTCCTGTGCAGCGGCGAGGTCGCGTCGGGGCGAAAAGGCGGACGGCGCCCGCGTGAGGGTCGCAAGCATGGCGGCTTCGGGAAGCGTGAGATCGCGTGCCGACTTTCCGAAATAGACATGCGCCGCGCCATCGACACCGTAAGCGCCGGAGCCGAGATAGATTCGATTGAGATAGAGGTCGAGGATCTGCTTCTTGCTCAAGGACTTTTCCAGCGCCGCAGCGTCGATCAGTTCTTCGTACTTTCGGGCGAAAGTGCGCCTGGGAGACAGGAACACGATTTTTGCGGTCTGCTGGGTTATGGTGGACCCTCCCGCAACCACATGGCCGGCGCGAAAATTCATCCACGCGGCGCGCAGAAGGCCACGCACATCGATGCCTTCGTTTTCGTAGAAGGTGCGGTCCTCCATGGCGATGAAGGCCGCCGGCAGATAGGGCGGCATTTCGTCCAGACTCAGACGATCGCCGACAATGGCTCCCCGATGGCCGGCAATGTGTCCCTGAGAATCCAGAAAGGTAAATGCTACCGGACGGTTGACGGAGTACAGATCCTGCGACATGTCGATCTGGGGCGCGGACCACACAAGAAACGCAGGGATGAGCCAGATCAGCGTCAGCGGTATCGCCACGACGGCGACGGCAATGCCGGCGATGCGAACAAAACCAGGCTCGCGCTTCGCCGCATAGAGCCGAACCGCTTGCAATTTCTTCAAAATGCCCGTGCCCTTCATGACGCGTATGGTTCCTTGCGAAGCTTTGCGGCACTTTCAAGACCCGCTGGTCGCATCCACATGACGGGCACGGCATTCGGCGCTCGACGGCGGCATAAGTTCAAACAGGCCCCTGCGTTGCTGCCGGTGCCGCCGCGCGCAAATTCCGCCTGGCCTGTCTCCCGGCGGTCTGCGTGAGCTGGTTTCGTCAAGGCGGTTGACACGGCCAATCTTCCGGCCCTTCAAAGATGGATTAACGCCGCAGGGATGGCATTGGAGCCTGACGCCTCGGTGCTCTAGAATGCGTTTTCGGCTGAACCCGGCCGGAAGACACCGTTCATCCGCCGTTCATTGCAAAAGCATTAGGAAAACCGGATGTTCCGGCGCGTCTGCCTTGGCTTTTTGCTCGCCCTGCTGGCTTTCGGAGCACCGGCCTCCGCGCAGGGGCGGCATCCCGCGCCTCCCGGGTACAACGTTCAGCCGCTTGACCGCATTTTGCCGGGGATCCGGAATGGTCGGCCCGGCCGGTTTTTTGACGCTGAAGGGCCCTATCCCGACCCGCTTGGGGGATGGCACTACCGTATCAAATGGCTGACGCCGGAAGGCCGCGTAATCTGGCTCGACACCGATGCCCGCACCGGTCGTGTCATAGGGCCTTTGAGCGGGTATCGACCGGGTTTCATGATGCCACCAAGCGGTTTGCGCTATTATCCGTATGCGGGGCCGATGCCGGGGCCGCGCGGCAGATTCGGCGGCTGGCGGCCAGGAGGCTGGCGCCCCGGCGGAATGGGTTTCGGCGGACGGCGTCGCTGACAGGACCGAAGGGGATCAATGCGCATTCTTCTCGTCGAGGACGACCAGGATCTGCAGCGCCTGTTGAAGCGGGCCCTCGCCGATGCGGGTTACGTCGTGGACAGCGCAAGCGATGGGGAGGAGGGGCATTTTCTGGGTGACACGGAACCCTATGACGCGGTCATTCTTGATCTTGGTCTTCCCAAGATGGATGGCGTGCGCGTGCTGCAGCAATGGCGCAAAGCCGGGCGCAAGATGCCGGTGTTGATCCTGACCGCGCGCGATCGGTGGAGCGACAAGGTCGCGGGCTTCGATGCGGGCGCCGACGATTATCTCGCAAAGCCGTTCTACACCGAAGAGTTGCTGGCGCGGGTGCGCGCGCTGCTTCGCCGCGCGGCGGGTTTTGCAACCTCCGAGATCGAAATAGGCCCCTTGCGGATCGACACCCGGTCATCGCGGGTCACGCTCGACGGAAACCCGGTGAAACTCACCTCTCTCGAGTACCGGCTTCTCGCCTATCTGGCGCACCATCGGGGACGGGTGGTTTCCCGTACCGAACTCGTGGAACATCTGTACGATCAGGACTTCGATCGCGATTCGAACACGATCGAGGTCTTCGTCGGACGCCTCAGAAAGAAGCTCGACGCCAATCTGATTCAGACGGTGCGCGGACTTGGCTATTGTCTCGACACTCCGGACAGGGCTGAAGCTGCCAATCACGCCAAAGCTTGATTCGCTTGCGGCCCGGCTGATCGCAGCCGCCGCCGTCTGGACTCTGCTCGGCCTGCTCGTCGGCGGTTACGCGCTGTCGGGTCTCTTCCGCTCGGCCGTCGAAGCCGACTTCGATGCGCGCCTGAGAGCCGACCTCGACGAGATGATTGCCGCCGCCGAACCCACTTCCGGAGGCGGGCTGTCGCTGCAGGGACGCTTTACCGATCCGCGTTTCGAGCGCGTCTATTCGGGCTGGTATTGGCAAATAACCCCGGAAGGTCCCAAAGGCCCGCTTACAAACCTTGCCCAGATTTCGCGTTCGCTGTGGGATCGCTTTTTGACGTTCGGCCAGCCCGTTCGTACAGTCGGGACCGCATCTCTCAGAGTGACCGATTTCAAGACATCGCGGGATCTTGAGTGGGGTCACGCAGAAGGACCGGACGGACAACGGCTGCGGTTCGTGGCCCGCCGCATCGAATTCCCGGTTTCGCCTGCCGCGCCGAAGGGTCCCACGCGGGCCTTCCTGCTGCTCATCGCTGCGGATGTAGCGCAGGTTGAGAACGAGGTCGCGAAGTTCAACGGCATCCTGTTCTGGTCCCTCGCAATCCTTGGCGTCGGCCTGATCGCCGCCATCTTCGTTCAGGTTCGAATCGGACTGCAGCCCCTCAACGGTGTGAGCCGTGCACTCGCGCGAATTCGCGAGGGTCAGGCGCGGCGGCTCGAAGGCCGTTTCCCGGCGGAGATCGCGCCGCTCGCTTCCGAACTCAACAGCCTCATCGAACACAGCGCGGAGGTAGTCGGTCGCGCGCGCACGCACGTCTCCAACCTCGCGCATTTCCTCAAGACGCCGCTCAGCGTGCTCGCGAGCGAGGCGGCCGCGCATCCCGGTCCGCTGGCCGATGCCGTGTTGAGGCAGGTCGCGGTGATGCGACGCCAGGTTGATCACTACCTCAGCCGCGCGAGGGCGGCGGGCGCCCTGGATGTTCTTGGCAATCGAACCAATGTGAAGCCGGTGATCGATGATCTTGCGCGCGTGCTTACGCGCATCCACGCCGATCGCAGCCTTACCATCGATGTCGACTGCCCGCCGAATCTCGCCTTCCGCGGCGAGCGGCAGGATCTGGAAGAGATGGTGGGCAATCTGATCGACAACGCCTGCAAATGGGCGAACGCGCACGTAATCGTCGCCGCGCGCAAGAATGGTGGTCCGTGGCTCGAGTTGGCCGTGGGGGACGACGGCGAGGGCATCGAGCCCGAGGAGCGCGCCCGGGCGGGTGAACGAGGCGAGCGGCTGGACGAATCTGTACCGGGCACCGGACTTGGACTCGCCATTGTCCGCGACATTGCCAAGCTGTACGGCGGGTCGCTTGTGCTGGGCGACAGTGCACTTGGAGGCCTTGAAGCCCGCCTCAGGCTCCCTGCCATAGGGCCAAAGTCGTAATCTATTTCGGCTTGTACGCCACGCGCCATACTCTGCCGCCCGCATCATCGGCGACGAGAAGGCTGCCGTCCCTGGCCACGACGAGCCCTACGGGCCGGCCCCACACACGCGCGGGCGAACTCACTCCGTCCCAGAATCCGGTAAGGAAATTCTCGTACGCATTTTCCGGCCGGCCGTTGGTGAATTTCACGCGCACGACCTTGTAGCCGGTGGGATGCGACCGGTTCCACGAGCCGTGCAGCGAGACAAAGGCGTTGCCCTTGTAGTCCGATGGAAATTGGCTGCCGTCGTAGAACACGAGCCCCAGTGGCGCCGAATGGGCCTCGAACAGCACATCGGGTGTTTTCGTTTTCGCGACCAGGTCGGGCCGTTTCTTTCCGTAATCGGGATCGGGATTGTTGCCGATATAGGCATAGGGCCATCCGAAGAAGTCGCCCTTCTGGATGTGCGTGAGATAGTCCGGCGGCAGGTCGTCGCCAAGGCCGTCGCGCTCGTTCACCGTGACATAGAGATCGTCCGTACCCGGATAGAAAGCAATGCCGACCGGGTTGCGCAGCCCGCTCGCAAACGTCGAGAGCGATCCGTCGGGATTGACGATCTGTACGCTCGCGAAGGGCAACGGATCCTGGCCGACATTTTCACGGCTGCCGATCGCCAGGTAAAGCGTTCCTTTCGAGTCGAACACGATGTCGCGCGTGAAATGTCCCGGCCCTTGGGGCGGTGTGGTGGCGGCAAGGCGAACGCGTTCGCCCGATGCGCGAAGCGCGCCGTCGGTGTAGCGGAGCCGCCATAGGGATTTTACATCGGCGACATACAACGACCCATTGTGCACAGCGAGGCCGTGCGGCCGATCGAAGCCGGCAGCAAAGGTGCTCACCATCGCGGCATGCGTGCCGTCGCTCGTCGGCCGCATGACAACGACTTTTCCGGCATCCGATTGGGCGAGGAAGATATCGCCATTCGGAGCGACGGTCATCCACCGCGCGTGCGAGAGGTTGTCGGCAAAAACGGAAACAGCAAACCCGTCGGGCGCTTTCGGAAGCGCGCCTGGTGGTCGCGCGATTACCTTGGAGTCGTTGGCAACTGCGGCCGTCGCGTGCGGTTTGGGAAGGGAAGCAGGCGAAATCGAGAATCGCTGGCCGGGAAGATCAACCGCCTGCGCCGCCGCGGCGCCTGTCACGATCGCCGCCATGAGCAACAGTCCGCATTTTATCATTCGGATTCACTCCTCGATCCGAGCCTGGCACTCTTTCGCGGGCAACGCGCCAACGAAAGGTGTGGAATGAGCGGCACACGGACGCAGACTCTGTTGTCGCGTTGTCCGGGCCACGTTACAAGGCCGCCGAATGGCGGAAAAAACGTCGGGATTTCAAGGCGGCGTTATGGTGCGGAGCCTTGCCGAAACAGAAGATCTGGCCCGGCGAATTGCGCCGGAATTGCGCGTGGGCGACACCCTCGCGCTGAAAGGCGCCCTGGGGGCGGGCAAGACGACCCTCGCGCGTGCAATCTTGCGGACGCTGGGTGTGGATGGCGAGGTGCCAAGTCCGAGTTTCACGCTCGTCCAGGAATACGAGACGCCGCGGTTGAAGGTCCTGCATTGTGACCTCTACCGGATCAGGGACGCCACGGAGTTGGCTGAATTGGGCATTGAAGACGCGTTGCGCGACAGCGCAGTGCTTATCGAATGGCCGGAACGTGCAGAATCGTGCATCCCCGAAAATGCGTTGTGGATCGAGATGGAGATATCCGGACAGAGTGAGCGCCGCGTAGCAATGTCGGGAGCAGAACGCTGGTCGTTCCTGCAGGAGCTGTCATGAACGGCGACAGAAGCGAGGAAGCGCGCGAATTCCTCACGGGCACGGGATGGGATGACGCCAGGCTTGTCGCCTTGCGCGGCGACGCATCGACGCGGCGCTACTATCGCGCGCTGCATGCCGGCAAGAGCGCGATGCTGATGGATCAGCCGCAAAAGGCGGAAGCGCCGTCCTGTCCGCCCGTCGCCACTCCGGAGCAGCGGTTCGCGCTCGGTTACAATGCAGTGGCGCGCCTTGCAGGCGCGAACTGCTCGCGGTTCATCGCGACGGCAAATTATCTGCGCGGGCGTGGACTTGCCGCGCCGGAAATCTATGCCGCCGACGTGGCCAAGGGATTCGTGCTGCTGGAAGATTTCGGCGATGACCTCTATGCCGACGTGCTCGGCCGGGGTGCCGACGAGATGGCGATGTACAGCGCGGCCACCGATGCCATAGTGCGGATGCACGCGGAACCGGCACCGCCTGTCTTGCCCGGCCAACTGCCTCTCTACGATTACGATCTTCATGCCGAATTGGCCGAAGTCGATCTGATGACGGAGTGGTTTGTTCCACACGCTCTTGGCCGCTCGGCCGCTCCCGACGAGATCCTCGAGCATCGTGCGCTGTGGTCGGAGACCCTGAGCAGCGTTCGTTCGGCCGGCAGCGTATTCGTACATCGTGACTACCATGCGCAGAACCTCTTCTGGCTTCCCGGCCGGCAAGGTCTGTGTAGCGTCGGGATGATAGATTTCCAGGATGCGCTTGCCGGAAACCGAAGCTATGACTTGATCTCTCTGCTCGAAGACGCGCGCCGCGACGTGGCCCCAGAACTCGCGCGCGCCATGCAAAACCGCTATTTCGCGGCGATCAACGCTCAGGGCTGCAACATCGACGAGGAGGCGTTCGCGGCCGAACTCTCTGTGACGGCGGCGCAGCGCAACACGAAAATCGCGGGAATATTTGCGCGTCTTGCCAATCGCGACGGCAAGCGCCGCTATCTATCGCTCCTGCCGCGAGTGTGGGGTTATCTCGAGCGTGATCTTTCGCATCCGATGCTGGCGAAGCTTCGCGCCTGGTACGACCGCGCCATCCCTTCGGAAACCCGTAGCGGTTGCGAGACGGCTGGAGCATTGGCGTGAACCGTCCGCGTCGGGCAATAGTGCTGGCCGCGGGCCTCGGTACGCGCATGCGTCCGCTGACGAACCACCTGCCCAAACCCCTGGTCAAGGTACGCGGCAAACCGTTGATCGACCATGTCATCGATCGCCTGGTCGGAGCGGGCGTGGAACTCGTCGTGGTCAACGTCCATCATCATGCCGGCCTGCTGAAAGAGCATCTGGCGAAGCGGAAAGACGTTGAAATACGCATCTCCGACGAGAGCGACCGCTTGCTCGGCAGTGGCGGAGGAATTTTCAAGGCGCTTCCCTTCTTCGAAGACGCACCCTTCTTTGTGCACAACGCAGACTCGATCTGGGTCGAAGGCTACGGCCACGCCATGGCGCGCATGATGGAGCGTTGGGATGACGGGGAAATGGACGCGCTTCTGCTTGTGGCATCTCTCGTGAATGCGATCGGATACGAAGGTTCCGGCGATTTTCTGATGGACGCCGACGGACGGCTTTCGCGCGTGCCGGAGCAGCGGCTGTCGCCATTTGCGTTTCCCGGCGTACAGATCATCCATCCCCGGTTCTTCGACGGGTGCAGTGCCGGCGATTTCTCCATCAATCCGCTGTGGGACCGTACAATCGCGCGCGGGAGGCTTTTTGGATTGCGTCTCGACGGCGTGTGGATGCATGTCGGCACCCCCGAAGCGCTAACCCAGACGGAAGAGTTCCTCGCCGATACTCTCCCGTCATAAGGCGATGGCAGCGGGCCTCTACACGATTGCGGCAGGAGAGGATTTCGCCGGCACGCTCGCACGCGGCGTGGTTGCGCGGCTCAAAGGCGCCCACGATCCCCTGGTGCTCGCGTCGGCGACGATCTTTTTGCCCACGCGCCGCGCGGCGCGGGTGCTTGGCGAGCGGTTTGCGCGTCTTTTCAATAACGCGGCGTTGCTGCCGCAGATTCGGGCCCTCGGAGATGAGGACGACGAGGAGTTCCTCTTCGATCCCGACGTCGACGCCATCGATCTGCCCCCCGCCATCGATCCCGTGCGTCGCCGACTGCTTCTCGCGGCGCTGGTTCGCCGGTGGGCAGAACAGCGCGGCGCGCCGCCGGGCTTCGCGCGCGCTGCGGCCATGGCCCGTCCGCTCGCGCGATATCTCGATGAAGTGGAGACGTACAAGCCTGACCTCGAAAAACTGCGGGGGCTTGCGCCGGAATCGCTCGCCGGACATTGGGCGAGTGTTCGCGATTTTCTCCTTTTCCTGCACGGGCAGTGGCCGGCCATACTCGCTTTGGAAGGTACAATCGATCGCGCCGACCGCCGCAACCGGCTTCTGTACGCTGCTGCCCGGCGCTACCGCGAGAAGCGGGTGTCCGCACCCGTCATAGCCGCGGGAACGACGGGCAGCATTCCCGCGACTTCGGAACTGTTGCGTGCCATCGTCGGGCTGCCCAATGGGGCCATCGTGCTTCCAGCGCTCGATCGCGAAATGGACGAAGAGAGTTGGGCCGCGCTCGGGCCGGGTCATCCGCAATACGGAATGAAGCAGCTGCTCGAGCGGTTGGGAGTTTCGCGGAACGAGGTCGCAAATTGGGACGGTGTTGGCGCTCCTTCGGCGCGCAACTCCTTTCTGCGCGAGGCGTTGCGGCCGCCGCCGACCACCGACGCGTGGTGCGAACTGGCGCGAACCCAATCGGAGTCCCTGGCGCAAGGACTGGCGGGGATTTCCGTGGTCGAAGCTGCGCATCCCGGCGAAGAAGCCCTCGCGATTGCGCTCGTTCTGCGCGAGGTCGCGGAATCGAAGGATCGAACCGCAGCGCTCGTTACGCCGGACCGCGGCCTCGCGCGGCGTGTCGCGGCGGAGCTTCGGCGCTGGGACATCGCCATCGACGATTCCGCGGGAGTGCCGCTCGCACGTACGCCGCCGGGCGCTTTTCTTGGCCTGCTGGCGGAAGCAGCGGCCGAATCCTTCGCGCCCGTTCCGCTGCTGGCGCTGCTCAAGCATCCGCTTGCCGCTGGGGGTGAGCATCCGCGCGATTTTCGCCGTCATGCGCGTCTGCTTGATCGCATTGTCCTGCGCGGACCGCGGCCGGATCCGGGGCTGAAAGGCGTACAGAAGGCCATTGAAAGCGTCCGTGCGACCAGAGCGGAGAGCGGCTTCGCACCCGTACTCGCCGAATTGGCCGAATGGTTTTCCCAATTCGCCAACATGCTTCAGCCGTTCGCGGCCGCCATGGCGTCGCCTGCCCTGTCACTCGCAAGGTTGGTGGAGCTTCATTGCGAGGCGGCGGAAAAGCTCGCGAGTACCGAGAAATTCGAAGGGCGCCATCGCCTGTGGCGCGGCGACGATGGCGAAGCCGCCGCAGCGGTGATGGAGGCCGTCGTTCGTGCAGGCGAGGATTTTCCGGATATTGAACCGTCCTCCTATCCCCTGTTGCTGCGTCAGTTTGCGGAAGAGCAACCCGTCAGGCCCCAGTTCGGACGCCACCCGCGACTTTCGATTCTGGGTCCCCTTGAAGCACGCCTGCAGTGCTTCGACCTCGTCGTTCTGGGCGGGTTGAACGAAGGAACGTGGCCGGCATCTGCGGCGGCGGACCCGTGGCTCTCGCGCAACATGCGCGCACGGCTCGGCCTCGAATCGCCGGAACGTTCGATCGGACTCGCGGCACACGACTTCGCCACGCTTGCAGCGACGACCGAGGTGCGTCTCACGCGGGCCATGAAAGTCGATGGCGTGCCGACGGTCGCATCGCGCTGGCTGCAGCGCGTGAAGCAACTGGCCGGGGGGATCGGGCAGGAAAAATCGCTTTCGAAGGGTCCACCTTACGCGAGTTACGGTCAGCTGTTCCTGATTCCGGATGAAGCACCAAGGCCTGTACCGGCGCCCGAGCCGCGCCCGCCCGTTGGTGAACGGCCGCGCGAACTGTCCGTCACCGAGATCGAGAAATGGCTGCGCGATCCGTACGCGATTTACGCTCGCCGGATTCTGAAGCTGAAGTCGCTCGATCCGCTGGATGCCGATGTCGGTCCACTGGACCGGGGCAGGATCATGCATGACGTGCTGGAGCGTTTCGTCGCGGAAACCGCATCGGTTTGGCCTGCGCAGGCAGAGGCCCGCCTGATTGCGCTGGCGGACGAAGCCTTTGCCCGTTACGGCGTTCCGCAGGTTGCGCTCGCGCTCTGGCGGCCGCGCTTCATTCGGGCGGCGCGCTGGTTCGTCAACGAGGAGCGAAAGCGGCGAGAGCAAATCGCGCGCTCGCTGCTTGAAGTCGACGGACGCATGGAAATCGCAGGGCCCGCGGGGCCTTTCGTGCTTAAGGGAAGAGCGGACCGCATTGACGTTCTGCGAGGGGGAGGCGCAGCCGTCGTCGATTACAAGACCGGCAAGCCGCCAACGGATCCCCAGGTGGCGAAATTCGCGCAGCAACTGCCGCTGGAGGGCGCGATCCTCGAAAGCGGCGGCTTTGCCGACCTCGGCAAACTTCCGGTGGCCGAACTTGTGTACATTCGCTTTTCCGGCGGAGCCGTCGCGGGCGACATTCACGCCCTCAAGGGCGATGCGCGTCAACGCATCGAGGATGCGCTTGCCGG
>DATGGN010000117.1:0-6279 GCA_035308485.1 Rhizomicrobium sp.
TGTACGCAGACGGACTTAAAGACGCGAATCTTTCTGTTATTCGACCGGCGCAGGGGCAGTGGAAAGGACGTCCTTCACCTTCGCGGCGAGCTGCTTCAGGCCGAAAGGCTTGGGAAGGAAATGCAGTTCGGCTGCGTTCTCGTCGTTGCGCCGGAAAGCTTCTTCGGCATAGCCCGACATGAAGATAACCGCAATCTCCGGGCGCAGCCGGCGGATCGCGCGGACGAGCGTCGGTCCGTCCATATTGGGCATCACGACGTCGGTAATGAGGAGATGGATCTCGCCCGCGTGCCGCCGTACTGCCTCCAGGGCTTCCTCGCCGCCCGACGCGTCGAGCACCTGATACCCGCGCAGCTTGAGTGCGCGCGCGGCGAAACTTCGCACCGCTTCTTCGTCTTCGACGAGCAAAATGGTTTCCTGGCCGGTGATGTCGCGCGGGGCAACGCGTTCCGCGTCCGGCGATTGTACAGCCTCGCCCTTGTCGCGCCGGAGATAGATCCGAAAAACCGAGCCTTTGCCGATTTCGCTTTCGACCGTCAGGAATCCGCCCGTCTGCTTGATGATCCCGTAGACCGTCGCCAGGCCGAGGCCCGTTCCCTGCCCTACCGGTTTCGTCGTGAAGAACGGATCGAAAATCTTTTCCATATGGTCGTGCGGAATGCCGACGCCGGTATCGCGCACGTCGATGCGGACGTAGTCGCCTGCCGGCATGGTGCCGGTCCCGAGCACGACTGGTTGGCCGACCGTTTCGTTCCGGGTCGCGATGGTGACGGTCCCCCCCTTCGGCATCGCGTCGCGCGCATTGATGACGAGATTGATCAGCGCGTTGGAGATCTGCGTTTCGTCGGCACGTACAGGCCAGAGATCGCTGCCGTGCTCGAGCTTCAGCTCCACGCCTTCGCGCAGGAGCCGGCGCAGCATATGGGCGAGTTCGCCGATCGAATCCCGGAGTGCGAGCAGGCGCGGCTGCAGCGTCTGCTGCCGCGAAAACGCAAGCAGCTGGCCGACAAGCGTGGCCGCGCGCAACGCGTTCTGATGAACCTCGTTGATTTCCCGGAACGACGGATCGCCGGCCGGGTGACGCATCAGAAGGAATTCGCTGTTGCCGATGATAACGGTAAGAAGGTTGTTGAAATCGTGCGCGACACCGCCCGCGAGTTGGCCGATCGCCTGCATTTTCTGGGACTGCGCGACGCGCGTCTCGAGCGCCTTCTGCTCGGAAACGTCGACAAGATAAAGCGCCAGCCGCTCCGCCTCCGGCATGCGGCGGAGATGGATTTCGGCCAGCCATTCGCTGCGCTCCGCGGGATGTACGAAAACCTTGGTGAAACCTTCGCTTGCGGTGCCCGCGATCGCTTCGGCCAGAGCGCTCGAATCCGCCGCCGCCACGCATTGGGAGAGGGCACGTCCGCCGACTGGACCGACAAGGTGGAAAAACCGGCAGAAGCGCGCATTGGCTTCGATGATCGTTCCGTCCTGCGCGACGATGGCGAGCCCGATCGGCGCGTGTTCGAAAAACTCCGTCGACGCGCCGGTGCTTTCGCCTGCGCCAGTGGCCGGTGTTGACGGGGGATGCGGCACAAACCACCACGCCGTACACTGGCCGGCGATGGGCCGCACGCTGGCGGTGAATTCGGTTCCGTTTTCGCTGCGGTAAGTCTCTTCGTGCGCTTCGCCTGCCTCTGCCTTGCGGCTTAGCCGGAAAAGCGCGGCGGCGGCCCCGTCGCCGCTCATCAGAAGCGCCGGTCTCTGTACATCCTTGCCTGTCGCGCCCGCGAATTCGCGATAGGCGGCGCTTGCGTGGACAACCGTGCCGTGCCGGTCGGTAATCGCCCAGCCGACGCTGCTGCTGGCGGCGGCCTCGGCAATGAGGCTCGCTTCCGTCACGTCGGCCGTCGAGCGCGTGCGGATCGCCCAGAGCAGTATTCCCGCAACAAAACCGATGCCGGCAAGCAGCATTACGCCTGGCCAACCCGCAGCCACCGGCGCGCCGAGCGCAACCACGGCGGCCGTGAGTGCAACGACGATGCAGGCGATCGCGGCATAGCGCCACAGCCCGGGGGGCAGCGGGGGCGCGAGGTCTTCCGAGGATGCGCGGACAGCGGTCATGGCCATGCGCCGGGGCTCAGCGAACAGGAGAAGGCCGGAAGCGGCATTGTGCCTGATTCGGGTCGCCAACCGAGCAAAAATTGGGTGTCCCTTCCCGCGAATCGGCCTTGCCCGATCGAACCCTGTGGGCAGAGCGGTTACGAAACCCTTTCCATGGCAGCCGAAAATTGCCGGACGGCGTTTACCGGCGGGCTTATCGTCCGCAGCCGTAAGCCATTGAAACTTATGGGCCGAGTTGTTGGTGGAGGGTCAGCTCCGCCAAACATTCATCAAGCCCATGCAGGAATCGCACTTCTCAACAGGGAATGCAGTCACTATTGTTCTGAACGCTAAATGATGAAGGAAACATTCACATGACCAAGATTGGTTCGCTCGCCATTGGCGCTTTCCTCGCTCTGTCCACGGTCGCTCTCGCCCGCGCCGAGGAGCCCGTCACGGGGGTCTGGAAACTGAGCATCGGGGCCACGGACCCGTGCACGCTTACCCTTTCCTCCGACGCGGCAGACCCGGACGCCGGCGCGGCGACCCCGTCAACCCAATGTCCGGGCGGTCTGAACAGCATCGGCCGCTGGAAGCAAAGAGGCTCAAGTATTCAGCTTCTCTCTCCCTCGGGCGACATGATCGCCTGGCTCAAAGAAAAGAATGGCTCGTATCAGGGGTCCCGACTGACGGACGGGCAGAAGCTCGCGCTCGACCGCTGACGATCACACACATCTCCCCCACTCGGGCCGCGCGTGCATCGCGCGGCCCTATTTTTGTCGGACGATGCTCGCTTGCCGCGTTTTTCCATGACCGGTATCAAGCCCGATCCTTGATCCGGGCGCCTCGCAGTTGAGAGAACTTACGCATTTCATCGGCGGACAGCATGTGAACGGCACCTCCGGCCGTTTCGGCGACGTCTTCAATCCGGCAACGGGCGAGGTTGAGGCGCGCGTACCGTTTGGGAACCGCACGGACCTGCAAGACGCGGTCGCCGCGGCGAAGAATGCTTTTCCGGAATGGTCGCGCGTCAATCCGCAACGCCGCGCGCGGGTCATGTTCGCCTTCAAGGCTCTCGTCGAAAGGAACATGGACGCGCTTGCGCACCTTCTGTCGCGCGAACACGGCAAGGTCATCGCGGACGCGAGGGGCGACCTCCAGCGCGGCCTCGAAGTGATCGAATTCGCCTGCGGAATTCCACACCTGTTGAAAGGCGAATACTCGGAGGGCGCGGGCCCGGGGATCGACATCTATTCCATGCGCCAGCCGATGGGCGTCGTCGCCGGAATTACGCCGTTCAATTTTCCGGCAATGATCCCGATGTGGATGTTTGGTGTCGCGATCGCCTGCGGCAACACGTTTGTCCTCAAGCCGAGCGAGAAGGACCCGAGCGTTCCCCTGCGCCTGGCAGAGCTGATGATCGAAGCCGGCGCGCCTGCGGGCGTGCTGAATGTCGTGAACGGCGACCGGGAAGCCGTCGATGCGATCATCGAAGATCCCGACATACAGGCCGTGAGCTTTGTCGGCTCCTCGGCCGTCGCCGAGCATGTCTATTCGCGCGGCGCCGCGCGCGGCAAACGTGTACAGGCGATGGGCGGCGCCAAGAACCACGCCATCATCATGCCCGACGCCGATCTCGACCAGGTGACGAACGAGTTGATCGGCGCCGGCTATGGTTCGGCGGGCGAGCGCTGCATGGCGATTTCGGTTGCGGTTCCGGTAACGGAGAAAGTGGCCGACGCGCTGGTCGCGCGACTGAAACCGCGCGTCGAAAACCTGACTGTGGCACCGCCAACCGATCCCGAAGCCGCCTACGGGCCGCTCGTCACCGCCGAGCACCGCGACAGAGTGCTCTCCTGGATCGATCTCGGGGTGAGGGAGGGCGCCGAACTCGTCGTCGACGGACGCGGCTTCCGCCTGCAGGGCTATGAAAACGGGTTTTTCCTCGGAGCTTCGCTGTTCGATCGCGTCACGCCGGCGATGAGAACCTATCAGGAGGAAATCTTCGGACCGGTTCTGCAGATCGCGCGTGCTCCCGATTTCGACGCCGCAATCGCGCTCCCGTCCCACCATCAATACGGCAACGGCGTCGCGATCTTCACCCGCGACGGCGATGCCGCGCGCGAATTCGCGTCGCGTGTCCGGGCCGGGATGGTGGGAATCAACGTTCCCATTCCCGTTCCGCTCGCCTATCACAGCTTTGGCGGCTGGAAGCGCTCCGCCTTTGGCGACATCAACCAGCACGGACCGGAAGGCGTTCGCTTCTTCACGCGCGTGAAAACAGTTACGCAGCGCTGGCCCAGGGGCGGCGTGCGCGAAAATCCCGACTTTGCAATTCCGACCATGCGATAGGACAAAAAAATGTCTTCGACCGGTACGCCTGCACCGAACCGCGCACTTGCCCGCGAATGGCTCGCCATCCGCATCATCGTGCTCGGCGGTTTTCTGGTGGCGATCGTCGCTGCGATCTGGTTCGGCTACGTCGTGCCGAAGGTGATCGCGCCGAACGAATTCCGCGAGAAACTCACGACCCAAATCCGGACGCTGCTCACCGAGGAAGCGCAGATCTGCGGCTCCGCGCTCACCAACGCCAAGAATTTCGGGATCGTTCCGCAATATGGCCGCATCGCCAGCGGCAAACTTGCGGCGACGAATGTCCAGGGCCGCTATGCCTGCCTCGCGGCAACGCATGCGACGCGATACATTCTGTTCGTCGATCTCATCTGCCGCAATCTCAAGGACCCGCACTGCGTCTCGCTCTACAACGTCAGCCAGACCGACGGCACGGTCCTGTACCAGCGTCAGCGGTAATTCTACCCCTCATCCGGCTCGGCCCGGCTTTCTCCGGGCCTCGCCGTCTTCTCCCACAAGGGGAGAAGGGGTAAACCGGCGAAATCCGTACGCTTGCGATACATCTTCCTCTCCCCTTGTGTGGGAGAGAGGGTCGCGGCGCGAAGCGCCGCGGGGTGAGGGGTTTCGTCAGAGACCTTTCACGCCGCCGAGCTTGCAGATGTGCTTCCATTCCTCCGGCTTCACCGGCTGGACGGAAAGACGGGAATATTTCACGAGGATCATGTCCTTGAGCCTGGGATCCTGCTTTGCGTCGGCGAGCGTCACCGGTTTCGGTACATCCCGGACCGCCTTGACGTCGACGAGCCCGAAACGGTGCGTCTCGTCGGTGGGGTCGGGCCGGTATTCGCCGATGACTTCGACGATCCCGACGATCCGCTTCTCGTCGCCCGTATGATAGAAAAATCCGAGATCGCCCTTCTTCATCGCCTTCATGTTGCTGGCCGCCTGGAAATTGCGCACCCCGCTCCACGGCTCGCCTTTCGCCCCTCTCGCCTTCTGCTGATCCCACGAAAACGCTTCGGGCTCGGTCTTGAACAGCCAGTACGCCATCGTCATAGCTCCGCATTGCAATAGTTGGCCGTGGCTTTCCACGCCCGAAGTTCGCTCTTCGCAAACAACCCGGCTTTCACGTACGGATCGTTCTGTTGCCACTCCCGCGCGGCGGCGAGATCGGGCGCCTCGATGATGATCAGGCTCCCGAGCATGTCGCCCCTGGCGTCGAGGAATGGCCCTCCGAGCCTCACGGCGCCCGTGCGCTGTACGTAGTCGAAGTGCGCCGGCCGGGTCGCCAGGCGCAAATCGCGCGAATTGTCCCTATCCACTGCCGTGATCACAAAGAGCATGTTTCACTCCATCTTGAAGGGGCGTGCCATCAACCGCGGCACCGCGTCTTTCGGGGCGAGCGCGCCCGACAGGATTTCCGACACGGTCTCGGCGATAGGCAATTCCACCGACACGAGCTGCGCGCGTTGGACGAGGGCAGGGGCGGTGGCCACGCCTTCGGCGAGCGGTGCATCGGGCGCCGTCAGATCGCGCACGGATGCGCCTTTGCCAAGCGACACGCCGAAAGCGTAATTGCGCGAGGTGATGCTCGTTGCAGTCAATACCAGGTCGCCGAGGCCGGAAAGTCCGGTCAGCGTCTCGTCGCGCGCGCCGAGACTGCGCCCGAGGCGGCACAGTTCGGCAAAACTGCGCGCGACGAGCGCCGCGCGCGCGTTCTCGCCCAGGCCGAGTCCGATCACGATGCCGCAGGCGATGGCGTACACATTCTTGGCCGCCCCACCGAGCGCCACGCCCGTCATGTCTTCGCTCGCATACGGCCGGAACGCGGTATTGCCG
>DATGGN010000118.1:0-2293 GCA_035308485.1 Rhizomicrobium sp.
GGCGATTTGTTCCCGAATTCGCTCGGCTGCCGCCTCGGCATGGGCGCGTGTGGCAGTACACGCCGCTTACCTTAACCGGCGATGGCCAGCTATGCTCTCGGCAAGCGACTCATAGTGGCTTGCGAGGGACAGGAGGTCCGCGCGCCGTTTTTCGTCGGTTACGTCTTCGGCGGCCCGGCGCAAGGTGGCCACGAGCGAGTCGTACCGCTCCGCGCGCGCAAGATCATCCTGCATCGCTGCAACCCTATCCCCTGCGCAGAGCGTCGCGATGGTCAAAACAGACCAGATTGCGCGGAACGCTTGGGGCATAATGATTGTCTCGGCACACTGGCGCGCGCCAGCAACAGCGCCGGCGTGCGCTTCGCGTCGTTCACAACACCACAAACCACAGAGGGGTCATTTTGAGATGAAACACCTGTTTGGTGCTCTTGCAGCATCGTTGACGTTGCTTGCCCTGCCGGCCATTGCGGCCGACAGCAACGCGCCTTCGTTCGAGAATGGGCCCGTGTGGGATTACGCCCAGGTCAAAACCAAGGACGGGCATTTCGACGACTACATGCACTGGCTTGCGACCGACTGGAAATCCCAGGAGGAGGCGCTGAAGAAAGCCGGCGTTATCATCGACTACAAGGTGTACCTCGTGCAGAATCCGCGCACCGACGAGCCGGACGTCCTTCTGGCGCAGGAATACAGGAACATGGCTGCCTTCGACACGCCGATGGCGCAGCAATATGCGCTTCAGGCGAAGATTGCAGGATCGATCGCGAAGTCGAATCAGGCGCAGGCTGCGCGCGGCTCGATCCGTACCATCATGGGCGACCCGTTGGTGCGCGAAGCGATTCTCAAATAGGATCGTTGCGCGTCCGGTGACCCGGCCCTTGCCTGGTCGCCGGAGCTTCCCGCTGTAAGATGCGCTGCTTCCCCCTTCTGGCGCACGTTCCGGCCACGCGAAGCAGCGGCGGTTGCCGCATTCCTGCGAAGGCAAAACACGGGCATTTCGCCTTAGGGCCGTCAAGCATCCTGTCCGCCTCCGCGCTTCGCAGAAATTGTAATTGCCCATCGGCGTACACGCCGGTCACGGTTTTCCCGGGACACGGCTCATCCCGGAAATCGCCTGACCCCATCCGGCCGCATCGTGCCGGTCTTATCGCCATGGAAATCGTGGGCGGGGTCACGCCGTGTACATGCCTTCCGCTCCAGACCGGCGATCTCGGTTGCGCCAAACATCGGCCGCCAGCCGGCGGTTCGGCTGTCTGATTTTTGCATGGGGGTATGCGCTCTATCGTTATTCCTCAGCCCCCCACGCCGGTGTTTGTTTCGTCCGAGTCGGAAAGGGGAGATCGCCATACCGGAACGACTGGAGCGTGCCAAGCGATTCCGGGCCAGCGCGCAACGCCTGCGCGCTCTCGCGCTGGAACCCGGCAATGAGGAAGACAAAGCGAAGTCTCTTGCGGTGGCGCGCCACTACGAGAAGATGGCCGATGAACTTGAGCGCGCGGCGAGCGCGGACGGTCTATCGCCAGCAAAGTAAAACTCCGCCCACGATGATCGGGGCCACCCGCGGGCGGTGCCGCGCAGCCTTCGCCCTCAAGCGAGCCGCGCCCTGACACCGTGCGGTTTCGCGCTCCGGCCGTCCGTTGCCCGAAGGGGACATTACCTTGTCCTCGACGTTTGTGTCGTTACGCGGGTGTGTCGTTACGCGGGTGTGTCGTTACGCGGGATACCCTGTCCGCCGGCCGCCTGGTCCGACCTGGGCGGTTTTGACACGCGTGTACAATGAAACGGGGCACCATCGCCTTCCGGCAACGGTGCCCCGGACCCACACAAAACAAACTCAAATCACCGAGGAGGCGTCCGTATCAAACTGCACCTCACGTGTGGGCGATACAGTGCTGGCCAACTGGACAGATCTGGTTCCCGGCTTGCAGGGTAACGACGACGCCCGCTGAAGCGATGCCGTTTACAATGACCTGAAGCGTGCTGTCACCGGTCTGGCAGCTGCCGGGAATATCGAACTCGGCATTCGTCGTGCCCGACGTCCATACGCCCATGGTCGAGAAATTGTGGCTGCGGGCGGAACAGACGGCGCCTGACGAGTTGTTGGTGATGCGCACAAGCGGGAAGTTCGTCGCCGCCTGCGCATCGTCGCCATAGGCGCCGCCCAGATCGAAGCCATTGAAGTTGGTGCCGGAAATGGCGTTGTTGCTGGTGCCGATCGTGAGTGTCGACGCCACGCTCGAGACCACGGGCAGCCAGCTGCTGTTCGCAGATCCTTGCGGCGTATAGACCGCAA
>DATGGN010000119.1:0-22337 GCA_035308485.1 Rhizomicrobium sp.
CCAGCGTACGGCGCCGCGGCATGCGCGCGATCTATGCCGATGGCGTGATCGAAATCGATTTCATCGCCCGCACGGTGCGGAATACCACGCGACGCCATCTCAATCCGCTGATGCTGCACGACCCGCTGGGCGAGGCCGTGACCGCCTTCGTGAACGCCGCCAGAGGCGATGCGCAGACCTTCGTGCGTCCCGAGGAGGCGCGCCGCGCGCTGGCAACGGCGCTGGAGATTGAAGACGCCAGCGTTCCCATGGCGATCCCCCGCGCCACCGGTACCTACGCGAGCGTTTAGAAGTGCTCACCCTCCCCTTGAGGGAGGGTCGAAATTTGCAAGCGCCGAGGGGCGCGCCGCAAATGTCGGGGAGGGGTGCTGATCGAGTTGCACGCCCCTTCGGCACGACATCGAACGCAATTTCCGTCACAATTCAACTTATGCACATTCCGCCCATCACCCCTCCCCGAGAATCGCTCGCGCTGAAGAGCACGCGCGATTCTCGACCCTCCCTCAAGGGGAGGGTGGATTCTCATGCCTGACACGTTTCGCATTGCGCTGGCGCAGCTCAACCCGGTGATGGGCGACATTGCCGGCAACATGACCCGGGCGCGCGCGGCGCGCACCGAAGCCGCGAAGGGTGGCGCGGACGTCATCCTTTTCTCCGAACTGTACGTGGTGGGCTATCCGCCCGAGGATCTGGTGCTGAAGCCCGCGCTGCAGGAAGACGCACGCGCCGCGGTCGAGAAGTGGGCGGGCGAGACCGCGGATGGCGGCCCCGCGGTCCTCGTCGGCGCGCCCTGGGCCGACGACCGCAAACTGTATAATGCCTGCCTGTTGCTGGACGAAGGGCGGATCGTCCGCAAGACGTACAAAGTCAATCTCCCCAACTATGGCGTGTTCGACGAGAAGCGCGTGTTCGCGCCGGGACCGATGCCCATGCCTTTCGACATCCGCGGCGTGAAGATCGGCGTTCCCGTCTGCGAAGACATCTGGACCCGCGACGTGGTGACCTGCCTCGCAAAAACGGACAGCGAAATCCTGCTGGTGCCGAACGGTTCGCCTTTCGAAGCCGGAAAAGAGGAAACCCGGCACGCGCTTGTACATGCGCGAGTCAGGGAGAGCGGCCGCCCCATGATCTACCTGAACCAGCTCGGCGGTCAGGACGAACTCGTGTTCGACGGCGCTTCCTTCGCGGCGAACAGCGACGGCAGGCTGGCCGTCGCGCTTCCCGCCTGGGAAGAACGCGTCGCCGTCACGGAATGGCGCCGCGGAAGCAATGGCTGGGTTTGCGAACCGGGCGAGCGCTGGACCGGCGAAGACCGGTCCTCCTCGATCTATCACGCCATGATGCTGGGCTTGCGCGACTACGTGAACAAGAACCGCTTTCCCGGCGTGGTGCTCGGCCTTTCCGGCGGAATCGATTCCGCGCTGTCGGCCGCCGTGGCGGTCGACGCGCTGGGCGCCGGCCGCGTGCGCGCGGTCATGATGCCCTCGCGCTACACGGCGCCGGAGAGTCTGGAAGACGCGGAACGTTGTGCGCGGCTGCTCGGCACAAGCTACGAAATCGTACCGATCGAAACCGCGGTCGGCGCCATGAACGAAACCCTGGCACCAGTTTTTGCCGGCCGTGTTCCGGATATCGCGGAGGAGAACATGCAGTCGCGTCTCCGCGGCGTGATCCTGATGGCCATTTCCAACAAATTCGGCGCGATGGTGCTGACCACCGGCAACAAATCGGAAATGAGCGTCGGCTACGCCACGCTCTACGGCGACATGTGCGGCGGCTTCAACGTGCTGAAGGACGTCTACAAGACGGAAGTGTACAGGCTGGCGCAGTGGCGCAACGCCGGCCGCCCGAAAGCGGCGCTCGGGCCTGCCGGCCGCGTGATCCCCGAGAATATTCTCGTCCGGCCTCCGACAGCGGAGCTGCGGGCCAACCAGCGGGACGAGGATTCGCTGCCGCCATACGAAATTCTCGACGGCATTCTCGAATGCCTGGTCGAAAAGGAAATGTCGTTCGAGGAGGTCGTGGCCCGCGGCTATCATCCCGCGACGGTGAAACGCGTGGAGCAGCTGCTTTACGTTTCCGAATACAAGCGGCGGCAGGCGGCACCCGGCGTAAAGATCACCTCGCGCAATTTCGGCCGCGATCGCCGCTACCCGATCACCAACGCCTTTCGGGATGCGCGATGAGCCCGCTCGTACGTTTTGCGCCGTCGCCGACCGGCCTTCTGCATGTCGGCAATGCACGGACCGCGATGCTGAACCATCTCTTCGCGAAGAAGGAGGGCGCGCGCTTTCTCCTGCGCATCGACGACACCGACACCGAACGGTCGAAGCCGGAATATGAAGCGGCAATCATCGCCGATCTCGCATGGCTCGGCATCGGGCACGATCTCTTCGCGCGGCAGATTCTGCGCGCCGATGCCCATCGCGCGGCCGGGAAGCGCCTGAAGGAAACGGGCCGGCTCTACCCCTGTTACGAGACGCCGCTCGAGCTCGAGCGCAAACGCAAGCGCCAGGTCGCGCGGGGTTTGCCGCCAGTCTACGATCGCGCGGCGCTTTCGCTGTCGCCCGAAGAACGGGCTCAGCTGGAAGGGCAGGGACGACGGCCGCACTGGCGATTCAGGCTGACCGGGAATCGTGTGGTCTGGCGCGATTGCGTGCGCGGCGAGGTCGAGATCGAGTCCGCGACATTGTCGGATCCGGTCCTGATCCGCGAGGACGGACGATTCCTGTACACGCTTCCCTCGGTCGTGGACGATGTCGATTTCGCGGTGACGCATGTGATCCGCGGCGAGGATCACGTCACCAACACGGCGGTGCAGATCGAAATCTTCGAGGCGCTCGGCGCCCCGGTGCCGAAATTCGCGCATTTTCCCCTGCTCGTCGGCGCCGGTGGCGAGGCGCTGTCGAAGCGCCTGGGTTCGGTGTCGCTGAAGTCGCTGCGCGAGGAAGAAGGAGTCGAACCGCTCGCGCTCGCCTGTTATCTCGCGAAGACCGGCACGTCCGATCCGATCGAATTGCGCCTCTCGCCCGATCTGCTCGCCGAGGAATTCGCCTTCGAGAAGATCGGCCGTGCGCCCGCGCATTTCGATTCCGTCGAACTCATGCATCTCAATGCCCGGCTCCTGCACAGCCTGCCGTACGAATCCGTACGCGACCGTCTTGCCGATCTGGGCTTGGGGGGTGGCGCCGCGTTCTGGGATGCGGTCAGGCCGAATCTCACCCGCCTGACGGATGCGGTGGAGCTGTGGCGCATGGTCGAGGGGCCGGTTTCTCCCGTGATCGAAAATCAGGATTTGTTGCAGAAAGCGACCGAGGTTCTTCCGCCGGAGCCGTGGGACGAGAACGTGTGGCAGGAATGGACAAGGAAACTTGGCGAAACGAGCGGCACCAAAGGGCGCGCGCTGTTTCATCCCTTGCGGCTTGCGCTGACGGGCCGCGAACATGGACCGGAGCTGAAAAAGTTGCTACCGCTCATCGGGCGCGCCAGAGCCCTGGCGCGGCTCAACGGGGAAACGGCGTGATGACCTGGTGCCAATTCCAATTCTGCGGCTGACGCCGCGCGGACGATGGTCACATGCAGAACGGAATCCCACCTCCCCCTTGCGGGGAGGTCGAAATCGCTCCCGCGATTTCGGGTGGGGGTCTGAACCGCTCGAACGACACCCCCACCCGAAATTTGCTCGCGCAAATTTCGACCTCCCCTCAAGGGGGAGGTAAATTCATTTCACGGACAGGGACGGTACAGTTTCAATGACTCTCCGGCTTTACAACACGCTCACGCGCGCGAAGGAGGATTTCGCACCCATCGATGCGGGCAACGTGCGGATGTATGTCTGCGGTCCGACCGTCTACGACTTCGCGCATATCGGCAATGCACGACCGGTGATTGTCTTCGATCTGCTGTTCCGGCTACTTCGGCACATGTACGGCGAGGAACACGTCACCTATGTCCGCAACGTCACGGACATCGACGACAAGATCAATGCGCGCGCGCAGGAAGTGAAGGGCGATCGCGCCATTCTCGAAGCCGTGCGCGAACTGACGTCGAACACCGGTCGCATCTATCGCGAGGATGTGGCGGCGCTGGGCTGCCTTCCGCCGACGCACGAGCCGCGGGCGACGGAGTACGTGTCGCGGATGATCTCGTTGATCGAGCGGTTGATCGAGGCGGGGTTCGCCTATGAAGCCGAAGGCCATGTCCTCTTCGACGTTTCGGCCAAAGCCGATTACGGCAAGCTCGCGCATCGCTCGCTCGACGAGATGATCGCGGGCGCACGCGTGGATGTGGCGCCGTACAAGCGCGGCCCGATGGATTTCGTGCTGTGGAAACCGTCGGACGCGAGCCTTCCCGGGTGGGAAAGCCCGTGGGGGCGAGGCCGCCCGGGCTGGCACATCGAATGTTCGGCGATGGGCGAGGCACTCCTCGGCGAAACATTCGACATTCACGGCGGCGGTATCGATCTCGTCTTCCCGCATCACGAGAACGAAATTGCACAGAGCGAAGGCGCGCATGACGGCCATGCGCTCGCGCGGGTGTGGATGCACAACGGCTTTCTGAATGTCGAAGGCGAGAAAATGTCTAAGTCGCTCGGCAACTTCGTGACTATCCACGAGCTGCTCGCCGACTGGCCGGGCGACGTGCTGCGACTGACCATGCTGCGCGCGCATTACCGCCAGCCGATCGACTGGACCCTGCAGGGAATGAAGGAAAGCTGGGCAGTGCTCGAGCGCTGGTACGCCGCGGCTGAAGGCGCGAGTGCACATCATGTCGGCGACGGCGTCATGCAGGCGCTCGCGGACGACATGAACACGCCGCAGGCCATCGCGGAATTGCACCAATCCGATGGAGAAGAGCTGGCCGGCGGTTTGGCGTTGCTCGGCTTCACGGTCGATCGCGCACGCATTGCACCGAAGCTGCCGATTCCGGCGGAAGAGATTGAAGTGGCCATCGCCGCGCGCAACGCCGCGCGCCAGGCACGAAACTTCCGCGAGTCCGATCGCATTCGCGATGACCTCGCCGCCAAAGGCATCCAGCTCAAGGACAATCCGGACGGCACGACCAGCTGGGATGTGAAGCGGTGAGGACAAGAATTCACCCTCCCCTTGAGGGAGGGTCGAAAATCGCGAGCGTTCGCAAGCGATTTTCGGGGAGGGGTAATTTCAGCGCTGTCGTTACCGTTCAAGGATGCGGTTTTTGAACGCTCACCCCTCCCCGAAATTTGCTGCGCAAATTTCGACCCCCGATCAAGTCGGGGGCAGGCTCCTCCCTCAAGGGGAGGGTGAAATTGAAGGCGAGCGCACCGCCCCATCCGACGACCCGCGTGGCATTGCCTATGCGGCGCTGGCGTACGTGCTGTGGGGTATCGTGCCGATCTATTGGCGGCTGCTCGACGGCGTGCCGCCGCTCGAGCTGACGGCCCACCGCATCGTCTGGTGCGCGCTGTTCGTACTGATCGTTGCGCTCCTGCGCCGACGGCTCGGGCATCTTCGCGAGATCCTGCGTACACCGCGGCTCGTCGGCCTGCTCGCGCTGACGAGCCTGCTCATCTCGACGAACTGGACCGTGTACATCTACTGCGTCGCTTCGCGGCAGCTCGTGGAGGCAAGCCTCGGCTATTACATCAACCCCCTGATCTCGGTGGCGCTCGGCGTCATCTTTTTCGGCGAGCGCATGTCGCGCGTCCGGCTTGCGGCCATCGTGCTGGCGACCGGCGCGGTGGTGGCGAAAGCTGTCTCGCTCGGCCATTTCCCCTGGATCGCGCCGGTGCTCGCGTTTTCCTTCGGGTTCTACGGCTATTTCCGCAAGCTCGCCCCGGTCGATGCCTTCGACGGCCTCCTGGTCGAAACCTGTATCATGCTGCCGGTCGCCGCGAGTGTCCTCGTCTATTGGTACATGATCGGCGAATCCGCGTTTCCGTCAGCGAATCTGACCCGCGACGCGTTGCTGATCGGCGGCGGCGCCATCACCGCCGTGCCGCTCGGACTGTTCGCTGCCGGCGCGCGGCGCATCCGTCTCTCGACGCTTGGTTTCATGCAGTATCTTTCGCCGTCGATCACGCTTCTTCTGGCGATCTTCGGCTTTGGCGAACCGTTCACGCGGTTCGATGCGGTCGCCTTCGGTTGCGTGTGGTTCGCGCTGTGCCTGGTCGCGCTCGAGGGCAGATTCCCGCGCGTCAGAGTGCGCGCGCGTGAAGCAGATGCTTCAGCCGGTCGATCGCTTCCGCCGGTGTAGCGACGAACTCGTGGTAGGAAGCGATTTCCATCCGCGCGAATTCCTGCTCCACCACGCGATCGAGCAGCGCTTTCAGAGGATCAAAATACCCCTCGGTGCTGATGACGACGATCGGCTTCGCGTGAACGCGCAGCTGGGTCGTCGTGATCACTTCGAAATATTCGTCGAGCGTGCCGAGACCGCCGGGCAGAATCACAAATGCATCGGCGAGCGCGAGCATGCGCGCCTTGCGCTGTTGCAGATCGGGCGTGACGATCAGCTCTTCGGCCGATTTGAGCGGCGGTTCGAGACTGCGGAGAAACGCCGGCAGAATGCCGATGACCGGAGCGCCTGCGTCGCGTGCGGCGCGCGCGACTTCGCCCATCAGGCCGATGCCGCCGCCGCCGAAGACGAGCCGGTAACCGTTCTCGCCGAGCAGTCGCCCGAATTCGCGCGCCGCTTGTGCATAGACCGGTTTTGCGCCCGGCGAGGAGCCGCAGAACACGCAGATGGTTCGCCGGTTCCCCGGATGTGCCGGGAACGGCAGCACTTCCGATTCCTCCAATGACATATCTCGTGCGGTCATATTGCGGTGTGCCATCCGGATACCTAAACAGGTTGTAGACGAAAACTGTAACGGTTGCGCTCGGCAATTCATAACGCGCGAGAGCCGCGCAAAGCGCCCGCCGGGCTCGAAAGGCTCTGATGGCTGAACCTCATCCAATGCTCGAATCGGGCGATGGCACGCCGTCATTGCGGCCCCTTGCCATGCTTCTGCCCTATCTGTGGCCAAAGGGCCGGCCCGATCTCAAGATCCGCGTCGTCGTTTCGATGTTCTGCCTTCTGCTGGCGATCGGCGCCACGGCAATTTCTCCGCTGCTGCTCGGCTGGGTGACCGATCATCTCGCACACCGCTCGCCGGCGGGCATCGCAATGGGGGCCACGCTGGGATTGATCGTGGCGTACGGGCTGTCGCGCGTCTTCATGCAGCTGTTCGGGCAATTGCGCGACGGCGTTTTCGCGCAGGTGCTCTATCACGCGCTTCGCGAGGTGGGCGTCGCTGCGTTTGCGCATGTGCATACGCTGAGCCTGCGCTTCCATCTCGAGCGGAAGACGGGGGGCCTCTCGCGCGTCATCGATCGCGGCACCAAGGGAATCGACACGCTGCTTTCGTTCGCGACTTTCAGCATTTTTCCGACGCTCCTGCAGCTGGTCATCTTTACCGGGTTGATGATCTGGAAACTGAACGGCTGGATCGCGGCTACCGCGCTCGCCATGGTGGGCGCCTATGTGTGGTTCACCTTCGCGATCACGCGCTGGCGTGTACAGTTCCGCCGCGAGATGAACGACAGCGACACCGATGCCAGCACCAAGGCGGTCGACAGCCTGCTCAACTACGAGACCGTCAAGTATTTCAACAACGAAAGGCACGAGACGCGGCGCTTCGACGGCTCGATGGCGAAATATGCGAACGCATCGGTCCAGGCACAGATCTCGCTTTCGGTCCTCAACACCGGCCAGGCGGCGATCATGGCGCTTGGCACCGGCATCGTGATGGTCCTGACGGCGATCGGGATTGCGCAAGGGCGGTTTACGGTCGGCGATTTCGTGATGGCGAACGCCATCCTGATGCAGCTCTACGTGCCGCTCAACCTGCTCGGCACCGTCTATCGCGAGATCACCCAGGCGCTGGTCGACATGGAGGCGATGTTCCGCCTTCTGTACCAGCCGCAGGAAGTGAGGGACAAGCCGGGCGCCAGGGCTCTCGTCGTCACGGGCGGCGAAATCCGCTTCGACAACGTCGTGTTCTTCTACGAGCCCGAGCGCACGGTTCTCAAAGGCGTGAGCTTCCGCGTGCCCGCAGGGAAAACCGTGGCGGTCGTCGGGCCGTCGGGCGCCGGCAAATCGACCATCTCGCGCATTCTGTACCGCTTCTACGACATCAGGTCGGGCAGCGTGACCATCGACGGGCAGGATATCCGCGACGTGACGCAGGATTCTCTCCGGCGCGCGATCGGCATCGTTCCGCAGGACACGGTCCTGTTCAACGATACGATCCGCTACAACATTGCCTATGGCCGCATCGGTGCAAGCGAGGCGGAGATCGAGAACGCCGCGCGCATGGCGCAGATCGATCCCTTCATCCGCGAGCTGCCGCTTGGCTACAACTCCATGGTCGGCGAGCGCGGGCTGAAGCTTTCCGGCGGCGAGAAGCAGCGCGTTGCCATCGCGCGTACAATCCTCAAGAATCCGCCGATCCTTTTGCTCGATGAAGCCACGTCCGCCCTCGACACGCATACCGAACGGGAAATCCAGAGCGCGCTTGCCGCCGTCAGCCGCGACCGTACAACGCTCGTGATCGCGCATCGCCTGTCGACCGTGGTCGACGCCGACGAAATTCTCGTTCTCGACCACGGGGTCATCGTCGAGCGCGGGCGTCACTCCGAGCTGCTCGCGATGGGCGGCCATTACGCCGCGATGTGGAACAAACAGAAGGAAGCGGCCGCCGCGCGCGAGCGGCTCAAGGCCGTCGAGAACGACCCCGATGTCCAGACCCGCGCCGCCCGCCCCGCCGTCGCGGCGGAGTGAATAGGATGGGTACCTTTGTAGTCATGTTTTGCTCACTCGGCGTTCATTTACTGGTCGGCGTAGTGCCGCCGCTTTGAGGCAAAACATCCCGGATGTTCTCCGGGACCGGAAAGCCGAGATCGCCTTTCACTGCACCCCAGTCCCAAGTCAGCCGTCCCGCTTCGTATTCCTCTGAGCAGTAAAGTTCGGCTCCGACCATCGACAGGGTCAAGACGAGCGCCTGAACGGAATCACCGCCGGTCATGTGTTTCACACGCCCGGAGCGGATTCCCGATATCTGTTGAGGGCAAAACCATTCGTCCCTGTGAGGCGAGCGTTGCGGCTTGCCAATGCGCACTTCAACCTTCCGGTTTCCATCAAGGGTCAGCTCTCTCATCGCGATCACTTCGCCTAAATCATCGAGTTTCATTGCTTTGGTTCCTCGCTTTATGAATTCTATGCGCTACTCGCTTCTCGATCGCATTGAACTATGCGGGTACACCCATTGCTGGAAGGACCCACGGCAGAAACAGCCACCAAGGTAGGGTTGGTTTGCTCCCGGGGAGCGGTGGCGCAGGCCGGTAGTCGTAGTCCGGATCAGGTAACGTCCGTCGGATGCCCCGGCAGGCCAGCGCGGATGTTCGTCGGGGTCCCATGAATTTTTGATCAAACCGCTCCACGCGAGCTCTCTAATTAGCTTGATCATTGCGACGCGGGACTGGGCGCTTGCGGAGCGCGGCGGCGGATCAGGAATACCCAGTAGCACGGCAGCAACTTGCGCGCGCGCAACGTCGCCTTCATTAAGTGCGCGCGCGATCGCCTTTAGCCCTTTCATCTTTGAGGACAGGTCAATGGGCACACCGAATTCTGTACTGACATGGTGGGAAAGCGCGGCGCATTCCCGGGGCTCCCAGTGTCCACGGCCATTTGCTTGTGACCGTGTCAGCAGTGGAACATTTCCAATGTAGGCCCCATCGGTTTGGCAGGAGATTCCCCGCCGGCTACCCGAGGGCGCCAAGCCAAATGTGCGATCCAATTTCCACCTCGCTCAAACGAATTCATCATAGGAACGTATCAGGAACATATTAGGATGTCCATACCGGTTCCTATAAAAACTTTATCGGTTCTAATTTGGGGGCGCCGCCGCCTTCACACGGACGGCCGCCCTTTTCTTTCCGCAGCTTTCCCCCCATGTTTGGCCCCGAATCCGGCGTAGCGAGACGAAATGGCATTGATTGGTCCTGGTGGAAGGCCTTTGGCGAGCGGCGGCGCGGCGAAACCGGCTCCGGGCGCGGCGGCTGCTCCCGGTGCGCTGGTGAAGGACGGGTCCCTCGAAACCTTTGCGGCCGACGTTCTCGAAGCGTCGCGCCAGGTCCCGGTGATCGTCGATTTCTGGGCGCCCTGGTGCGGGCCCTGCAAGCAGCTCGGGCCGGTGCTCGAGAAAATAGTGAACGAGGCGAAGGGCGCCGTCCGGCTCGTGAAGATCAACATCGACGAGAACCAGGAGATCGCGCGGCAGCTTCGCATCCAGTCGATCCCGACGGTGTACGCTTTTCGCGACGGCCAGCCGGTCGACGGTTTCATGGGCGCGGTTCCCGAATCGCAATTGCGTGCGTTCGTGCAGCAGCTGACCGGCGGCGAGGCCGGACAGGATCAGAACGAAGACATCCTTGCGGCAGCCGACGAGGCCTTTGCCGCCGGCGATATGGCCGGCGCGGCGCAAGCCTATGGCCATGTGCTGCAGGAGGAACCGGGACAACCCCGCGCGGTCGCTGGCCTCGCGCGGTGCTACCTGAAAAGCGGCGATATCGACCGCGCGCGCAAGACATTGGGCCTTGTACGGCCCGACGGCGCGTCGGACGAAGCCATCCGTACGGTGGATGCGGAGCTGAAACTGCGCGAGCAGGCGGCGAACGCCGGCGACAGCGCGGATTTCCGCAGGCGGCTGGAACAGGATCCCAACGATCACAAGGCGCGGTTCGATCTTGCGCTGTCCTTGGACGCAAAGGGAAACCGCGAGGGCGCCATCGAGGAGCTGCTCGAAATCGTGCGCCGCGATCGCAAGTGGGACGACGAGGCCGCGCGCAAGCATCTCGTCACCTTCTTCGAGGCGATGGGACCGACCGATCCCCGCACCATTGCCGCGCGCCGGCAATTGTCGTCGATCCTGTTCTCATGATGCTGCGCCGCTATTCGAGCGTCGAGGACCTGCCGGCGATTCTGCCTGTCTTTCCGCTGACGGGCGCCGTGCTGCTGCCGCGGGGCGAGCTGCCGCTCAATATTTTCGAGGCGCGCTATCTCGCCATGATCGACGCCGCGCTCAGGGGCGATCGCCTGATCGCGATGATCCAGCCGACGGAACACGAAGACACCGTACTGACGCCGGCGCTCTCGAAGGTCGGATGCGTGGGGCGCATCACGACCTTTTGCGAAACCGAGGACGGGCGGGTTCTGATCACGCTCACCGGCATCTGCCGGTTTGGCGTGGCGGAAGAACTCGCGGTCAAAACCGCCTATCGGCAGATCAGGCCCGACTACGCGCGCTTTCTCGGCGACCTCGTGGCCGATTCCGCAACCGATTTCCCGCGCGAACGATTGCTGGGCGCGCTCAAGACCTACCTTGCCAAACGCGACATGAAAGCGGACTGGCGCTCGGTGATGGAAGCACCGCCCGAAATCCTCGTGAACGCATTGGCCATGCTCTGTCCGTTTCAGCCGGCGGAGAAGCAGGCGCTGGTGGAAGCGCCGGGATGGATCGAGCGTGTCGATACGCTCGTCGCCATTCTCGAAATGTCCGCGGCGCCTCAGCCCGAAAACCGATCCCTGAACTGACGCGGCGCATGAACGAGCCCGATCCGAAACTGCTCGAAATTCTGGTCTGTCCGCTGACCAAGACCACGCTCGTCTACGATCGCGAGAAAAGCGAATTGATCAGCAGGGCCGCGGGCCTCGCCTATCCGATCAAGAACGGCATCCCGATCATGCTGCCCGGCGAAGCGCGCGAATTGACCGAAGCCGAACGCGCGCAGAAATAGGCGAGCCCCGATGCCGACAGGCTGGCCGAGCGAATTGCGCGTCGATCCTTCGCGTTCGACGCTGACGATCAGCTTCGACAGCGGCGAACGATTTGCGCTCCCGGCCGAATATCTCCGAGTCGAATCGCCGAGCGCAGAAGTGCAGGGCCACTCCGCGGCCCAGAAGCAGACCGTCGCCGGAAAGCGGCATGTCAGGATCGTCTCGGTCGAGCCCGTCGGCAATTACGCGGCGCGGATCATTTTCGACGACGGACACGACACCGGACTTTACAGCTGGGACTATCTGTACGAGCTCGGGCGCGACCGGAATGCGCGATGGCCGGCGTATCTCTCCGCACTTCGGAAAATCGGCGGCAAACGGGAGTGATTTTCCCGGGACCGCGCCGGGACCGCGGGCGTCCTCGCCCGCACTCCGGCGAGACGGCCTCAACGGCCGTTGAGCCGGAAAAGTCCTGTCGCTCTTCGCGCGATGCGGGCGGGGACGCCCGCGGTCCCGGGGCGTAAATTGACTTAAGTAGGCATTCGGCCAATGTCGCGAACATGAACAAACACGTGCCGAACCAGCACAATCACCAGGCCCGACCGGCGCGGATCATCGCCCGCGGCCGCCCCACGCCGCGCGCCATCGTCAAGGGCCAGGACCATTCGCGCTGGCTCGACATCTACCACGCCGTGCTTACGGCGCCGTGGTGGGCTTTCTTCCTTTGCGTCGCGGCGGTCTTCGCGCTGGTGAACACGGTTTTTGCGCTATTGTACATGACCGATCCGCGTGGCATCGAACACGCACACGGTTTCTGGGACTATTTTCTCTTCAGCGTCCAGACCATCGGCTCCGCAAATTATACCGTGATGTTTCCGAAGGACGCCTTCGAGAATACGACGGTTTCCGTCGAAGCGTTTTTCGGCATCCTCAACCTCGCGCTCATCACCGGCATCATGTTCGCGCGCTTCTCGCGGCCGTTCGCGCGCGTTCTCTTCAGCGGGGTGGCCGTCATCGCGCCGTTCAACGGCGTGCCGACGCTGATGTTCCGCGCCGCCAACCAGCGCGGCAACCAGATCCTCAATGCCGAAGTCAGCGTGTCGCTGGCACGGCGGATGACTTCGCAGGAAGGCATCGTGATGCGCCGCTTCGAGGAACTGAAACTCCTGCGCTCGCGCTCGCCGCTGTTTGCGCTCTCCTGGACGGTGATGCACCCGATCGACGCGCAGAGTCCGCTTTACGGCGCCACCCCGGATTCGCTGTACGAAGATCAGGTCGAGCTGATCGTCCTGCTCAGCGGCCGCGACGACACCTTGTCCGACATCATTTACGCGCGGCATTCCTATTTGCCGGACGAGATCCTGTGGAACCGCCGCTTCGTCGACGTGCTCGAGGAATCGCCCTCGGGCCGGCGCCTGCTCAATCTGCGCTGTTTTCACGAAACAAAACCGTTAGGGGATTGACCCACCCTCTCCTTGAGGGAGGGTCGAAATTTGCGCGCGTAAGGAAGCAAATTTCGGGGCGGGGTACTGGCGGCACAGTCACCCCTCCCGAAAATCTCGCGTACTGACACGCTCGATTTTCGACCCTCCCTCAAGCGGAGGGTGAAATATCCGAAGCGTCGCTGTTCGCCGCCGATGCTTCGCCATTGATTTCCGCTGCCACGCCGTTCGCGCCGTTCATCTTGCGATGTGGAAGATTGTGTACGCCGCCAAGCAGCAACGCGGTGGCGAATTGCGCCGCCGAAGCCGGGTCGGTGTCGTCGCGCCGCAGCATCCGTTCGGCAATTTCGAATGCCACCCCGACGAAGGCCGCCATCAAGTAATCCGAATCCACGGGCGGGAGCATGCCCTTGGCGATCGCCGCTTCCAGGTCCTGCCGCAGTTCTTCGAAACCCGCGATCATTTCCGGCGTGTCCATGCGCACGCGCATGGCGTCCGAATGGCGGCGGATGGCGCGGAAGCCGTGCTGGTCGCTTTCCACATATTCGAAAAACGTACGGAAGGTGCCCGAGATGAACGTCTCGATGCTCTCGGCGCGGGCGCGCTCCTCCCTCAGCCGCGGCCGGATGCGGAGCGCGCTTTCATCCTGGATGGCCTGGAAAATCTCCTCCTTCGACTTGAAGTAATTGTAGAAGGTGCCGGAGGCGAGCGGCGTTGCGCGGATGATGTCGCGAACGGTCGTTGCGCCATAGCCGAGTTCGGCAAAGACGTGCCGCGCGGCTTCGAGAATCGTGTGGCGGTTTTCGATCTTGGTCCGTTCGCGTTTCCCCGGCGCTGTCGGCAATGTCGCGAGCATGTCCAGAACCTCTACGCCTGAGTGCTCCCCGGCGGGAACTCTACGCATCGATGACGCAGGGTCAACTTTTGTGGCGATGCCGAAGAGCCGCCCAGGTTTTGCGGGGGTTCCAGGCGTGTCGGGTCTGCGCCCCTCGGTGCAACCGGTAGTATTTTTCGAATCTGCCCGCCTGGAGGTCCTTTGTGCGGTGGCCGCATGGGCGGAAAACTGCTGAAAATGCTCGCGCCATGGGGTGAGGGTCACCCTCAGGTCGGACCGCACGTCCGCGTTTTTGGGGGTATCGATCCCTACAACATCTGGATCGATCGCAATTCGGACGACAACGTGATCGCCGCGGCGACGTCGTAAGTCTATTGCGTGTCCGCGCCGATGGCATCGGCGATGGTTGCGAAGCCGTCGCGTCCGAGACAGGAGAGAAGGTCTTTCTTGATCTTCGCAAGGAGGACAGGGCCGTTGAGTGCCATGGCCGTGTACAGCTGCACCAGGGTCGCGCCGGCGCGGATTTTGCCGTAGGCGTCGGCGCCGGAAAAAATCCCGCCAACGCCAACGAGCACCAGCTTTTTCCCCACACGCTTGTACGTCTCACGCAGTTGCGCCGTGGAGGCCGCGAACAGCGGCGCGCCGGAAAGACCGCCGCTTTCACGCGCGTGCCGGCTCTGGAGCGAAGCCGGCCGCTGGATCGTGGTATTGCTGACGATCAGCCCCTCAATTCCGGCGACGATCGCGGCTTCCGTGATCTGGTCAAGGTCATTCAGGGAAATATCGGGCGCGATTTTCAGGAGGATCGGTACATGATGCGTCATTCCGACACGTTGGGACGTCAACATTTCGAGCAGGCGGGCGAGTTCGTCGCGCGCCTGCAGAGCTCTCAAGCCCGGTGTATTGGGGGACGAAACGTTTGCGGCAATGTAGTCGGCAAAAGGCGCCAGCGCGGCGAACGCGCGGCCATAGTCGGCGATGCGGTCCTCGCTGTCCTTATTCGCGCCGATGTTGATGCCTAGAACGCCGTCGCGGGGGCGCGATTGCAGTCTCGCCACCGCGGCATCCACGCCGGCATTGTTGAATCCCATGCGGTTGATGACGGCGTTGTCTTCGACAAGGCGGAACAGGCGGGGCCGCGGGTTTCCGGTCTGCGCGCGCGGCGTGATGGTTCCGCACTCCACAAATCCGAAGCCGAGTTTCAGCATGGCGTCGGGCACACGCGCATCCTTGTCGAAGCCGGCGGCGAGCCCGATGGGATTGGGAAAGCGCAAACCGAGCGCGGTGACGGCAAGACGTGGATCGTCGGGCGTGGCGGCTGGGATCAGTGGCGCCGCGAATTGCAGCAACGACAAGGTGGTGCGGTGCGCCGTCTCGGCGGGTAGTTTGCGCAGGAATGCCGCGCCCCAATCGAGCGCGGTGCTCAACCCGAACCCGGATAACCCTGGTCGTGGCGGACAAGGCGATCGAACGTCTCCATGTCGCCCGACTTCCACGTGGCCAGGAGTTCGCGCGCGCATTTCTGCGCGAAAATGTCGTACGCAGAGTGAGGCTCGCCTGCGTCAGCGCGCGTCAGCGCGTCGGCGATCGCGGCGCGATAGGCTTTCCGGTCGTAGGCCGCGAGCGCGAGCGCGTAGTGGTATTGCAGGACAAGGCTGTCCGGCGCCGCTTCCATGGCTTTGGCAAAATCGGCGAGTCCGCTTTTCACGCTCGCGCCGTACATAAGGCGCGCAAGCGCCCTGCCGCCGTCCTGCGCGATCTCGATGTTCCAGTTGCCGAGCGCGGCCCACGCCCAGGGATTGTCAGGGTCGACGGCCAGTGCTGCATCGATGTGCTGTTTCGCCTTTTCGGCATAGCCCTTGAAATGTGCTTCGACCATCCCGATCAGTCGGGCCTCGAAACCGATGGCGATCACATATTCAATATGGCCTTCCACAAGGCGCGGGTTTGCGGCGATCGCCCGCAGCGCAAAATCTTCCGCCCTTTTCAGGCATTCCATGCAGGGTTCGGCGCGCATGGTTTCGGCCGCAAGCTCGGAACGGGCCGCAAGCGCGTATCCGTCGGCCGTGCCTTCGGCAAGGGCCGCGCGTTCGGCCTCAACAAACTTGCCGGCGACATAGAGCTCGCGCGGGTTCGTGGCATGTACAGGCGACGCGAGAAGGGCGGCTACAAGGGTTGCGGCCTGAATTCTCATGCGCCTGCCGCGAGTTCGCCGTCGAGCGCGCGGCGAATGAGGGCCGCGGTCGGAGCGCAGCCGAACAAAGCTGCGAACGAGCCGAAGCGCGGGCCGGCGCTCTGCCCGAAAAGAACCTCGTAGAGCGCCTTGAACCAGTCGCGCAGGGGCTCGAATTGGTGGCGCTTGCCGATTTCGTACACGGCGTACTGAACCGTTTCCCCGTCGCGTTCGTCGGCCATGCCGTCGAGCGCACCCGCAAGGTCCTGCATGGCCGCGCGCTCGCGTTCGTCCGGCAACCGGTAGCGTTTTTCCGGCTTCACGCGGTCTTCGTAATAGCGGAGCGCGTGGGCAACGAGGCGGTCGAGACCGGGATTGTCTTGTGGATTCGCGGCCGGCGCATAAGCACGGATAAAGCCCCACAGGACGTCGCGCTCATGGGCATTCGAAGCGCTGACGAGATTGAGCAGCAGTGCGAAACTCACCGGATAGATCTCGTCCGGCGGTTGACCCGCATGAATGTGCCAGACCGGACTCTCGAGCTTCTTCGCTTCATCCTCGATGTCGCGATACTGACGGAGAAGATCGAGATAGTCGTCGACTGCCCGTGGAATGACGTCGAAGTAGAGGCGCTTGGCGGCGCGCGGCTTCTGGTACATGAACAGCGAAAGGCTTTCCTGCGGCCCATAGGCGAGCCATTCCTCGATCGACAAACCGTTGCCGCGCGATTTCGAAATGCGCTCGCCGTTCTCGTCGAGGAACAGTTCGTAATTGAATCCTTCCGGCGGCTCGCCGCCGAGCGCGCGAATGACCTTCGACGAGAGCTCGACCGAGGAAATCAGATCCTTGCCCGACATTTCGTAATCGACGCCGAGCGCAAACCAGCGCATCGCCCAGTCGGCCTTCCATTGCAGTTTGCAATGTCCGCCGGTAACCGCCACCTCCTCCCGGCGTCCTTCATCGTCATAGACGATGGTGCCGCGCGCGGCATTCCATTCGACCACCGGGACCTGCAGCACGCGCCCCGTGCGCGGGCAGATGGGCAGGAAGGGCGAATAGGTCGCGCGACGCTCGGGGCCGAGCGTCGGCAGGACGATGTCGCGCACTTCCTCGTATTTTTCGAGCACCGCGAGCAGCGCCGTGTCGAAGCGGCCGCTTTTGTAGCACTCCGTTGCACTCAGGAATTCGTACGCGAATCCGAAACTATCGAGGAAAGCGCGCAGCCGCGCGTTGTTGTGCGCGCCATAGCTCTCGTGTGTACCGAACGGATCCGGCACGGCGGTGAGCGGCTGGCCGAGATGCGCGCGCAGCATGTCCTGGTTTGGCACGTTGCCCGGTACCTTGCGCAGTCCGTCCATGTCGTCGGAAAAGGAATAAAGCCGCGTCTCCATCCCGCTCATCAACGCAAAGGCGCGCCTGACCCAGCTCGTGCGCGCGACTTCGCCGAAGGTGCCGATATGCGGCAGCCCGGAAGGTCCATAACCGGTTTCGAAGATGACGGCCCGCGGCGGTTTCAGCCCGCGCTTCTCGCGCCGCTCGAGTCGCGCGACCACCTTCCGCGCCTCCTCGAAGGGCCACGCATGGCCCGCGCGTGCAACCTCAGGCGCGATCGAAAGCGTCATTCTCTGCGTCACGAATCGTGAGTGTATCGGAAAGTGGGCAGAAGCTAGGCTTTGGGGCCGGAGCGCGTCAACATTCGACGAATGTTGCCTGGTCGCCGAGGCCCCCGTCCTTCGACACGCTCAGGATGAGGGCCTAAAGAAGAGCGCCTCGTCCTGAACGTGCCAAAGGGTGAGGCGTCAGCGTTGGACTTGGCCCGACGTGTCTTGGTCGTGAGGAACCGCCAGAGAACGCAGTGAAAGAACTCGCGAACATTCCTGCGCTTGTTCCCGCGCCGGGCGGGGCGTTGCTGGGCTTTGCGGACGGCACGTCGCGCGCCGCACGGCTCGATGAAGCGCGTGCGCTGTTCCGATCCGGCGACGTGTTGATCGCGAATACGGCCTTCGTCGCCGGAAGGCTCCGGACCGCGCCGGCGAGGCCCTTGTTCGATGTGCTCGAACTTTTCGTTTTCGTGCGGCCCAACGTGCCATTCGTTCCGAGTGCGCTCGGGGTCGCGCGTGCCATGGGACTTTCCATGGAAGCCGTGCCCGACGCGCCCGCGCGCGCGTTGCGCGAATCCGCGAAACGACTGTTGCGCGAATTGGCCGAATGGCCGGAGCCGGAACGCAAACGTCTGCAGCCGCTCGCGCATGTTCTCGCCGGTGCGGGCTGGCGGTGGGGAGCATTCGTCGTTGCTGCGGTGGGCGAATGCGAGCGCGCGGGCACGCCGCTGTCGGCGCTTGCCGCGTGGCAAAGCCTCGAGGAATGGGAAGATGAGGCACCGCCGTCGAAAGCTTCGTCGCAGCCGGTCGGAAGCGAGGAAACACGCCTGCGTCTGCAGCGCCTGATCGGAAGCGCGGGCGAAACCAGGCTTGAGCAAACTGCCTATGCGGATGCGGCGACGCATGCCTTCGGTTCGCGCGAGCGCGCAGGCGCGCCGAGGATCGCGCTGCTCGAAGCCGGAACCGGAATCGGCAAGACGCTCGGCTATCTCGCGCCGGCAAGTCTGTGGGCCGAGAAGAATGGTCCCGGGCTGTGGCTGTCCACCTACACGCGCAACCTGCAGCGCCAGATTGTACAGGAAATCGCGCGGCTCTATCCCGATCCCGCGGAGCGCGACGATAAGGCGGTCGTTCGAAAGGGCCGCGAAAACTATCTTTGCCTGTTGAATTTCGAGGATGCGGCGCGCCGCAACCTGCTTGCGGGAGGACAACGCGTCGTCGCGCTGGCGCTGATTGCGCGCTGGATCATGGCGGGAAGCGACGGCGATGTTTCGGGCGCCGGATTTCCGTCGTTTCTCGCGGCCTCGCTTCCCGTGCGCGAGATCACCGATCGCCGCGGCGAGTGCATCTATTCGGCCTGCCCGCATTACCGCGTCTGCTTCATCGAGCGCGCGATACGCCGTTCGCGTCACGCGCCCATCGTGGTGGCAAACCATGCGCTCGTGATCGCGCAGGCCGCACAGGACTGGAATCCGGATCAGGAAACCGCGGCGGACCGCCGCGTGCGCTACGTGTTCGACGAAGGTCATCATCTTTTCGATGCCGCCGATTCCGGATTCGCGGTGCATCTCTGCGGCCGGGAAATGGCGGAGTTGCGCCGCTGGATCATCGGCCCGGAAGGCCGCACGCGCGGACGTGCGCGTGGCCTCGAGGATCGGCTGAAGGACATCGTCGAAGGCGATCCCGACCTGAGCGCTCTTGTGCTTCAGACAAAGGCAGCCGCCGGTGCGCTTGCGGCCGACGGCAGCATGAGCCGGATCGTCAACGCGGCAGCGCGCAATGCCGGGGAGGCATTTCTCGCCGCGATCTACACCCACGTCACCGCGCGCACGAGCGACACCGATCCGCTTTACTCGCTCGAAGCGGAAACGCAGCCCCTCGGAGAGGATGTACAGGAAGCGGCGCGCGAATTGCGCGACAGTCTGGGCGCGATCGTCCGTCCGATGCTCGCGCTTTCTTCCGCCTTGCGGCGCAAGCTCGATTTGGAAGCGGGCGAACTGGAGAGCCGCGAACGCGTCCGCCTCGAGGGCGCGGCGCGCGGGCTTGAGCGCCGCGCGCGGCAAATTCTGCCGGCATGGATCGCCATGCTGGACACGCTCATCGAGCGCTCTTCGGAAAAGCAGTTCGTGGACTGGTTCGAGATCGCGCGCGACGATGGGCGCGACGTCGACGTGGGCCTGAGGCGTCATTGGATTGATCCCACCATTCCGTTTTCCAGCGATGTGCTGTCGGCGGCGCACGGCGCGCTCATCACCTCGGCAACGTTGCGGGATGCGGACAGCGATGCCGATGACTGGCAATCGGCGGAAGTGCGGACCGGCGCGCATCATCTTCCCGAGCCGCCGAAGCGCGCGAGTTTCGGCTCGCCATTTCGTTACGCCGAGCAGGCGCGCATCTTCGTCGCCAACGATGTCGAGCGGCGCGATCGGGCGCAGCTCGCAAGCGCCTATCGCGAATTGTTTCTGGCAGCGGGTGGCGGGGCGCTCGGTCTCTTCACTTCGGTGCGCATGTTGCGCGCGGTCGAGGAGCGCATTGCGGCGCCGCTTGCCGAGGCAGGGCTTACGCTCTATGCGCAGCATGTCGACCGCCTCGATACCGGTACGCTCGTCGATCTGTTCCGCGCCGAAGAGAACGCCTGTGTTCTCGGCACGGACGCCCTACGGGATGGTGTCGACGTACCAGGGCGCTCGCTGCGGCTGGTGGTGTTCGACAAGCTGCCCTGGCCCAGGCCGACAATTCTGCACAAGGCGCGGCGCGAACGCTTCGGCCGCGGCTATGACGATCTCTTGACGCGTCTGCGGTTGAAGCAGGCCTTTGGACGATTGATTCGGAGCCAGAGCGACAAAGGGTGCTTCGTGATTCTCGAGCCCGCGACCCCCTCGCGTCTCATGAGCGCATTCCCGCGCGAGGCTCCTGTCAGGCGCTGCGGCCTCGCGGATGCGGTGGGGGAGATCAGGACGTTTCTCGCGTAGCGGCTTTTCGTGTTTCCCCGCTCCGTCGGGCGAATCTGGATGGGCGTCGTTCGGGACAGCATATCGTGTCCCGACAATCCTGGCGGCTGAGGCAGTTACACTCTTGGGACGCGATATCCCGTGCCAAGCCGAACATACGTTGTTGCGGCGAATCCACACGGGTACGGAATCTGTAGGAAACCATCTTACACCCATTGCGCGGGCCGCACGTCCCGGCACTACTTGCGCCGCTGCGGTTTTCGTCGGGGGATGAAGCCACCGCGGCAAGAAGCAGTAGTAGGGTCCGCATTGAAGGGGGCAGCATGAGGCGGCTACGGCGCGAAGCGCCGGCCGCCTCATGGCATTCTGGGGCATTGGTTACGGGGTCATTGGCCTTGCCCGGCGCCTGCGTGCTAAAGGCCGAGACCGATGCACAACTTCGTCCACGCCTGCGTTGCGTTCATAAAGCTTCACAGCGCCTGGGCCGGGCCGGTGATGTTCATCGTCTCCTTCGGCGAGTCTTTCGTCGGGCTGAGCCTGTTTTTCCCCGGCACCACCATCATGGTCATTGCCGGCACGCTTGTGCGCTGGCCATTCAATCCCCACGGACCACTGAGCGTCTGGCCTCTCATGATCGGCGGCATTCTGGGCGCGGTGAGCGGCGACGCGATTTCCTTCTGGCTCGGGCGCCGATTCGGCCACTACCTCGAGAAGCACTGGTACTTCGTGCGCAATCCCGACTTCCTGCCCCGCGGCTATCGGTTTTTCGAACGCTACGGCACGGCCAGCGTCTTCATCGGCCGGTTTTTCGGGCCGGTCCGCGCCGCCATCCCGCTCGTCGCCGGCATCATGGAGATGCCGTGGCGGAAATTCTGGTTCGCCAATATCGGCTCGGCACTCATCTGGGCACCGGCGCTTCTTCTCCTCGGCACCAGCTTCCGCGCGACGCTGCACGCGCTTGGGCTCAAGCACGGAGAGCAGCTGGGTTTCGCAGCCGCTGGCATCATTGGCTTGATGCTCCTGATCTGGGCCGCGCGCGAATACAACTGGATCGTCGCAGTGCGACGGGCCTGGACGAAGCGCTCTCCCGAATGATTCGACACCTTGCGGCAGCCCTGATCGCATCATTTGCGTCCGTTTCGGCCTTGGCCGCGCCCACGACCGAGACTCCGAAGCTTCTGTCGAGCTGGGTGCAGATGGCGCCCGGCGGCGTCGCCGAAGCGCGCGCCGTCGTCGACGGCAAATCCTGTCCAACGATAGAGATCGACAGGCAAAACGTGGCAATGCGGCTGCGCGCGCCCGCGAACGCATCATTTCCCGATCTGCTTTGCGCCGCGACGCTACCGGCGAACGCGTTCGCGGCCGTGATTCTCGGACACGAACTTCCGCTTCCGAGGCCGCGCGCGAATCGGATCGTCGTTTTCGGCGACACCGGCTGCCGGATCAAATCGCTGGCGGTACAGGCGTGCAACGATCCCCGTCAGTGGCCTTTTCCTGTTGTTGCTGCAGCTGCCGCCAAACTCAAACCCGATCTGGTCG
>DATGGN010000120.1:0-25576 GCA_035308485.1 Rhizomicrobium sp.
GAGGTTCGGATTCAGTCGTCGTTGTCATCCATGGTGTCCTGGTGCCGGCTGTAGACACCACCCCGTCTGTCATCCAGATATCCGACAATTCCATGCTGGGGACAGATCAGACGTTCGTCGCCCGAAAAATGATGATCGACGCGTTCGACGGTGATTCGCGCCCCGCATTTGGGGCATCGGCGGTCGGTTGGCTCAGCCATGCTTGCTCACGCCAAGTTTCGCTGCGGAAGAGCACATCTGGCTCGTCTCCTTCATGCACTACGATCTGGGATACTTCGACGACGAGACCTGCAGACTCGAACCTCTGCAAAACCCGTTCGGAGCAAAAGTGTTACCTATGTCTCAGGTATAAACTGTTACCTATGTCTCCGGTATGAACTGTTACCCATGTGTCCGGAATGGACCATCGTGCATTGGCGGATGGGGTGGGATTCGAACCCACGGGACCCTTGCGAGCCCGCCGGTTTTCAAGACCGGTGCTTTCAACCGCTCAGCCACCCATCCACGTAGCAAATCAGGTACTTGAGTGTGCCTGCGGTTGCAAGGGAATGATCCTTATCAACTCGCTGTGCACCTTCAAAGTCCTACGTAGTCAATTTCCTCGCGACGGCGAGCGCATCTTCACTGATCAAGTCGCGTTCGTCAGTTTGCGAAAAGCAAATAAGTATTTGTGCAACGCTCGCGGCTAAGTCTCTCAACTGTTTGGCCCTAAAATCGTTCGGGTTGATCGAGTCAAGGTCGATGTCATCAATGCTGCCTCGGAATACTTCCATCCACAGCGAGCTTCCCTCCAGTATCGATTCGAATTTTTCGTACCCTACAATTCTATACCTACGAACCGAATCAGGATCTAACTCAAGCATTGCGTCCCCGATCGCGTCCTGCCAGTCGCGATAAATAAGCGCCTCGCGGTACGACATAGCGGAAATAGCCTGGTTTACGGTTTCGCTTATAACCCCGTCGTCCAACCTCGCTCGGTGGAGCTCATCGCACAAGAAGTAAGACAGCTCGCGACAGATATTCAATTTGCGTTCGCTCGAGCTTTTGTTGAGATGTTCACTATCATGTTTCAATTCGTCCCCCCCAAGCTCGTACAGCTTAACCTCGAGGCGCGTACCGAGCTGCTTTCTCTGTTCGGTTTCGATAATTTGACCGCCGAGGTGCCAAACAGCACAGAGGCGGTCCAATCGGTCCACTTCGACGTGAGGGCCGTCGGCCAGCGCACTTTGTACTTTTCCAATTGCGTCTGAGATTGGGGTCAGAAACCTGGATGGACCTCGTGGTAACGCGCTAAGTTCAAGATTCATTGCCCGTAGCCAACCAAGTAGACAAGCGATGCGATACAACGTTGACTTCCGTTTGTACTGATTGTATACGAACGGCAATGTCGCCGTTTTGAGGAATTGATGGCGCTTTGCAACAAATATCTCGTTAAATCTCCAAATTAACTTTTCAGACGACATACTAAGCGGGGCCGCGTAATTCCGAAAGATTTCGCGTTGTTGGACTGCTCTGGCACGCTTTTCGTTCCAAATCTGAATGAACAAGTCTTTCACGAACGGCGTGACGAGTGCAGAAGCGGCGCCAATGAAAGCGGCGACAATCGGCACCCACCAAAAGCTCGGTACAGGAACTCGCGCCGAAGTCATCGAACTTGCGACGGATGGAACAAGAATTACCGAAGTCGTTACATAGCCAAGGATTTGTTTGCATGCCATGGTGCAGCTCTCTTCTTCGCGAACCCATTCGGTCGAGAACAAACATAGCGATATTCAAGCTAAGGTTGTGGTCCCAGGCCTTGGGACCCGAAGAAATTCTTGGGGATGCAAATGCTTCGTCTTTCGTAAGAGGAGGCAAAAGGTAAGATTCGCGCGCGCTGGCGGCGCGCACGCGAGCCTAGAATATCGGTCGCGGACCGCGATCAATTTCCTTGGCGCAACCATTACCGGGTTGCGTTATTCCGTCGCATTAACCTATCGTTTACCAGATCCGGGCTGAGTCAGGGCATGCGGGGTTTTGCGGGCAGATTTGCCATCGTGTGCGCGTCAGCGGCTTTGGCCGCCGCGTGTTCGACATCGCCGCCTCCCGAATCGGAGGTATCGAGCGTCACGCTTCCCTCCGGCAGCGGCGTCTACAAGATCGGCGAGCCTTATGAGGAAGAGGGCGTCTGGTATTATCCGAAGGAACAGCCGGACTATGACGAGACCGGCATCGCCTCCTGGTACGGCGGCGAGTTCCACGGCCATCGTACGGCCAATGGCGAGATCTTCGACGCGAACGGGCTGACCGCCGCGCATCCCACGCTGCCGATGCCGGTGAATGTGCGGGTGACGAATCTCGAAAACGGAAAATCGATCGTGCTGCGGGTCAATGACCGCGGCCCGTTCAAGCGCGGACGCATCATCGACGTGTCGCAGCGTGCCGCACAGCTGCTCGGCTTCTACGGCAAAGGCACCGCGAAAGTGCGGGTGACCTATCTCGCGCGCGCCGATGAGCCGGCTGGTGCGCCTGCCGATTCGACGACGGAAACCGCAGTTGCTGCAGCACCGACAGCTCCGGTGCAGGTCGCGTCGCTCGATCCGGCCGTGGCGACGCCGGCGACAACGCCACGGCCGCAATCCGTCTCGGCCGACGCCGCGCCGGCCGAAATACCGTCATCCGACGTACCGTCGCCATCGCCGGAAAAACTGGACGCGAATCTCGAAGCAAAGGCGGAGGAACCAGCGGTCGTCACCACGGTCGCCGTACCCGCTACAACGCATATTTACGTTCAGGTCGGAACGTTTGCGATCAGGGACAATGCCGAGCGCCTGAAGGACAGGCTTTCCGCAGCAGGCAATCTGACGATTTCTTCAATCGACAGAAAAGGGCAGACTCTTTATAGAGTTCGAGTCGGTCCGTTTGACGATGTGAGCGCTGCCGATTCCGCTCTTGCGCAGGTGAATGGGGTGGTCAACATCGGCGCCAGGATCGTCGTCGACCAATAGATTGCTACCAGATATCCGGCGTTCCTCATGCTTCGACAGGCTCAGCATGAGGGCTTGTTAAAAAAGCCTCACCCTGAGCTTGTCGAAGGGCTCGACGATGCGCCTTATGCGCGTAAGCTTCCTTTTGCTTTTTGTGGTTGCATGTCTCGGCGCGAAGATTCCCGCGGCTTCGGCCGCGATGGAAACGGCCGCCGAACACGCGGTGCTGATGGACGCCGAAACCGGTCAGGTGCTGTGGGCGAAAGACGCCACGACACCATCGCCGCCGGCATCCATGAGCAAGCTCATGACGCTCGAGCTGCTTTTCCAGCGGCTGAAGGACGGACGCGTCAAGCTCACCGACACGTTCCCTGTCTCGCAGCGCGCCTGGGCGACGCAGGGCTCGAAGGGCTTTGCGATGATCGGTGCGCGCATTTCCGTCGAAACGCTGATCCGCGGCATCATCATCGCATCGGCAAACGACATGTGCGTGGTGGTCGCGGAATCCCTCGGCGGATCGGTCGAGGCCTTTGCCGACATGATGAATGCGCGAGCGAAACAGCTGGGCCTCTCGCAGTCGCATTTCGTCAATCCCGACGGTCTGCCCGATCCTCCGGGGCAGATGATGTCGGTGATGGATCTAGCGAAGCTCGCGCAGCACCTGATCACCGCCTATCCGCAATACTATCACTATTTCGCCGAACGCAGCTTCACGATGGACGTCGGCAACGGCCGTTCCATCACCCAGCAGAACCGCGACTCCGTTCTCGACAAATTTCCCGGGACCGACGGCCTGAAGACCGGCCACACCGACGCCGCGGGTTACGGCATCACGGTCTCCGCTGTACAGAACGGCCACCGTCTCATTCTGGTGCTGAACGGCCTGCGTTATCCGGATCTCGACAGGATGTCCCCGGCGGCGCAGGACTGGCACGGCGTGCAGCGGCGCGGCGACGAGGCAGCGCGGCTTCTCGGCATCGCCTTCCGCGAGTTCCGGCATTACCCGCTGTTCAAGCCGAACGATGTTGTCGGGCAGGCCGTGGTGTGGGAGGGGGCGAAACCCACGGTGCCGGTCACGGTGAAGGAACCGATTGGCGTCACCATGCAGGTGGATTCGCGGTCCGGAATGAAGGTCGCGCTCAGCTATGACGGACCCGTCAAGGCGCCCGTCGAGAAAGGACAGAAGATCGGCGAGCTCAAGGTCACGGCGCCGGACTATCCGGGCCTCACCGTTCCCCTGTACGCGGCCGAGCCCGTGGAGCGCGCCAGCATCTTTTCGCGCATGTACACAGGACTAAAGGCGCTCGTCTTCGGGCATTCCGGGTAGCGATGCCGACGGGCCCGCGCTTTATCACGCTCGAAGGCGGGGAGGGCGCGGGCAAATCCACGCAAGCGAAGCGCCTCAAATCCGCCCTCGAGGCGCACGGGGCTTCCGTGTGCCTGACGCGCGAGCCCGGCGGCTCCCCCGGTGCCGAGGAAATCCGCAGGCTGCTCGTACAGGGAGAGCCTGGCCGTTGGGACGCGCTCACCGAGTTGCTGCTCCTTTTCGCCGCGCGCGCCGATCATCTTGCGCACACGATCCGGCCGGCGCTTCAGGCCGGGCAGTGGGTGATCTCCGACCGCTTCACCGATTCGACCTACGCCTACCAGGGCGCAGGCCGCGGCATCGACGAAAAGACCATCGCCGCGATTGATGAAGCGACGACCCGATCGTTCAGGGCCGATCTCACGATCATCCTCGATGTGCCTCCAGAACAAGGGCTTTCCCGCGCCGGCCGCCGCGGCGATGTCGAGACACGGTTCGAGCAGTTCGACCACGATTTCCACGAACGGCTGAGGGCGTGGTTCCGGGGCCTGGCCGCACGCGAGCCGGACCGCTGCGCGCTGATCGACACGACCGCGCCTCCGGACGTCGTCACTGCCGGGATCTGGAAGGTAGTGAGCAAGCGTTTTCTTGGTGCCTGAGTGTCCGCCGCTGCAATTTCCTGCCCCGTCGAGGGCAGGAAAACTTCATTTCAAATACCTTTTGAACCAGGCAAGCGTCCGCGCCTTGGCGTCGGCGATGTGTGCGGGATCACGCAACCCGTGACCTTCGCCCGGATAGATCGCATAGGACGTCGGTACACCCCGATCGTGCAGCGCGTGCCAGAACTCCTGCGTCTGCGGCGCCGGGCATTCGATGTCGTTGGCGCCGACATATTCGAAGACAGGAGTCTTCGCGTTGCGGATGTCATTGATGGCGGATGAGCGCGCATAGACGGCCGGATCATTGTACACGCTTGCGCCGAAATAGGGGATCATCCACTCGTCGATGCCGTTCTCGCCGTAATAGGAGAGCCAGTCGCTGATTCCGGCCGCGGCGACGCCGGCCTTGAAGCGGTGCGTCTGTGTCACCGCCCACATGGTCATGAACCCGCCGTAGCTCCCGCCCATGATGCCGAGCCGGTCTGGATTGATCGGCGTCGCTCGCGCGACCGCATCGATGCCGGCGAGAATGTCGCGCAGATCGCCGTGACCGAGATCGCGCACATTGGCTGCCGCAAACGCCTCGCCCTGGCCAAAGCTGCCGCGCGGATTGGGCAGGAAGAGCGCGTCACCCTGTTCGAGCAGCGCCCGGTCCGTGCCCGGTCCAAAGAAATGCGGCATGCTCGCCGCGGCTGGTCCTCCGTGGACGATCGTAATGAGCGGAATTCTGCCCCGCACGCCTGCCGGCAGGAGCAGCCAGCCCTGTACGTTGAAGCCTTCGTTCTTCCAGTCGACGCTGCGCGCAACCAGCGGCATCGTCATCCCGGCGTTGGCGTGCGTAAGATCGCGCCAGTGGCCGATTGGACCGATTGCGATTTCCGGCGGCGCGCTGAAACTTTGATGTACAGTGGCCGTCGTCGCGGATGGACAGCCGGAAGAAACGCCGGCGTCCCTGCCGGACAATGTCTCTGCCCCACGCCACAGCACGTCTGGAGCGGCAGCTTTCGATGCATCCGGGAACTCGACCAGCTCGCTCTCCGCGCCAGCCAGAAGTTCAGCGTGCAAGCGGCCGTCGCAGCCCCACGCAACACCGCGCGCCGATGCGTGCATTCCCGGCGTAATGTCGCTCGCCCTCCCGCCGTTGGACGAAACCGTGAAGACGTCGCCGCCGGTCGAGCCGAAATCGCTCATGATGCCACTGATGAAAGCGACGGTGCCGGTTTTCGAGACGACCGGGTCGGCAATCTGGTGGCGGGCATCGGGCTGCGTGAAGATCGCGGTACCGGCGCCGTCACGCGCACGGAAACGGTAGAGCTTCGCCACCCACCAATTGTCGTCGCCGTTCCCCGGCGCGGCCGTCCCGACGAACCCTGTACCATCGGAAAGCCAGTCGTACTGATAGACGAACGATCCTGGCGGCGAAGCCCAGTGCAACTGACCGTGGTCCAGAATGGCGATGCGCTGCTCGGGTACAGGCCCGTTAAGGTCACCCGTGATCGGCGCACCGGCCTGCGTGGCGCCCACTTCCTTGTTGGCGCCGGCGACCGCCAACATTGCCAGCCGCCCCTCGGGACCGAAGCGCAGCGCACCGACCGTGCCGTTGAAGGCAAGCAGTCTCTGAAGATGCGTACCGTCAGCCGCCACCGAATAAAGCGAGCGCGCATGCGTGCCCGGCGTCCGCAGAGCGAAGACGATGCTCTTTCCATCCGGACTCCACACGGGCGACGACGGCCAACATTCGCGAACTGCTCCGCAGGGCAGGGAGACGGTCTTTGTGCTTTCGCCGTCGCTCGTGCGAATGGTCAGTGAGCGGACGACCGGCTCGCCGCCCGCGGGCGAACTGTCGCCCTCGACAGAAGCGATGCGGGCACCATCCGGGGAAACGGCGACCTCCAGGAATTGATGCACGCCGCGTTCGGTTGCACCTGCGCTCGAGGAGAGAAGTGTCGCGGCCAAGATCGAAAGCACGGTGCCGAGGAGCGGGCGCGAATGAATGTGTAACAGAAGGTATCTCCTTTAATTTCGTTTGCCTCCCCCGCGCAGCAACAGCGTAGCGGGAGAGGTTCTGCGAAGCAGGGGAGGGGGCGGTTGAATATCAACATCAATTGCCCCCTCCGCCGCTACGCGGCACCTCCCCCGCGCAACGCATGCGCGAAGGAGGCAACTGGCGACTATCCAATGACCCCGTCCATCCACGCAACCATAGTGTCGAGCAGCTCCGTCATCACCCCGGCGTCGGTGCGGCCGGATTTTGCGGTCACGTGAAAGGAATGATCGCCGCCGTCGAACGGCTTCAATGTTGCGCGCGCACCAAGGCGCTTGATGAGCGGGTTCAGATAATCGCGTTCCGCGAATTCGTCGCGCGTCCCCTGCAGGAACAGCATCGGTATTTTCACCGCTGCGAGGTGCTCCGCGCGATCGTCGGAGGGCTGGCCGGGCGGGTGCAGCGGAAATCCGAGAAAGACAAGGCCGCGCACGTTTGCAAGCGGCGTCTCCGCCTGCGTCTGCGACGTCATCCGCGCGCCGTACGACTTGCCGCCGGCGAACAGCGGTAGGCCGGGCAGGGCACGCGAGGCCTCGTCCACCGCGGCACGCACGGCGGCCTGTGCCACCTTCGGCGAATCCGGCCGGCCCCGCCGCTGTTCCATGTACGGAAAATTGTACCGGAGGCTCGCAACGCGCCGCTCGGCGAGCCCGTTCGCCACCGTTGCCATGAAGCTGTGCTGCATGCCGACGCCGGCGCCATGCGCAAGCACGTAGCAGGCGCGCGGCTCCTCGGGCGCGATGAGGAGAGCGGAGACTTGACCGCCTTCGACCGCGATTTTGAGTGGGCGTTCGGCAGCTGATGCGGTTTGCGCCATACTTCAATTTCTCCTTGCCCTCTCATGCTGCGCGCATGATGACACGGAAGAGAATGGGGAAAAAAGCAAGGCGTTGAATTTCTTAAGTCGCTTGTAGCAAATGCTCGGAAGACCATGCCCAAACGTGTTCGCGAAGAAGAGATCATCGAGACCGACCGGATTGGCGGGCAGCCGCATCCGCGCGAGGCGCCTGCGCTCGTCGGCCAGGACGAGGCGCTGGCGCGCGCGGCGCGCGCCATTCGTGGCGGCCGCCCGCCGCAAGCCTGGCTGATTGCGGGGCCGCCGGGAATCGGCAAGGCGACCTTCGCCTATCGCGTCGCGCGCTACCTCCTGTGCTACGGCGCGAACGACCGCGGGCCGGAAGACCTGAGCGTGCCGTTGACCGACGCCGCAGTGGCGCTGGTGCGCGCCGGCGCCCATCCAGGACTCCTCGTGGTCAAGCGCGGCCTCAGCGAAAGAACCGGCAAACTGATGACCGAACTCGGGGTCGACGAAGTCCGCAAACTCGGCCCGTTCTTCGGCATGACCGCCGGCGCAGGTGGGTGGCGCGTGGCGATCATCGACACCGCCGACGAAATGAATCCCAACGCCGCGAATGCGCTGCTTAAAATTCTCGAGGAGCCACCGCAGCGCTCGATGCTTCTGCTTGTTGCGCACGCGCCGGCGCGACTCGTTCCGACCATTCGGTCGCGCTGCCAATTGCTGCGGCTGTCTCCGTTAAGCGACGAACTGCTCGCACGGGAACTTGTAGAGCGTGTCCCTGACCTCGCGCCCGGCGATCGCGCGCGCCTTGTTGCTCTTGCGGGCGGATCGCTCGGCGCCGCGCTCAGGCTTGTCGAAGAAGACGGGTTGAAGCTCGCCGCCGAGGCCGAACGCCTCATTGACGGCGCGTCGGCGCCCGATTTCGCGGCGACGTTCGCCCTCGCCGAGCGCGTCGCGCGGCTCGACCAGGGAGTCGACGCCTTCGGAGGTTTTCTCGCCGAGGCGCTCGCAAACCGCATTCTCGCGCGCGCCCGCCAGAACGAGGCCCATCTGGACCGCTGGGTACAACTCAGGAGCGCCATTCAGGAGAACTTCGCGCGCGCTTTGGCATTGCATCTCGAGCCGAAGCAGACGATCCTGTCGGCGGCGCAGGCGACGGCAAGGCTCGCGCGGCGCGGCGCTTTGTGATGCGAACATGGGGGGCGCAATGCGCAAATTCCGGCTATTGACGACTATTCTCACCGCATTGGCGATCGGCGTTCCGTTTGCAGGCGCTTTGGCGCAGCCGACCGCTCGGGTCATTGATGAAACGAAGCTCGTCACATTGACCGGCAATACGCCGCCGGCCGCGCGCGATCCCGACAACGATCGCGGGCCTGTTCCCGACACGATGCACCTGCGGCACATGATTCTGGTCCTGCGCCGGCCGGCTGAGCGGGAAGCTGCGGTCGAACGCTATATCGCGCAACTCTCGGACCCGGGCTCGCCCAACTATCACCGCTGGCTGACGGCCGAACAGTTCGGAGTCGATTTCGGCGCTTCCGCGTACGACATCCAGACGGTTACACGGTGGCTGGAAGCCCAAGGGTTTTCCATCGACACGGTGTACCCGTCCCGCATGGCGCTGGATTTTTCCGGTACGGCCGGCGAAGTGCGCGAAGCCTTTCACACGCAAATTCATGTGCTGGATGTTCACGGGAAAAAGCACATCGGCAATACAAGCGATCCCCGCATTCCTGACGCGCTTGCGTCGGTGATTGCAGGAATTGCCTCGCTGCACGATTTCCACGGACACAAGGCTTCGCAGGGCGGGCCGGCCTGGACGATCGCCAGTTGCGGCCTTGGTTCGCATGACCTCAGCGCGGCCTGCTACTGGGTGACGCCGCCCGACCTGGCGAAAATCTACAACTTCGACTCACTGTTCAAGACAGGGAATGCCGGGAGCGGACAGACCATCGGAGTCATCGAAGATTCCGACATTTACAGCACGTCCGACTGGGGCGCTTTCCGCAGTTATTTCGGTCTCAGTTCCTACAGCGGCTCGCTTAGCCAGGTGTGGCCGGGAGGCTGTACCGATCCCGGCACGAATGCGGACGATTTCGAAGCGATCCTGGACGCAGAATATGCGACTGCGGCAGCACCAAGTGCCACCATAGACGTGGACAGCTGTGCCAGCACGGAGACCACGTGGGGTGTGATGCTCGCGATCGAGAACGCGGTGAATGACTCGCCGCCTTCCGTTCTCAGCGTCAGCTATATCTGGTGCGAAGCCAACGCCGGCTCCGCAAACCAGGTGTTCTTCGACGCGTTCCAGCAGGCGGCGGCCGAAGGAACGTCCGTGTACGTCGCTTCGGGAGACGAGGGAGCCGCCTCATGCGACTACGGCGCGACGGAAGCGAAAAACGGCATCGCCGTCAACGGTCTGGCATCGACCCCGTACGATGCGGCGGTGGGCGGCACCGACTTCAGCGACACGTATAACAATGAAAACGCCACGTACTGGGCGCCGACCAATGGGACATACTACGGATCGGCGAAGTCTTATGTGCCCGAAATGGCCTGGGACGATTCCTGTGCGAGCGGGATGATCGCGCAATACATCACGGGATCGTCGCTGACCTACGGCAGCAAGGGCTTCTGCAACGTGACGGCGGGTCAACCCTACATCACGACGTTTGCCGGCGGAGGCGGCCCGAGCAGTTGCGCACTCGCGGGAGCGGGAGGCGCGTGCAAGGGCTACCCCAAGCCGAGCTGGCAGAGCGTGTTCGGGAACACGAACGATCATGTGCGAGATGTGCCCGACGTGGCGCTGTTCTCCGCGAGTCCGCTTTGGGCGCACGGCTATATCGTCTGTTTCTCCGATCCCAAACACGATTACGGTGCGGCCTGCTCGGATTTCCCGCGCCGCTACATTTACGGCTACGGAACTTCGTTTGCCGCCCCGATCATGGCGGGCATGCAGGCCCTCGTCGACAAGGCCACATCGTCCCGGCAGGGCAATCCCGATTCCGTGCTGTACGAGCTGGCGGACAAGGAGTTCGGAAAAAGCGGAAATCCTTCCTGCAACGCCAGCCTCGGACGCACCATCGGCAAGACCTGCATCTTCCGCGACGTGCGCGAAGGCGGCATGGATGTGCCGTGCGTCCCGGGAACGAAGAACTGTTATGCGCCTTCGGGAACGGTCGGCGTTCTGTCGCGGTTCGCCACACGCTATGACCCGGCGTATACGACGCACAATGGGTGGGATTTTGCGACCGGTCTCGGCAGCGTGAACGCCTACAATCTGGTTCACAGCTGGCCACGATAGAACCCCGGCGCGAAGCGAAAGTCGGTCCTCCGCGTCCTCGTCCCGCCTTCGCTTGAAAGCTTTGTTGGACGGGAGCCGGAAGAAATATCCTCACCCCGAGCTTGTCGAAGGGTGAGGCGCAATCCATAACCCTCGGCCATGCTCGTCGACAGCCATTGTCATCTGGATTTTCCCGATTTCGCGGCCGAATTGCCCGAGGTGGTCGCGCGCGCGAAATCCGCGGGGGTCGGCGTCTGCGTTTCCATCGGGACGAAACTTTCGCGCTTCGCCGAGGTCGCCGCAGTCGCGGAGCGGTTTCCCGATGTGTACTGCACCGTCGGAAGCCATCCGCACGAAGCCGAACAAGAGCCGCTCGCCGATGCGGTGCCGGTTCTCGAACTCGCACGATGCGCCAAGGTGGTCGGCATCGGCGAAACCGGACTCGATTACTATTACGAGCACAGCCCGCGTGGCCTGCAGGCTGCGAACTTCCACGTCCACATTACCGCGGCGCGGGAGCTTCGGCTGCCGCTGATCGTTCACACCCGCGATGCGGAGGACGACACGATCGACATCCTGCGCAAGGAGATGGAGAAGGGCGCCTTCACCGGCCTCATTCACTGCTTCACCGGCACGCAGCGCCTGGCCGACGCCGCGCTTGAACTCGGGCTGTACATCTCCGCCTCGGGCATCGCGACCTTCAAGAAGTCCGAGCCCTTGCGCGAGGTCCTGAAGAGCGTGCCGCTCGACCGGCTGCTCGTGGAGACGGACGCACCCTATCTCGCGCCGACGCCGTTTCGCGGCAAGCGCAACGAACCGGCCTTCGTCGTTCACACCGCGGCCATGCTTGCCGAACTGAGGGGCGTTTCAGCCGCGGCGATCGCAGACGCAACGACGGACAACTTCTTTCGCCTCTTCACCCGCGCCGCGCGGCCTGCATGACGGATCGCCTGAGCGTCACGATACTCGGATGCGGATCCTCGGGCGGCGTACCGCGCCTCGGCGGCGCCGATGGCAGCGGCAGCTGGGGGGCCTGCGATCCCGAGAACCCGAAGAACAGCCGGCGGCGATGCTCGATACTGGTGACGCGGGAATCGGCCCGGGGTACGACGCGGGTTCTCGTCGACACCTCGCCCGATCTTCGCCAACAGCTGCTCGATGCGCGAACCTCGACCCTCGACGCGGTGGTCATCACCCACGATCACGCGGACCAGCTGCACGGCATCGACGATCTCCGGCTCGTCTTTCACGTCACGCACCGGCGCCTCGATATGTACAGCGACGAGGCGACCCTGCGCGAAGTGAAACACCGCTTCCGCTACTGCTTCGAGACGCCCGATGGCGGGGTTTATCCCCCGATCGTCGCCGCCCGGGTGATCCCGGAGCCGTTCCGCGAATTTGCGATCGAGGGGGCAGGGGGCGCGATTCCGGTGCTGCCCTTCTGGCAGCAGCACGGTCCCATCCGCTCGCTTGGGTTACGCTTCGGCGATATTGCTTATTCCAGTGATGTCAATGGCTTGCCGAATGAGTCTTTTGCAGCGCTTGAAGGCGTGGGGTGTTGGATTCTCGACGCACTCCGCTACACGCCGCACCCGACCCACGCCAATGTCGAGACTGCACTCGCCTGGATCGGCCGGGTGAAGCCTCGCCGCGCCGTCCTCACCAACCTGCACCTCGATCTCGACTACGAGACCCTGAAACGGGAGCTGCCGCCGGGCGTTGAACCAGCGTATGATGGGATGCTGATAACCACCGGAGACGTGCCATGAGATCGTGTACCATTGCTTTGCTGGCCGGTGCCTCCCTGTTCGCAGCGTTTCCCGCCATCGCGCAGTCGGGCGCGGGCCAGCTGCCGCTGACGAGCGCCGCGGGCTACCCGCCACAAGAGGTTCTGCCGTCCCCCTTCCGATGCGCAGATTTCACGCGGAACAGCGACGGCTCGTGGTCGCCACTGCGACCCGTGACCATCAAGAGCGGCGACACAAAGGCGACTCTCCAACCGGGCGAGAGTCTCAATGCGGGAGCCACGTTCGGCGGCGTCGATGTTGCCGCGGACCTGAACAGGCGCTGCATCGCGCACTAACGAGAGTGGTGCACGCGCCTGGGCGATCCTCACCCTGAACTTGTCAAACGGTGAGCGTCGTCCACCGACAATCCGTTCCGGCGCGGCTGAAGCTGCCCGAAAGGGCAACCGCGATCGCGCTGCTTCTCCTGCTGCACGCGGCGCTGTTCTATCTGATCAATCCGAAGTTTGCCGGACCGACGGAAACGCGGCCGCTGAACGAAATCACGCTTTCCTTCAATAGTCCGAAGCCGATCGAGCCCGCACCGCCCGTGATCAATCCCGTGCTTGCCAAGCCGTTCGTGCCGGCCATTTCGCCGCCCGTCATTCCGGAAGCGAATCCGCCGCTGTCGCCGGCTTTGGCCGCACCCAACGTCACCGGCATCGGGCGGTCGCTCTTCAATTGCGACCTTGCGAACGGCAAGAACCTGTCGCGCGAGGAGAGGGCGAACTGCCCGCGCTTGGGCATTGCGCCGCCCGCAGCCGGAATCATGGAAGCCGGCATGCCAAAGACCTCCAAGGCAAGGAACAGCGCGCTCTGGGCGGCCGAACTGGAGGCGCGGCATACGCCGGTCAGAGTCCCGTGTACAGGAATTGCGCAGACGGTTCTCGGCGGTCCCGGTGTGCAGAAGCAGGTCACCGCAATCATGGCCGACCCGTTATGTCTCCTGAACGGGGTTCTGAACGGATTCCATCCCCAGCGGAAATGATCGGCGCGCCGTTCGGGGGGCGCTCAGTGCGAGTGGCCAAATACGGGAGCCTAGCGCCGAAACCAGGTATCGACTCCGCCGTGGCTGACGCAGGCATCCTGACGCTCCGGCGCCGTTGTCCAGGCGCCGTCCTTGCATTTTCCCGTCACGCCCGGGGGCGCCCGAGAAGAGTCATTCCACGCGGCGGGCACCTTGTAGAAATCATCGAGGCACACATCCATGAAGTCCGGGTATGCGACGACTTGGGCGCGCGCCGCCCTTTTGCCCCACCACATCATCGAGCAATTCCTCGCGGAGTCCGCCGCGGCTGCAGATGCGAGCAGGGTGGCCGCGATGGTCAGCAAAATGGCTCTGCGCATGGGAACACCATCAAAAGGCTCCCAGCGGCTGGAAGCTATTGGGCCTTGGGCCAGCCAATGGCGAGCCACATACAATATCGCCCCAGTATTTCCCATAATATAGATTATACGAAATTGCGATGCGGCAGTCCCTTGACAGATCAAGGGGTTGCCCTAGTCTTTGCCTCGTCTGGGGCACTTTTTTTCTGCTGGGGGTCATCTTGACAGGGAGAACGAATCACCGGGCGCGCGCCCGCGCGCTCGAAGCCGCCGCGCGTGAACTCGAAAGCGAAGCCACACGCTTAAGGCGCGCCGCCGCCGTACAGGAAGATCTGGAAAGCCACGCCGAGCGCATGGAATCGGTGCCCCGAGCCCTCCGTCAGGTCCGCCTGCGGATGGACCGGGGCGTGCCGGAGGCCAGTGCGATCGCACAGGCCGCGGACATTTTCGAGCTGCCGCCCGCTTCGCTCGCCGTGTGGTGGCGTGAGTCAATCGACCGCACCCGCCACGGCGAGCGCTGGCGGCGCGATCGCGAGATCATGCGCCTTGCCTGGGCGGGCAAGACGAACGCCGAGATCGGCAAGCTGGTGAAACTGGCACCGGGTTCGGTCTCCCGCGTCATCCGGGCCAAAATCCGGGAGGGCGCCCTCCTCGGCATCATCGCGAAAGAAAATTTGCCTCCCAGAAGCCCCCAGATTCGCGAAACGGGGTCGGGTGGTATGTCCATATCCCCCCCTACACCCTTACGCTCTGTGCGCGTCCCTGAGTCGAATTGCGATGGGTGAACTGCGCACGGCGGCAATCGGGCTCCTGTTCCTGCTGATCGGGGGTGCTGCGGGGTACGCGATCGGGCACGCGATCACACGCGACAACTGCAACGCCTACATCGCGCACTACACGGCCGAACTGAAGCACCGCTACTGGTTTGTGCCCCGCTGAAACAAAACGGCCGCGGCGATCGCCGCGGCCGCTGCACCGTTGGAGTGGTGGAGTCGCTACGGCACGAGCTCGGAGATCTCCACGGTCGCCGTTCCTTCCGGAATCGGCGCCGGCGTCGGAGTCTCGGCCAGCTCCTGGTAGCACTCCTCCCACGAGCTGGCGTTGATCGTCGGCCCGCGGCCGAGGACCTGCCCGAACTGGTTTTTGTACGTTACCCGAAAGTTCATCTGCGCCGCCTCTTTCCTTTCCGACGCTTGAACCGCCCGTTTTTCCCGCGCGGCGGCAACCGCTTTCTGCGCCTGGCCACGGGTCAGGTCGCAGATTTGGCCGCGGCGATGCGATCCGCGAACGATTGTACAGGTGCAGCCGCGGGCGCCGGAGCTGGGGTGGGTGCGGGCGCCGGAGCTGGCGTGGGTGCGGGCGCCGGAGCTGGCGCGGGCCCGGCTGCGGAGGGTGCCGGTGCGGGCGTGCCAAAGAGCGCATTAAGCGCTTCGTCGGCAAACACCGTGACGCCGAGCGCCGCTTGCGCGTAAGGGCCGACAACCGGCGCCTGGGCTAGTACCTGTTCGAGCGCCGTCACGCGTCCGAGCAGGCTTTCGAGATTTGTACCGAGGGTGTCGACGTTCCAGTTGGCAAGCTGGATCTTCGGACCCGCGGCGACGGCCGCGGCCGTCGAAGCGAGCAATGCCTGTTTTCCTTTGTCCATGATGCGCGACCTTTCCTTGCAAGGTTAGTGAGCGATCGCTCACTTGTGCGCCGTTCTTTTACCGCTGCGGGGTGCTCCCCCTGTCAAGGGCGTTTACGCCCCGGCGCGGTGCCGAGGAGCTGGAGCAAATCCATGAAATCCGTTTTGGCGACGAACTTCTCCTGCGCCCACACCTTCACCGCGCCGATCTGCACCGCGATCATCAGCGAGATCACGAAATTGCCGAGCGTTCCGACTGCGCCGATCGCCAGGAGCGCGATTTCAATCCAGTTAGGCATGTCACGCCTGCCGATAGAAGCGCAGACTGTCGAGCTGCACCGTGAAGGCGACGGCGCCCCAGCTCGAAGGCGGGCGCGTGACGGGCGGCGAGAAATAGAACACCGCGCCATCCGTGTTGTCGGAGAGCTCGCCCGTAAGCGCATCCTCTGCGATCGCATAGGCCGTCTGGTACTGCGGATCGTCCGTTGTCATGGCGAGGATGCGTTCGGTGTCGGCGCCGCCGCTCCAGCACTGGAATTGATGCGGTTGCTGGCAGACGCCGACAACGGAAGAAGAAAACGAGATGCCGTTCTTCACCCGGTTGATGATGACGTTGGCAACGCCCTCCTGTGCTTCCGTCGATTGATTGCTCGCCTCTCCCGCGATCGTGCGGGTCATGGTGTCGAGCGAATTGGGATCGAGCACGCCCCAGCCTCCTAGAAAAGAGCTGGTTGTGTTGTTGGCGCGGCCAGGGCCGGGATTGATGTACACCGACGGAGCGCTGACGTTCGTCGGCCGCGCCACGCTGTAAGCGATGAGCACAAGAACTGCGAACAGAAGAAAATCATCCATACCGTGTCCATCAGACGTGTACGAAAATGTGGCCGAGGCCGGTGCCTTCCCGCTCGACGCCGCCGCCTGCGCCCCAGCCGTTCGCCGCGCTGCCGAGCTGGGTACCGCCAGCTCCCGGAGGATGCAGAACCGATCGGATGCCCGCGCGCACCGCCATGGTCTGCTGGATCTTCATCAGCGGATTGGGCCAGTGCTCGAAATACGGCCAGCCTGGCGGGCGCGCGCCGAAGTCCGTGGATCCGTAGCCCGAAGGCGTGATGGGCTGCCCGTCCGATCCGATCGCGGGACCATTGAGCGAGGGATAAGTCGGAACCGTCTGCGGCATGTACACGTCCCGCTGCGACCACATCCCCACGCCGCCGTTCGGCCCGTCGCCCGATGGCGCGTTGCCGTAATGCGCGCCATAGCGGCCGATGTCGTAGCGCGGCATGGTGTCGGGTGCGCGAAAGCGATTGCCTGGCACCATTGGGCTGCCCGTTGGCACGGTCGAGCCGGACGATACCTGCGAGAGCAGGAGCACGACGACGACGGCGCCGATAACGAGGATGGTTTCGGTTTTCATGCCGAATACGTGCCGCCTCCTCCGTTCTGGTACATCACCGTCGAGCCGCCCTGCTGGCCGTAGTCGTAGCTTTGCGGGTAGGTGTCGCTCCCGACGTTCCAGTCGCTGTTGTCCTCGCCCGTCGCGCCGGCTGAGCGGCTGTACAGCCAGATCAGCGCGACGGCGAGCCCGCCGAGGATCAACAGATCAGTCGTATTCACTGGGATCAGCTCGAGCTGGCGCCGAAGCTGAGTCCGCCCGTGAACCACACGAACAGCACAATGCCGCCGATGATCAGAAGGGTGTTTTTGCTCATCAGTACTTCTCCTCTGTGAAACTGAGTTTGCAGGCCGCTGCGTTGTTGTTGTACGCGAAGATCGAGCCGCCGCCGTAGAGCGTCATCGACATGTTCTGTTGCAAGAGGTAGCCCGTCGCGTTCGCGACGTTCGCATCGCCGATGTAGAGCGAGACGGCCGTGACGCTCACATTGATGAGCTGGCGCCGCCACACGTCCTTGCTCGAGCTGCAGATCTGCGTCTGGGAAGTGGCGCCGCACACAACCACGGCGGGGCTGTCGCAAGTGTCGATGATGTCCTGTACGTCCGGCAGGTCGCCCGTGTCGCCCTTCCCGATCAGAAAATCACAGGTGACACCGCCTGCCGGCGCCGGGGTGATTTGCGACGAGCTGGCCGCGGCCAGGATGAGCTGCTTGAACGCGTTGCGCAGCGTCGAGCGTGCCCACAGCGGAAAGAAGGGTCCGGAGTCGAACTGCACCTGAAGATTCCCGCTGGTCTTTAGGATCTGGATGAAATCCCAGCCCGTCTGGTCGCCCGTGAACACAAAGGTGCCACCGGAGGCGATGACAACGCCGCCAAAGTACCGGAGGTCGCGGGCGCCTTTCATCATTTTGAGATCGCCCACAGCGCGAGCGCTCCTGCGATCGCCACAAAGACGAGCGTGGAGCCGGTCAGCTGCATCTTGCCGATGGTCAGATCGGCGCCGGAGCTGCCGCCCACATCCCCAGCTCCGCCGGACACTCCGGTGTCGCCGGGCGTGGCAGCGCCCGCGAGCGCCGCATCAGGCCCCGCGGTGAAGAGCGGCCAGTTGGAGTCGAGCAGCGTATCGTGAATGGGCGATACGGAGCGGAAGCCCGAAACGCGGAAGATGTTGTTGCCCGCCGTCGCGCCGATTCGGCTGAGCGTGTGCGCGTTCCTGACCGGCGAAGCAATATCGGGATCCATATAGATCAGGCCCGTACCCAGCATGTCGATCAGCCGCGCCTTAGGCACAACGACGGGATGACGCGCAAACTTGTACGGGTGCTGCCGGTGCGACCAGGGCGCGGCAACAGGCGGCGCGAGATCGAACGGCCCGCGGAAATTGAGCGGCCGATAGCGTTTCAGGATGGCGCTTGTCATGGTCTCACCTTGCCAACAGGAGGAAAACGAGCACGATCACGGCCAGCACTACCCACGACCAGGCGCCCGAAAAGAAACTCGAAACCGCGTCGCCGATCGCGCCGGGCACGCCTTGCGCCGCAAAGCTGTTGTTGTCGCCACCGAGCGCGCCAACGACGCTGTTCGCCCCTTGCGAATTGAGCGCGCCCCAGCGCGCGTACGACGGATAGGCGTAGGAGCCGTAATAGTTGTTGTACATCAGCTTCCCTTCTTGCTGTAGATCAGGAAGCCGGCGATCGCGATCACAATTAGGATCTCTGTGGGGATCCCGAAGAGGTTGCCGCCGAGCGCGGCGCTGGCGTATGGCGCGCCCGCGTAGCCGGAGCCTTGCGGCTGCGAACCTCCGCCAACCGGAGGCGGCGAATAGCCGTTACCCTGGCCGCCGTAACCGTTGCCGGTGTAGCCGCCCTGGCCGTAGCTGCCGCCGCCGTAGCCGTTCTGATAGTTGCCGTAATCGTAATTGTACGACATGGGGTCACTTCCTCGTTGCGATCACGACGATGACGCCCAGGAGGAGGAGCGTTTCGATCGAGATCCCGAAAAGCGTGTAGGGCGCGCCGGTTGTGCCAGGCGCGATCGGGTTACCGCCCGTCGACCCGCTGGCGCCTGCGTTCTGCAGGCCGTAGTTCGAGCCGTTGCCGTAGTTCGATTGGGACCCGTTGTAGCCGTAGCCCCCGCCATTGGCGCCGTACCCCTGCTGGGTGCCACCACCATAGCCATAACCGTAGCCGCCGCCCCCTCCCCCGCCGTAGCCATATCCGCCGCCGCCGCCATAATTGTACGACATTGCTTCAGCCTTTCCGCATCGTCAGGAACGCGAACGCCCCGATGAGAAGTATGGGAACGAGTGGGAAACCACCCGCGCCCGGTGCACCGCCGCCGTACTGGCCGCCGTAGCCCGTGTTGCCGTAGGGCGGGCTGCGCCACATAGAGGTTCCGCCCGTGTAGCCCGGGCCGCTGTTGTAGCCGCCCCGCTCCGGGTAGCCCTGCCGGAAACCATAGTACGGCCGTCTGTACATAGGCTGCCCGCTTCCCCCGCCGCCCGAGACATGGCCGCCGCCGCCCGACTGCTGGCCGCCGCCGCTGCCGCCTCCGCCCCCGCCCTGGTTCTGGTTCTGGTCGTAGTTCTGGTCGTAGTTCTGGTCGTAGTTTTGATCGTAGTTGTAGTCCCCAGAATCGTCGTAGCCGCCGCCATAGTCATAGCCGCCGCCTCCGTAGCTGTACGAGCCTCCGTAGCCGCCATAGCCACCGCCGCCGTAGTAACCCATGTACAGGCTTCCGTTGCTTCAAGACTGGCGCCGGCGAGCCGGCGCCAGGGTAAGAGGCAACATCAGCCGGGGAGCGCGCCGAGCGTCTCCGCAACCACGTTCAACGTGCTGTTGGTCGCGGCATGCGTCGAGCGGAGCTGGAAATCGGCCACGTTGCCGAGCTTCAACCGGTTCGCGTAGTTCCCGTCCTCCTCCGAATCCCAGCCAACAAAGGAGCTGTTCTGAGGCGAGCGGAAGTCACCGTTGCCCGCCTGTATCTGCGAATTGATCGCGGTCAGGCGGTTGTGAATCTCCTGCCCGTTCACGAGCATGCGGAACGCGGTGATGTTTGAGCTGGTGTCCCACATCGTGACGCGGCGGAGCACCGGCCGGAGCGGATCGCCATTGTACCGGTGCACGTGCAGATACTCGCCCGTCGAAGCGACGTTTTCGATCCACACTTCGCGCCGGAGCAGCGCTTTGCCCTGGTCGGGATTGTTGTCCGACACTTCGGCGTAGCTCGCCAGCGTCGGGTTGGTCGGGGTGCCGTTGATGTCGATTTCGATGCGAAGCGCGGTCACGCCCATCGGCGTAGCCTTGCACGGCACAAGCGTGTTGAGCGCCGTGTAGTACTTCTGCATGTGGTCGGCCATCAGGCCCGGCAGTTCGAACGGGATCGTGAGCACCTTGTTGGTGCTGCCCGCGGGCCACTTGTCGAACTGATTGAGGGTGTCGAGCTGCGTTCCCGACAGCGCCCAGCAGATATTGTTGTTGATGATGACGCGGAGCTGCGTGATGCAGGCCGGTGTCATCGACGTGCCGCCGTACACGATGTGGATTTTGTGATAGCGGAAGCCGAGCGGGAGATCGAGATACGCGGTCTGAGACGCTGCCACGTTCTGAAACGCGGGCAGGATGATCGTCTCTTTGCCTGGCCGGAGCAACCAGCCGCGGAGGAGTCTGCCGATTCGCATGGCTTACCTCCGGTGACGCATGGCGACGACGTTGCCGCCGTGCTGCCCGCTATGGCCGCGATTGTGCGCGTGCTGGCGGGCCTTGCTGTGGTGGTTGTGATGGTGCCGGTGGCGCTCTATCGCGCGGAGCGCGACGATTCCGAGCATCACTCCGGCGGCTGTCAGTAAGATCAGCTTTACGTCGCCATTCATGGCGGACCCTTTCACGGAGCTACAAGGGTCAGCCCGTTACTCCCATGCTGCGCACCCCTGTCAATCGGGGGGGTGCAGGGGGTCCGACAATTTTCCTGCAAGGCCGATCGCCAGAAGCGCGATCGCAACCCCGACGATGATTCCGAGGAGGATCATCGCTGCACCTTCCCTTGTGTGATGCGCCCCTCTTTCCATTCGAGGTACGCGAATTTTTGCGGGAGCGCCGCATATTGCTTCGCGTGCTCCCGCCCGATCTTGGCGACAACCGCTTCGCGCGCCCGCGCATCGTGCAGCGCGAAGAAATAGGCGCGATCGCAGTTGTCGCGGAAGCGCGCCGCCACGTCCTGAGGCCGTTGCGTGACACCCACAACCGAAATGTCCGCGTGCCGCCCCTGCAGGATGACACGCCGAAAGCCGGCGAGCTGCTGCATCTGGGCGTGCGCGTTGGAGTAGCACTCCGCCATTTCGTCAACCGCGATGCAGACGGGCACCCTGTAGTCGCTCCGCACCCTGTACAGGAACAAAAGCGCGCTGGCTTTGTCGAGTGTCTCCGCGCAAAGGGCAGAGCTGGGAGCAAGCACAATGTGCCACGAGCTGCGATACTTCTGCGCGATCGCGTTCGATGCCGCCTGCAACGACGTCGCTCGCCAATAGCCGTGTTGCCGAGTCCACGCGGGATCGGCCGCGGGATCTATGAGCAGGACTCTAGGATGCGCCCGCAGGAGGCGGCGCATCAGGGTTGTCTTGCCCGTGCCCGTCGCGCCGTTGATGGAGATTATCTCTCGCACGCCGTTGCTCCTCCCTCCGCCAGTGCGCCTCCCGCACTTCCCGCCGCTGTTGCAGTTCCACGCTTACGTTGACGTACACTTGCGAGCCGAAGCCGCCGATCAAAATTGCATCGGCAAGCCACGCATTGTCCTTTTCGATCAGCCAGCGCAGCCACTCATAGCGGTTGGCGCACCGGTAGAGCGCGCCGAACGCAGGCCGCGCGGTCGGCAGATTCGGCGCCTGCATGAGCGATTGCAGCTCCGGCGGATCGCGCATCGCGTAAAGGCCCGCGGCGAGCGGAAACAGACTGGCGAACACCTCCGCGAACTCCTCCTCCGTCATCACGTCGGAGAGCTGCGGACCAGGCGCCGCCTCAAGGCCAGGCTCGCCCGGCTCTGTCACGGAGATCGGTTGTACGTCCGGTTGCGGTTGCGGGCCGGCCGCCCCGTCAGAATTTTCCGCTGGTGATTCGCTCATAGAGGTCCCCGTCGTCGCCCTTTTTTTTTGGCTCCGGCGCGGGAGGCGCCGGTTCGGGTTGCGGTTGCGGCGCTGGCGCCGGCTCTGGCTCCATGCCCTCTTTCGTCGCTTGCTTAGAGAAGGTCACGTATGTGCGGCACTTCGGGCACTTCGCGATCGCGATGCCTTGCTTGTCCTTGTAGATGCGCTCTATGGGGCCGCACCCGTGCGGGCACTGGTTTCGCGTGACCATGTGAGGCTTTGCGCAGCCCTCCGCACTGGCACGGGCGAGCCGTGGGACCGCCACAGCCCTACCCTTCGGGGTGCACTCTTGTACCCTGCGGGGGTGCACCCCCTGTCAAGTGGCACGGGTACTCCCGCGGCCAGCCCTTCCCCAGCTCGCGCGCCGCGCGCTTGCACGCCGCGAGCGCCGCCGCATGGTCGGGATGATCCTTGTACATCGACGCGTGCAAGGTCATCCACGCGACGTTGTGATCGCCGAGCTGTGGCGCGAGCTTCTGCTGGAAGCGCGCGATACGCTCCTCGCTGCTGATGATTGTGACGGTACCCGGGGCATAGCCCTTCCCGTTCTCCCGCAACCCCTTTCCCAAAATCTCTTCGACCGTCCGTCGAGGTGAGGGGGGGACGGGGGGGAGTTGTTCACCAAGGTGCGGTTCACGGTGTGGGGTTCTATTGGGTGCCCGTGTATCTGGGCACCCCCTGCCCTCTTGGACGGGCACCCCGTGCCCATCCGTGGGCACCCCTGTGGATGACATAGAGGCCGCAGCCTCCTCCGTTTCCGGGGTGTCATCGGGGGTGTCGAACACGACGCGATACGCGTGCGCCGCGTAGGGGTGGCTGCACTCTTCCGGCGCGCGCTGTCCCTTGCGACCGCGCGCCTTGGCTTCGAGATAGCCGGCCGCTTCGAGCTGCGCGATCGCGCGTTGTACGGTCGCGCGCCCGACCCGCAGCTCCGCCGCCATCGTGACTTGCGATCGGAAACACCAGCGTTGCCGATCGGTGTGCCGCGCGAGCAGACAGAGCACGCGCAGCGAAATGTGATCGAGCGCCGGATCCGTGATGGCCGGGCCGGGGATGGTCGCAAAGCGGTAGTCAGCGCGCGCGATCACGGTTGGGCACGCGCTCAAAGAGCGGAGGCGTCGCCGCGTCAAAAAATCCCTTGCACAGGACTGCGCCCACGGGCCAGCGCCCCATGTCGCGCAGATAGGACCGGATGAACTGTACAGGGGTTACGCCACTGTCCACGGGCAGGCAGTCAGCATCGAGGGGGTCGCCCTGGATGTCGAAGAACACCAGGGCGACCATACGCGGGATGCCGGGTCGATCGGGACTCATGGCACCACACCAAACCGCTGCCATAGCCAGCCTTCGATCCATGCCGCCCGGTCGCGATGCGACTCGCCGGGGTTGTCGGCAATGGACACGCCGTTTTCCGCGTCCCGAAAGCCGCGGTGGCGCCAGACCGCGCGCCTCACTGCGGTTGAGAATTGTACGCGTAGGAGATCTGGGAGGAGCTATACGCGACAGCGGCCGCGCAGTTGTCATCCCATTGCGAGCTGACGGCCGTCGCAACGTCGGACGGCTGTAACGCGCCGCCCTGGCCGGTGCCCGTCACGAGCAGCGAGCAGGCCATGTAGAACGTGCCGCCCGCGGTGAAGTACAGAACGCCGATACGAGTTTGCATGGGTTACCCCGTGAGGGGCGCGGGGGGTGACCCTTACAAGGGGTGCCGGGGTAGGGGCTGACTTGCGCAGGCTACCCCCCGCGCGCTCCCGCTCCGGTGCGGAGCGGTGTCAAACGCCAACCACCCTATTTTGCGGCTTGCAACAGGGCGCCTGTACTGGCCTGATATTGCGGGGAGTGGGGGAAAAGAGCCGGGGTTAACATGGAGATTCGCGAATTACTGTCGCGGGCGCGCGAGCGCTCGGGCGTTTCATCGAATCGGAAGCTCGCCCGCCTAATCGGCGTCGACCACTCGTCAGTGTCGAATTTTGTCAGCGGGCGCAATCACCCATCCGACGCAACAATGATCCGCATTTCTTTGCTTGCCGGCGTCCCCGCAGGCGAAGGATTGCTCCTCCTCAATATGTGGCGATCGTCGCCTGAAGTCGCCGCTATCTATTCGGGGCTGCACCGCCAATTGTGCAAAAACGGCGCGCGCAACGGCAAGTAAAAATCGTAGGGCAATGCCTAGGTGAACAAATGTACTTAAGTACATCCATGTATATAGATTATACGAAATACCCTTGACCCGGGGCCGGGCTCGAACTCAATGCGGCGGCCCGATTCCCGCCCCGTTCCGGCGCGAAGAGCCGCCGGCCGAATGGGGACCGAAATGAAAGCCGCTTTGATCGCCGCATTCCTGCTTGCAGCCGCGAACACGGTGCCAGACGCTGCTTCCCACAACCCGGACCCGCCATACGATGCGGTACTGGACGCGAGGCTTAAGTGTCCCGAGGAAGCGCCGAATGTGGACGCATACATCGCGGAACTCGCATCCTGGCTGGGGCTGGCCAAAGCTCGCCATCCGGATTGGTCCAATGAGGAGACTGCAAATGCCCGCCACGCTCTGGTCGTGAAACACCATTGCCGCGGATCGGGCAACTAAAGCGCTTCCAGTGACTGCGCGCGCCTGGACCGCGCGGCGTTTGTGCTTGCAACGTCCTTACGCGAATGCCGCCGCAACAATCTGTGCGATCTGCGCATGGGCGGCGCTCTGGCGGTCGAGCGGCGCCGGCGAGCCGGAGATGTAGCTTGCGATTACGATGGGTGGACGGCCCGCGGGCCAGGCGATGGCAACGTCGTTCGCGGCACTTGTCGGGCCGCTTCCGGTGCCCGTGCCGGTCTTGTCGGCGACGCTCCAGTTCTGCGGCAGTCCGGCGCGCAAACGGTCGAGACCGGTCCGGCAGTTCTTCATCCACCCGATCAGCCGTTCGCGCGAGACCGGGTTCAATTTCGTTCCAAGGAGAACAACCTGCACGTCGGCCACCATGGCATTCGGTGTCGTCGTGTCGCGCGGATCCCCGGGAAGGTTTTCGTTGAGCGCCGGTTCCGTACGATCGAGGCGCGTCAGGCTATCGCCGATGCTCCGCACGTAGCCGGTCACGCTCGCCGGCCCACCGGCAGTGCGCAGAAGCACGTTTGCCGCGCCGTTGTCGCTCTCTTCCACCACGGCCGCGCACAGGCCTTCCAAATCCATCGCGCCCTCGCCCAGATGCGCACGCGTCACGGGCGAATGGGAGAGCAGGTCGCCAGCGGTGTACGGAATGCGCTG
>DATGGN010000121.1:0-21107 GCA_035308485.1 Rhizomicrobium sp.
TAAGTCCAAGGTCTGCCGCCTTTGCCGACATGTCCGTCAGCATCCGGTTGTGCGAGACTTCCAGAATGTTGCCGCCGGTTTCACCGACAACGGCGGCGATCCGCGCGAGCAATCCCGGACGATCCTCGATCTTGATAACAAGGGACAGGATCCGCCCTTCACGCGACAGTTCGCGCAGGATTACGTTCGACAGCAATCGCATCTCGATGTTGCCGCCGGAAAGGATCACGCCGACCTTCCGCCCACGAAATATTTCGGGGTTAGCGGCTACGGCGGCAAACGCGGTGGCGCCTGCGCCTTCGACCACCGTTTTCTCGATTTCGAGCAATGTCGCGATTGCGGCCTCGATCTGGTCTTCGCGGACGAGAAGTACGTCCTTTGCGTATGCGGCGAGTACCCTCCGTGCGAGCGTTCCTGGTCGCTTGACCGCGATGCCTTCGGCAATCGTCTGGCCGGCGCAGGGAAGCGACGCGCCCTTGAGCGCATCGTACATAGAAGGATAGAGTTCGGTCTCGGCGCCGAAGATCTCGATCTCCGGGTTCAGCGCCTTGGCGCCGAGAGCGATTCCCGAGATCAGTCCCCCGCCCCCGATCGGCACGACAATGGAGTCCAGTTCCGGCGCATCCTCGTGCAACTCCAGCGCGATCGTGCCCTGGCCCGCGACGACCTTCGGGTCTTCGTACGGATGGATGAAAGCAAGCCGTTCTTCCGTTGCGATCTTCTGCGCACGCTCGAACGCCTGCTCGAGCGTAACGCCGTGCAAAATGACATGTGCACCGAAGTTCCGCGTGTGCTTGATTTTGTTCTGCGGCGTTCCTTCCGGCATGACGATGGTCGTCGGGATCCCGAGGCGCCCCGCGTGGTAGGCGACCCCCTGTGCATGATTGCCGGCCGACATGGCGGCCACGCCGCGGCGGCGTTCCTCCGGCGAGAGCGAAAGCAGCTTGTTGAGCGCACCACGCTCCTTGAAGGACGAGGTGAATTGGAGATTCTCGAATTTCAGGTGGACCTCGCAGCCCACGATCCGCGACAGAGTGCGCGACCAGTGGCTTGGCGTCCGCTCTACGGCGCCCTTGATGCTCGCTGCGGCTGCGCGGATGTCGTCGAGCGTTACTTCAGGAAATGCGGCCGGGTCGCCGGGCGATTGCGTCATCGTCCTCGTCTTTCGCGCAGGAGATTTCGAATTTGTACAGTCGGCGTCGTGGCTGGTAGCAGCGGAGGGATTTGAACCCCCGACCAAGGGATAGTCATGCGCCATTTTGTTGTTTCGCGTCAAGGGGTTCGTCGTCGTCCGTTGCGGGACTGCACGGATTCTGCACATAGGGCGGCGCTGGGAGCGTGACGGCAAACAGTTCGTTGAAGACACCGCTGACTGGCACGAACTCTGCCATGTCAGGCGCGATGACCTCCGAGAGCTTCATCGGCCAATGCTTGTGAACTTCGCACGCCTGCGCGTACGAAAGTTCGATCCGCGTGCCATTTGACGGATGCTCCGTTCTCAGCGCGGGCCCACTGTGGCCATCGATCACCACGAAGGTAATAGATTCTCGCTTTGCGCGCGCGGTCCATTCTACCGCGAGGCGCGTGAATTTTTCTAAAGTGAGCGTGTCATCCGGTGATAAGCGCGCCGCAGTGCAGCCGCCGCCAAATATTTTCATGATCGAAGCGTCCATTTGCTCGCACCACTCTTTGTATAGTTCATCGCGCCCGCTCATGCCCTCTTCCTTTCGACTGCCGGCAGTTTCGCCACCGCCGCTTCCGTCTCTCCCGGCACGACATGGAGATAGGGCACGGCGGATTTGATGTTCTTCCAGCCGACGTCGTGCTGCAGGCCGCGGATATCGCGGTGCGCATACTGGCGCAACCAGGTGGCGAAGGTGTGACGTCCGATCTCGTGCGTCGAAAAATAGGGTATCCCGGCCCGTTTGCAGGCGTTCTTCAGCGGCACGTAGACGCTCGTCTTGTGCGCCCAGGGGAAGACGCGGCCGTGCCGCTCGTCCTCGGGAACCTCTGCCAGCGCCTCGAGCAACGGCCCGGCGATCGGCGCGGTGCGCGGTTCGCCGTTTTTGGTGGTGCGCAGCGTGATCGTGCGCGCGGAAAGATTCATGTCCATGTCCCAGTCTAGCCGCCATGCTTCCTCGAGCCTGGCGCCGGTATAGAGGATCGTGAGCACGAAGAGCTTCAGCTTGAACCGCGCGGGGCCATCGCAGGCGGCGATAAGCCGGCCGGCCAGAGCCGGCGGCGCCCAGGGGCGCGGGGCCGTTCTCACCCTCGGCGATCTGATGCGCTGCACCGGAATCTGCCACTTCCCCGCTGCATGGTTCAGCACGGCCTTCACCGGGCCGTAGACCTGGCGCTTGCGCGTGGCGGCACCTGTTCCGGGGTAGAGCTTCATTGCCGCTTCGTCGGCCTCTACTTGGCCGATGTTCGCGATCGGCGTATTCCAGAAATGGCCGACGAGCAGCGTCCATTTTCCCGTCGCCTCGTCGATCACCCCAAGGAACCGCCCTTCCCCGCCCTGTTCCCGGTAAGAAAGCGCGGCTTCCGGAAACGTTACGGTCGCGCCCGCGCCGAAGATGCTGCGCTCAAGGAGATGACCTTCCCGCTTGATGCGGACGGCTTCTGCCGCGCCGGCATTTGAAGTTTTCGTAGTCTCGAAGACAGCCGTTCCTCGGATGGTGCCACGCACGTACCAGTGTTTCGAGCCTTTGCGGCGGACGAGCTTGAGGGGCATTTCATCGCCTCATAGATGCGGGAGAGGTCGGCCGGCGAGATGATGATCTTGCGCCGCGGCCGCGCGCAATAGCCCGGGTTATCGGAGAGCCAGGCGCGCAGGGTTTTTGCCGACAGGCCCAGATGCCGCGCCGCATCGGAAAGTGAGTAGCACCGCGCCTCACCGTCTATGTGGAGGCGGGGGGTCATGGGGCCTCGCATGTCACCTTGATGCCACTGTGCCAGCCGACGCTACGGACTTTTGCCCTAGCGTGACGGCGCATTTGGCGGTTAGCGTCTCCTGGAATACGTTTTTGTCGGCGGCGTGAGTTGCGAAGAAGGCCGTTATCTTCTCGACCTGTATCAGCGACTCGGATTCAATTGTGAAGGCGTACAGGTCCGTATCGTTGTTCTCGACCGGACATTGCGCCCTCACCTGAATTTCGTAGGTGTTTTTCATGCCGCCTCTCGCGTCGGGGCGTAAAGATCGGGCTGCGAACTCGCGTTCACGGCGCTTGCCTCTGGGGATGGGGAATGCGCTCAAATTCGAGGCGGGTTACGATTGTGTCGCTAAAGCACCCGCGATGCGATTTGCAGAAGAAGTAGATGAAATTTTCAGGCGACCAGCGGGGGAAGCCTTCGCGGGCGACATCAGCGCGATCAATGGCTGCTAGCGGTTCGCGCCTTACGCTCATCAAGCGAATGGTTCCTAACTTTTTGACCTTCTCGCCCTTCTTGAGTCCTTGCGATTTCTCGACGGCCATCAGCACATCGCCAGCCTTTGCGTCCTTCCATCCGAGGCGGCGCGTGACGGTCTTTGTACCATCCAGGAATTGCGCGGTCGTGAGCGCGAACGAAATATTACGCACGGCTCACCCTTCTACCGTGCGCGATCGGATTGCGGAGGCGATGCGAGCAGCTTCCCATTGGCCGTTCATTTCCGCCACCTTCGCGCAAGCCTCTCTTTCTCTGGCGGCGATAAGCGGGGCGACGGCGCGGATGGCTCGCGACAAGTCCTCATCGCTGGGTGGAAATGCGTATACACCCAATGCCTCGCGAAATGTGGACAGCACTTCCTCCGTCACGTCATCGCTCATGGCTTTCCCCTCTGGTGTGTTGGCGCGGGCAAATCGCGGATAGAATCTGCGAGATCACGCATGATGCGGTAAGCGTGATCGTCGTGGCCGTCCCTTGCGCGAATCTCAATCCGCTCAGCAATCAATGCCGTCGCTGCGCGCCATCCTCGCTCAAATTCGCTCACGATCCCTCCGTCCGGGCGGCTGCGACGGCGGCGTTGTACGCGGCAGATGCGCGGCGTAGGTCGCCTACTGTGAATGTGCAGCGAGCATCTATTGTGTCGCACGGTTCCATCCGTAGTCCAATGCGGTCCGGCGCCGAGCAGTCCACGTAACACTCAGCGAATGGCCTCAGCGCCTCGACCATCTTCGCCATCCTGTCCGTATCCGTGATGGGGGAGGCGGCGAGGACGATGCGTACCTTTTCTTGATAGACTCCGCGTGGGCCGATCTTTTCCCACGCCGAATCAGCTTCGGCCTTGTTGTGGGCGCCTCTTGCCCACGGCGTCTCGTATTCCCACAGCGCCCGCGCACACCGCTCCACCGTCGCCGCATCAGGCCCCGCTTTGGTGCGATAGCCGTCGTGATCGAATAGCGCCTTGATGACTTGCGGCAAGTCTCGGAACAGCGTTCCGTGATCGCGATGGCTCAGGATCAGGCCCGGCAGCGTGAGCGGAGCAGTGACAATGGGTGCGTCAGTCTCCGCGACTGGCGAGGCGGGGGCGATGGCCTTTAGCGCTTCCGTTGTGATGAAAATATCCCGCGCCAGCGAGCTAATCCCTTGCCCACTCCAACGTGCGCGCGCATCTTCAACCACTCTGCGAATATCGTCATCAGTCATCGCTTTTTTCCATCTGTGTCACTGGAATGTTGTCGTAGAACTCTCCGAGAATCTGAAAACGGTCATCTTTCCACTCAGAAAGGACGATGTAGCGAAATAGCCCGCATTTCTTGGCTTGTGCGAACGCGGTTTTGGCCTCTCCCTTCGTCTCTAGCCGCCAAGCCATGCTGCTATTGGCTGATGCCCCGCGTACAAGGTATTTGCTCATCGCCGCGCTCCTTTCGGCACAAGCTGCCACGCGTTGTTCATGGCCGTTCCTGATCCATCATAAGTGCAGCCGTAAGTGAGTGCGGCCATGTTTCGTTGTAGTCAACCTTTCTGATGCTGAAAATAATATCACCGCATCTGCGGTGCTTTTTGGCGAACGCTTGCGCTTCTTCCATTGTGGAAAACACCTTTCCCCATGCAGGCATGGTCTCTCCGTACACTACGCGATATGTCATCTCGTTTCCTTTCCTGCCGGAGCGGAAGGCGTGGGGGCGCGGCAGGGATTGCGATGCGGGAGATATTCCAAGCCGTCGATATGATCGAAGCCGCAAGCCTCCGGTTCCTTGTTCGGATCATCGGGATCAATCAGGCCGTCGCATTCCCACGTTCGCGAGCCCTGATAGACCAGTTTGCCACCACAATTTTTGACCGGACATGCAAGCGTTACAAACCGGCCATTTTCATCGCGTGGCATCATCACACCCCTTCCTTCCGGGAGCGCGAGAGGGCGGCGCGGGCTTTGCTCACAATTGCGCGTGCGTTACGAATTGCCCGTGGAAAGTCCTCGCCGTACTCTTGGTCGGTTTCGTCGCCAAACGTCGCGACGTACCAATCGACACAACCTTCCAGCGCCTCCCGCAATTCGTTCACCGGCTGGGCGTCGTAGCGGTCGGCGCGACACACTCGTTCGCATAGCTCGACAATCAATTTGCCGACTGTCGGATCGTATTCTCGCGATGTACGCAGAGCCACTCTAAGAATTCGCTCTGTATCAATCCGTTCCGGCGCATTCCCGTCCGGCACCGATTGAGGCGCGGAAAGGCGGGTGAGTTCGTCTGCGGCTTGGCGGAGAAGCGTCTTTGGAACGAAAGCCATCACGTCATTGCCAGTGAAGGCGTCCTTGTTCGCAGCCGCCCGCAACCGCTCGGCAGTGTCGCTCATGAGCGCGGCCTCCGCTTACCGCGGATGGCCTGCTCAGCCGCGGATTGCAAATTCTCATAAGCCATTTCCAGATATTCCTCGTACGTCATGCCGCTCTGACTTGCGGCACGAAGGATTTGCGCAGGAGTCATATATCGTCGCGCGATGGTTTTGAGCGCATCGTAATAGATTTGCGCATCTGACCGCTCGGCAATATCGCTCGCAGGCTGGCGGGCGAGTTCGGATGGGGCGGTCATGAGATTGGCCTCTGTCGGTTGATGCGTTTTGCGAGGTACACATTTAGGCGCGCGCTTCCTCCGGCTGATATAGCGGCGGTCATGGGGATGGGGCCGGGAATGAATTGTGTTCGATGCCGTCGAGCAAGCGGCCGGCGCGCTTCTTGCCGAGTTTGTTGAAACTCTCGCAGTCTGACGGCCAAACGATGGTGCGGCCATCGGCGTCCTTCTGTCCTTCAAACGCCCACTCGCCCCATTGCTTGAAGAAGAATGGGACGCCGGCCGCGGCGCACTGGTCGCGCAGCGATCGCGCCCAGTCCGGATGCATCGGCCGCGCGTGCGGTCCGCTCTCGCCGCCGACGATTGCCCAGTTGATCTTCGGCCCGCAGTTCGTGCTCCAGCAAGGATTTCCGTCCGGTGCATCGATGCGTCGATGATTCCACGTTCCATCCGTCCGGAGATGTTCCCGTCGGTCGGCGCCAGTTAGAGCGTTATAGCGCTCGCGAACAGAGCTACGGTCTGGCCTAAATCCTCTTAGCGCCCACGGAATTGACGTCAGATCGATCGGCCCAAGCAGCGGTTCCAGCGAGAGAAACCGTACGGCCGCCGGCGTGGCGAGAATATCCGGAATCCGTTTGTCGGCCGTCGCCTGGTCTTCGCAGCTCGTGCCGAGCCAGACGTTCGGGAGATTGCTGCCGCCGAATGTCGCGAGCGTTTTTTCGCTTGGAACGGGGGTGCCTTGCTCGCGCGCAATGCGCCGCGCTTGATGCTCGACGAAACCCCAGCGTCCAAAGCCGTCATCTTGCGTGAAGTACGCCCGCATCCGCTCCGGGCGCTTGGTGATAATCTGGAAAGTGTGTTGCGGGCAGAGCGCCATCACGGCGAAGATTTTGTCTACCGCTTCGTCAGGCAGCTTTTCGTGGAATACGTCGCTTGTCGAACTGACGAATATCTTGGCCGGCTTCCGCCAGCGGAGCGGAAGCGTCAGGCGATCTTCCTGCAGTTCAACCTTCCCGGTCCAGCGCGGCTTACCGCCCCGCATCTCCGCAAAGCCGTGGCCCCAATTCCCCGGGTTGGAGAAGCGCGCCGCCATCGCCTCGGCATAACATCCGCCTTGGTCGCCCGGTCCGCCGCAACCGTTCGACACGCGCGTACAGCCGCGAATCGGATTCCAGTCCGAGCGATCCGTCCATTCGATCTTCGATTCGGCCATCAGCAGAACTCCGCCATACCGGCCACGTTGGAATCTTCCATCTCCGAAAGAATGCAATCGATTTCGGCCAGTTTTGCACGTTCGGCCTGCGTGATCGGGATTTTGTGAACCCGCTCGCGGGCTTCCAAAACCTTCTGCAATTGTGCGCGTTCGCGCTTCAGTATGGCGACGACCTTGTTCATATTGCGCATTCCATCGTCGGTGGATCGTCGGAAAATTCGCCGTCGCAATCCGGCGCCGATTCTTCCTCCGGCTCAAACCGCGTGCAGCGGCAATTCATGGCACCGCAGGCTGTGTACGGCCCCGTGTGATATGCAGCCGGATGGCCGCAGGTGCAGGTGTCAGCCATCAAACAAGCCCTTCCCGCTTCGCCAGCCATTCGAAGATGCGAAGGTCCAGTTCCTGGCCGACATTCGCGGAATCGATCTGCTGTTCATCCACGCCATGGATGCAGGACCGCGGGATCCATCGTGTCTCGCCTTCCTGTTGAAGCCTGACGGCCTTGTTGGTGCGGCCGATGATTCGGGCGTGGATGGTGACGTACTGTTCGCTCATCGGCGCGCTTCCTCTCGTGCCGCCATGCGGGCAAGAAAGCGCCTGCGGTCTGCCTTGGTCGGCAGGCGGCGGGATGGCCATTGCGACGCAGTTTTCTTGATCCCGCGCTGCCGATCGAGCAGCCGGTCTACCTTCGCGATTTTCGGCGCATCGTGCTTGTACGTCTTGAACTTGTTGCAGGCTTGCGGACAGATGCAGCGGCAGTTTTCGAGCGAATTGTTCTTTCCGATATAATCCGGGTCTTCGTGGTCATAGATCACGCCGCGGTCGAGCGGAGCATTGCAACGCTGTCCTGGCGGAAGCCCGTATGCAGGACCTGAACCCTCGCAGAAGCCGCCTGAGCGTTCGAAGGCGAGACGCTTTGTCTCTTTGCTGAATTCGCGACGGCTCATCAGAATTCCTCGCCGAGAAGATCCCCGGTGTCAGGCCACCGGATATCGTCCGGAACGACCGCGGGAGGTTCGTATTCGGGCGCGCTGGCACGCTCTTCCCTGGCGATGCGTTCATGCGCGGCGAGAATGGCTGCGTCGGCTTCACCTTGCGTGCAAAGCCCATTGTTGGACATGATGTGCAAAGCATCGGCGCCGTGAAGCGGATAATCCTGCAGGCAGGCGTAGGCGAATTCCTCGCGTACACGACGTAGCGCGTGATGCGGCTGAAACAGCGCGCGGAGAAACGCGATCATGCGGCCACCGCCTCCGCACGCGGTTCAGCAGCCGGCTGCGGCTTCTTCTTCGGCGCTGCATCGGCCATGATGGCGTGCACTTCCGCCTTCATCATGGCCACGGAAACAGCGTTGCCGATCTGCTTGATCTGCTCGGTCTTGGTGCCCGCGAATTCGTACTTCGCCTCGTCGGTGTCGAAGCCCATGGCTGCGGCCAGCTCGTGCGGCTCGAGCATGCGGAAGAGGATGTCGTAGCGTTCGCCGTCGAAGACGGGAGTCACGATGCCTTCGGCTAGCGCCTCGCCGCCGCGGTTGCCCGTCGCGATCGTCGGCAGCGGCTCCGAAACGCCGCGGGCGCGCTCTTCGCCGCCAGCATGCGTCACCGGCACGACTACGCCGAATTCGCCGCCCTTGGCCGTCGTCATGGTCGGAATGGGCTCGCTGACATCGCGCGCGGCGTTTCCGCCCTGCGAGTGCGTCACCGGTACGACGATGCCGAAGCGATCTCGCGCCGTGACGGTATCGAGCGGTTGCTCGACGCTCTTGCATGTCTCGCCGGAGCCCGAGCCGTAATAGGGCGAGATCAGCGCGTGGCTGTGTTTCGCGCATTGCGTCGGCGTCGGTTCTTCCACATCGCGCGGAGCACCGCCGCCCTGGCGGGAGAGGATGAATGGCTCGACGAGATAGCCGCCACCACTCGTGGTCACCGTCGGCGCGGGCTCGGATACTGGCTGAGTCTCGCCGCGTGGAGCGCTGTTGCGGTTCAGGATCAGTGGTTCGGTGAGCCAGACGCCGCCTTTCGTATCAAGCGCGGGAATCGGCTTGCCGGTCTTGTGATCGACCGGGCCCCAGCCGAGGAATTCCCACACGTTTTCGATGATGAAGCGGGCGACGTCGAGTTCGGTGAGCCAGGTGTTGATGTGCCACGGGTCGCTGCGCTGCTGGTCGCTCGTCGGCTTGCCGCCGCGGGCGACGGAATGATGCGTGCAGGTGGGCGATGCCATCAGGAGATCGAGGCGCCCTTCGGGAACGATGATGTGCGGCCGGCAGGCGGCGATATCCTGTACGTAGTGGCGCGCTTCAGGGTGATTCTTCTTGTGCGTCTCGATCGCGACCCCCCAGTGATTCACGCAAACCAGCTCCATCGCGAGCCCGAGTTCGCGCAGCGCGCGTTCGCAGCCTGTCGACGAACCGCCGGCACCGCACAGAAGATCGGCAGCGAGAATCTTCCTCACGCACACCCCCGCAGCCAGCAGGTGAGGGCATAGAAAGCAATCGTCCATGCTGCGCCGCCAACAAGCACAAGAAATGCAATGGCAATATCAACCGTCCACGGCCATGCGGCTCTGAAGAGCGAGAGAAGATGAAGGCGGGCGCGGGGGGTCATGCCTCATTCCTCACGCTGACGCCACATTCGGACATTTCATGTTGGCAGGCGACGATTTTTTCGGTCAGCCATTCATCGAGGCGCGCGGCGATCGCATGCTTGATCTCCGGCGTGATGCCGATGTCCTGTCGGTCGAGGGAATATCTGTTCTCCGAAAGCTTGGGTGCTCGCAGCTCGTTTTCTGTGCTTCCGCCTCCGATAACGATTTCGACGATGAACGCGCTGCCTGCTGTGGCTTCGGCCGCGCGCAAAGCCAGGCACAAGTAACTTCGGCGCGCCTCATGCGCGGCGTTGGCTCTTTCAAGTGCGTTGACTTCCATCACGCCGCCTCCGAGAAGATACGGTTGCGCAATTCCGGGAATTCCAGTTCCGCCCTTGCAACGCAGCGTTTCAGCATCCGCTGCGCTTCCTTGAAGGGAACGTTGATGGAGCGGATGTCGGCTTCGGTGAAGGGCCTTGCGGCCTTTGCGCATTCGATCAGCTTCTGTACGATGCGGCGTTCGATTTCCTCGCGCGGCATCGTTTCGCGTTCATGGGCGCGGTTGGCCGCAATCTGCTCCATGCGATCCTTGCGGTTCGCAAACTGTGCAGGCGTTTCGCCCGGGCGCATCCGGTAGACGGGGAGAGCAAGCGATTTCCCGCCTGAACCTCGCGGTTCGTCCCATACCTTGTTGAGGGACTTCTTGCGGCGATTGCGGCGGTTGGCGCGGATCATGCTGCGGCCCTGTTTTCGGGCCACGCGAAGCCGATCAGTTCGCCGTCGGCATCTTCCTGTCCGTCGAGGCCGTGATAGCAGCCGTAATCGCTGCGATCGTCCTCCGGCCCGCAGCAATCGACATAGAGTTCGCCGGCGCAGTTCGCCTTGACCAGGCACTCGCGGCCTTCCTGGATGCAGGTGAAGCCGCTGCCGGCGACAATGACGTCGCCAACCTTCAAATCTGAAAGTTTCATTGTTCCGGCCCCACTGCGCACATACGCTCGATAAGCTGTACTGCGGACTGCTGTAGATGCTCCGTGGTCTGCTTAACGGCAGCCCTCGCGGCATCCCACGCGGCATCCCACGCGGCATCCCTCGCGGCATCCCTCGCGGCAGCCGCGTCTCTGCGTACAGCTTCCAATGTCGGCATCAGTGCCGGGCACTGCGCGAAATCGGTTATTTCCGGAAGGGCTTCGAGAAGGGCTGCCTGATCGTTCAGTTTCGCTGCGCGCAGCCACGCGGGCGTGTGCACGCGTACAAGCCAGTCCGCCGCCATCGTGGCGCGGCGCTGTTCAACGGCAGGCGTCGATTTTGTACCAATCAGTTTGGGGATAAGCGGCAGGAGAAGGCGGTCGCGATCCTCATCGGTCGGCAGCGCATCGTTCCAGGAGCGCATGAAGGTAGAGATGACTGGGCAGGAGCATGCCGGCGAATCGGACCACGGTTCGCCCGCGACATAGGCCACCGCCTCCATCACGCAGAAGGCAACGCCCGCATCGTGCGAGCCTTCCTTCAGCGTGACGACCTCCGCCAGACGTTCTGGAATAATTGAAGCCTGCATTTCCCGCTCTCCCATCCGAAGCAGTGTGGGGGATGGATATACGCATAGTGCGTAACCCTGTCAACGTATAATGCGTAATAATTTCACGCAGACTGCAAAATGATCGAATCAGTAGGCTTGTTGCCCAACGCTCGGGGAGGGCCGCGAGATGAAAAAGTGTCTGGTGTTGGCCGCGCTTGTAACGGCCGCTGCCGCCGCCGCGGTGGCTCAACCGTCCGAAACACCCAACGGTTGTCTACATCAGCCTTTGGCGGCGTGTGTGGTATGGCTCGGGCAGAACATGACGATTACGAGCGACTTCGACGCTCAGCGCGCGCTTGCTGCGCAGCCCGAGGTCGACGTGAATGGCAAGCCATTGCCGGGCCCAACGACGGCAATGGTAATGGGCGACATCGACGGGCTAGGAATCGTCCCGTCGCTGCCAGGACATTTCATGGTGAGCATGGACTTGGCGCCGGACAAGACCGTCAAGGGCATCGAGGTCGGCTTACCGAATGATCCAGCCCACGCGCAGACGAGCGCAGAGTATGCGCGCACCGGACTCTGGCAGGCCCTCAATATGATGATCGGCACGCCCTGCGTTGATGAAGCGACTGCCTATAGATTCTTCGAAAACTCAGTAAAGCCCACAATTTCGCAGCCTAAGAAAGATACGTCACTTGATTCGATCCACGCTAGCGAGTCGTTTTTCCGCCACTCCGCGCAGGTCCAACTCTGCGGGCACAAATTCTCCTATTCGTACCTTATCGGGACCGATACGAACGACATCTCGTTGGAGAATCCGCATGGTGTTTCGTCATTGATCGGTGTTCATTTCGAGTGATTTTCGTGGTGTTTTCTTCCCTAGCGTCGATGCCGCCGGTAGCTGTGATGCTCGATCATGGTGCCTATTATGCGGCCAGGATTCTTTGCGTCTAGCGTGATCGTGTGCCAAGCGTCGTTGAGCGGGCGAAGTTCAATAATCGGCCGGTTCTTAGTATCGAACCCTCTTAGCCGATATTGCTTGAATGTGGCCTCTTCTTCACGTTGCTCCTTCGCGACCACGAAATCGCCTGGATGTGGAAGCACATCGGGGTCGATTGCGACCCTGTCGCCTTCCCGAAATCTATCCGCCATTGAGTCGCCTCGGATTTCCAAAGCAAAGGCGTGTGGGCCCATGGGCGAATCGACGGCCATTTCACCGAAACCGCCTCCCTTCGGATATGGGTCCGCAGCGTCTGTCCATGCGCCCGCCTGAACATAGGAAATAACTGAGACAGGGCGACCGCGCACCATTGCGCGCACCTTGGGGTCCACAAGCGCCAGCAAATCGGCCTCAGTGATTGGCGGGTCGCCAAGGCCTTCCAGAACGGCAGTGAACCGCCGTGCCATTTCTAGCTTCAGAAAATCCCCCCGGAAGTCCGATTCCGAGAAATAGCGTTGCACCGAAGATGCCCCTTGGTACCCAAGCTTCTCGGCCACGGCTGCCATTGATAGTCCAGAACGTCTCAGCAGCCGCTGCAATTCGGTCGGCACTGAAAACGCACTTTGCGGCTTGGCTTTACGCATTGTGGAAGGTTGACGAGAAAATTTTACGTCTTCCACGTTGACAATATACGCATGATGCGTAATTCTCGGCGCATGGAGAACACCATCGACCGCGTTATCGATGCCTACGGTGGCCTGGCTGGCCTCGCGAGAGCGCTGGGGCACCGGAATTCCTCGACCGTTCAGGGGTGGCGCAACCGCGGTCGCGTGCCGATCACGAAGATTCGCGATGTCATCGCGCTCGCCAAGGCTAAGGGCCTCGAATTCACGCCGGGCGACTTTGTGCCGGAGAGCTCGCCCCCCGCCAACGATTCACAAGAGGTCCGCGCGTCATGAGCTGGCTGTACCTCGCGAGTGCAATTGCGGCCGGGGGCATGCCGGCGCTGATCGTGCGCGATCTCGTCAAGCGAGCCATCGAGCGCCACGACCGCCGAGTCATTGCTCAGCGACAGGCCGAACGCGATCGGGAGGCTCAGAAAAGCGTGCGCGAATTGGTCAGGAATCAGCGCGCCGGAGGCTGCCTTGCGGACCTGTGAGCTTCGCCTCGTGCATCTCCACGAGCACCCTCTGAAATTCGGCGACCGCCGCGAGCGCGCCCGGAGGATCGCCGTGCTCGCCGACTGCGCGCCGGCCAACGACGGCTGCGGCCAAGATGGCCGCAACGATGGATTCCACCTTTCGGTCTTCCATGAATTTTCTCCTTCGCTTGGTGTCTCAGAAGTTCCGAGCGTAGCGAACGCGGCGGCTGGCGTCATGTCAGCCCCGCGCCGGTTTCCCACCAACACTTCGGCGCATGAGGGATGATGGACGGGCTTCTAATCTCTGCCGGGGTCCTCATGCTTGCGGTCGTTCTCGCATTGGGGATGTGCATCGCCGCCGCCCATGAAGACGAGAAGTCCCGCCTTCGCATGGAGGCGGAAGAGTGATGTTTCTCGACGCTCCCGATCGCGCGCCAGGCATGCTCCGCTTGCGAGACGTGCCGCCCACCTCGAAGCAGGCTGTACGCATTCGCGCGCAGGCCGCGATGCGGCGCACCGAGAAACACCGGCTCGCCGAATCGATGCGCGCGCTCCGCCCGAACGGCGGCACGCTCGGCCTCACCCGCAACCAGGCGCGCTGTCTCGATTTCATCCGCCGCTACATCGGCGAACGCGGCGCATCGCCCAGCTACGACGAAATCCGCCTGGCCATGGGCTTCGCCAACAGGAGCGCCGTCTTCCGCATCGTCGGCCAGCTCGTCGATCGCGGCTTCGTCAACCGCGCCGCAGGCATGGCGCGCTCGATCACCATAGCCGCGCCGCCGCGCTCCTGCTGCCCGAACTGCGGGCACGATCTCTCCGGTGCTGCGCAATGATCCCCTCCGCCAGCGCCCAAAATTATCAAACGAGTGGCGAACGCCAATCGACAAAATTCCGCACAACTGTTTCTCGCGGCCTGCGCGGAAGTGATCTGCGGAAGAATGCGAATAACTCTTCCTCGCTGTCGGCGCTGTCCACTTCCCAACTGATCAGAGAAACGCAGGCGATCGTTCTCCAATTCCCGACGGAGCAGGTCAAAGAAGAAACCGGTCTTTGCCCGCGCGCCATCGAGAACCAGAAGAACGGCGAATCTTCGATGTCGCTCAAGGCGATGATCAACTGGTGCCGCGCCAATCCGCGCGTGCGGGCCGAATTCATGCGCCTGATGGGCTGTGATGGTGAAACCGACCCGGATTTCATCCAGGCGCTGAACCTGCTCGTACAGTCGCGAATTCGCCGCGAAGCCGAAGTCGAGCCGATCGATACCGGCGATGTCGAGCCCGCGCCCGTGGTGCGCGATCTTCTGGCGGGAGCGAAGCAATAATGCGCCCCGCTTATCCCACTCCGCGCGAAAGGCACCTGATGGCGCATCTTGCGGCACTTAACGGCCGCGAGTTCGACCACCGGGCCTACTGCCGCGAACAGGGCATTCAGGATGTCACCGCGACGCTCACGCGCCTGATCTACGAAGACAAGATCCGTCGCGATGGCCGCAGCTATGCGGTCTTGGCACCGAAAGAAGGCGCGAAGCCGGCAGAAGTACAGGGCGCCGTTCGCGAATCCGGCATCGCCTCGCCCACGAAATTCCAGCTTATGACGGGCTTCACGCGTAAGCGACGCCGCCTCTATGAGGATGTGCGCCCATGACCTGGCGCCCCAACCTCAAGCTCCGCCCCGGCCGTCGCAAGACATTCGACGCCAAACATAACCAATTGTACGCCGAGGTAGAAGCCCAACGCGCACTTGCGAAGCAATACGAGGACGACATCAACCTTGTGCCGGAATCGCATTTCGACGGCGACCAGGTGCGCCTCGATTTCGAGAGCAAGCAGGATCGTCGTGCCGAACGTCGGCAACGCTTTGCGCAGACCGGAGCGTACGACTGATGGAAAAGCAGGAACGCGCTCTGCTCCGCCGTGTCGCCAGGGCCTATGTGCGCGAGGAAGGCCGGTATGCGCGCTATGCCGAACGCGGGGCTACCGATCTTGCGACCGCAGCCCTCGCACGCATGCAGATGATCGAATCCTGCATCGAGATCAAGGAACGCAGCCAGAGCTGGCGGGAAACGGCAGCGGGCTGAAACAAACGAAGGGGAAGCCATGACAGAGGCTTTACGCAAGAACGTACCCGGCGAGCAGTTGCGTTCGCTTGTCGAGCGCATCGAACGGATTGACGCCGAAAAGAAGGGGCTATCCGAAGATCGCGCCGCGGTGATGGCGGAAGCCAAGGCGGCCGGCTTCAACACCGGCGGCATCACCTACTGCATCCGCGTCCGCAAGATGAAGCCGCGCGATCGGCAGGACGCGGAAACCATCCGCGACCTCTATCTCCACGCGCTCGGCATGGATCAGGAGCCGCCGCTGTTTCGGCAGATCGCTGCAATGGCGAGGGACAATGCGGCGCGCGACGAGCTGATCGATGCCTGGAAAAAGCTCGTTCCCATTGGCGGTGAGGTGATCGTCAAGTCGACGGGCAAGCCAGTGCGCATCTGGCGTGACAAGGGCGGCGAAGCGCATCACGAGGATTATTCGCCGCCGGAACCGGGAGTATCCGGTAACGCCGGCGCGAAGCCCGCGCCGCGGGAGAAACGCGACGTTCCCGATTGTACGGCGGACGAGGCGCAAGCGCTCGGCCGGGAGGCGGCAAAACAGAACATCGCCGTCATCGACAACCCTTTCCCTTATGGCGACGCTCGCCGCGCACGATGGGATCGGGGCTGGCGCGAAGGCAGCGGCAACGACGGCATGGGCGGAGACTGACGCTCTATGTTTACCCTTCGCCAGCGCGTCTCCAACCTCGAAGCTTTCGGGCAGGTGTTCGAACCGCAGGAAGCGGACGAGCCCATTCTTGCCAGGGGCGTCCGCGGCGCGCTTCTCGAATGGCTGACGGAGGTGTGGGCGGAAGAAGAACTCACGGCGCTGAACATCAAGCCACGCAAGAAGGCGATTTTCGACGGCCCGCCCGGCGTCGGCAAAACCACGCTCGCGCATCATCTGGCTGCGCGCCTCGGACTTCGCATGTTGGCCGTACGTCCGGAGCGCGTGATTTCAAAGTACGTCGGCGAGACCGGGCAGAACATCGGCGACATGTTCGACCTGGCTGCGGACAAGGACAATCCGGTCGTTCTGTTCCTGGACGAGTTTGATTCCTATTCGCGCCAGCGCCGCCGCTCCCAGCAGGCGGCAGACGATGGCCGCAACGAGGAAGTGAACACGCTGCTGCAGCGTATCGAGCAGCATGACGGGTTCCTGATCGCAGCCACGAATTTCGGCACGCATATCGATCAGGCGATCTGGCGTCGTTTCGACATTCACATTTCGCTTGATCTGCCCGGGCAGGCGGAGCGCGAGAAGATTTTCGCGCGCTACCTTGCGCCGCACGGCCTTCCCAAGCGTGCGCTGGCGGAGATCGCGCTGTCCTTCGAAACCGCGTCTCCGGCGCTGATCCGGCATTTCTGCGAGAACTTGAAGCGCAGTCTCGTCGTTGGGCCGAAGTTGAAACTCGACATGCGGCGCGAAGCGGTTATCGGCCGCCTGCTTTCGATCGTACAGCCGCATCCCGATCTCGGAAAACCGCGCCTGTGGTCGAACGGCGAAGCCGATCACGCCGTCAAGCTGATGCCGTGGCCGCTGCCAAAGGCAAGCGACATCGTCGAGGCGCGCGAGGAAACGGAAGCCTCCGCCGAAGAGCTTGGCCGCAAAGCGGCGCGCGACGGCAAGAGCATCATCGACAACCCCTTCGGCTTCGGCGATCCGCGGCGTGCGCGCTTTGACGAGGGCTGGCGCAAGGAATCCGAAACCGACGGCATGGGCGGCGGTAACGTTGTACCGCTGCACGGCGCGACGACATGAGCGAATACTGGATCGTCACATCCAAGGATTACGAGCGGCACAAGAGCCTGCCCGAAGCCCTTGGCGTGCGCGATTTCCTCCGCCGCCATTGCCCCGATACGGAATTCTTCGTGCATCGCTGCAAAGCCTCGCTGCATTCGGCGAAGCATTTTCCCAAGGTGGTCGAACTGCTGCGCGATATCGTTGCCGATGGCGGGTTGAGCGCGGCCAATCTTGATCGCGCCCGCGTGCTGCTCCTGACCGTCGATAACCGGCGCGAAATGCCGGTTGCGAAGAACGCGCCGCCGGAATTTCGGCCAAGGGCTGCCGCATGATCATCCGCGGCATCATACGCTTCGACACGAAGCAGGTCATGGCGGCAAAGCGCGGCGCGCTTACGCAATATCGCGCGCCCGCCCATGTGTACGACGCCGATGCACAGAAGGGACGCAGGCTTACGATCTGGGGCCGCGCCCAGATTGGCGATCTCTTCCGGGTTGTTGAGCCCGCGGTCTATTACACCGCCTTCAATTGCCGTAGCGACAATGTCTTCCCGGCCGATTTCCCCCGCGGAATGGCACACGCGCCGCAATGGATTGCCGGGCGCCGCCATCTCAAGCGCCACGGCACGAGCGGCGAAAAGCGCGCGCTTCTCGTCGTCGACAAGCGCCTCGAGCGGCTGAATTCCATCACGGCCGCCGATGCCGAAGCCTCAGGCGCGGAAATGCATGTACGTGCGGGCCGCCCCTACTATCGCATGGGAGACGACAACCGCTGCGAAGGCATAACCCCGCAGGAGGCCTTCCTTGCCTGGTGGAAGCGCCTGTACGGCGAGATCAGCCTGAAAGCGAATCCGGAAGTCGCCGTGATCGAATTCCGGCTGATCGAGGAATGCGCCGCCGATTATCTCGGCAAGGCAAACGACGGTGATCTCGGCGCGCTCACCGCCGCCGATGAAGCCATAGGGGAGCGCGCGGCATGAGCCGGAAAATCACGCTCTATCGCGACGACAGCACCGTTCAGGTGATTTACGAGAACGTGAAGGCTGCCTTCTGGACGGCGGGCAACACGGTTTTCGTAATCTCGCAGTTCACGAATAGGCGTACGGGCGCGCATCGGTACATCCATTGGCCGCGTGAGCGATTCTGCTGGTTCAAGGACGAGCCATGACGCGGAAACCTACAATCTCACCCGGCGCCCGCGCCGAACTGATCGAGCGCGCCGTACGCCGCTGCACCACACGATGGCTTAGGACGCTGATCGTCCGCATGGCGCGAAGCTACGGCCCCGCTGCGCTTGAGATTCTATACCAGGAAACCGTGGTGGAAATCCGCCTCACGTTCCGTGAACTCGCAAAGGCGCAGACATGAGCGTCACAGAACGCGAAGCGTCTGCGAACCATCGGCGCCGCCTTGCGCGAAGCCAGCAATCGCTTTCGGCCAATCGCGCGCCGGTAACCTTACCAACCCTTCAGCGCATCTATTCCCGCGCGTGTTTCAGCAGCGAGACGAAATTGGAATTCGTGGCCCACTTTGCAGACGGCCAGACGCTCACATGGCCCATGTCCAGGGCGGCGCGGGCACTTCTGCTTTCCGATCTTGCGGAAAGCTTCATCGCCGAAGCGGGGGCGCGGCCATGATCATCCGCTTCCTTTTCGACCCCCGCGTGTTCAACTGGATCATCATGAGCTTGTACGCCTGCGCCGTGCTTCGCTGGCTGATCGCCTGGAAGCCCTATAACGCAGGCTACTGGTTTGGCGCGCTCTGCATCACCGTCTGTGTCACGTGGGGATACCAGAAGCCGTGAGCGCAAGGCTGATCCATGCCGATTGCCTAGACGCGCTGGCCACACTTGAGCCGGAAAGCATCCATGCGATCGTCACCGATCCGCCCTACGGCCTCGGCTTCATGGGCCAGCATTGGGACAATTCCGTTCCGGGTGTGGATTACTGGCGCGCCTGCCTTCGCGTGCTGAAGCCCGGCGCTCACCTTCTCGCTTTCGCCGGAACCCGCACCTATCACCGCATGGCCTGCGCGATCGAAGACGCAGGATTCGAAATTCGCGACATGGTGACTTGGCACTACGGCAGCGGGTTTCCGAAATCGCATGATGTCAGCAAGGCGATTGATCGTCACAAGGGCTGCGAGCGCACGAAGGTTCGTATTCCGGCGTCGGAGCTAAAAAATCCCCCAAACTTAGTTGGCGGCGCAAAAGGAAATGACGACCGGCCTTGGCGTCAATCTGCTATAGAACGCGGTTTTCACGAGGCCGTGTCAGACGAGGCCGTGTCATGGCGCGGCTGGGGAACGGCGCTAAAGCCCGCGTCCGAGCCAATCGTATTCGCACGCAAGCCCCTCTGCGGCACGGTTGCGGAAAACGTACTGCGCCACGGCACGGGCGCTCTGAACATCGACGCTTGCCGTATCGGCTACACAAGCGAAAACGACAAAGCAGCAGCAGCAGCAGCAGCAGAGCAAAGATCGCGCCAGACCGACCGCAATTTCGACGGTTGGGGTATGAATTCACAGGATTTGGCCGGCGATGCGTACATGAGCGGTTCGGCTGGCAAAGGCCGCTGGCCCGCCAACGTCTGCCACGATGGCAGCGAAGAAGTGCTGGTGGGGTTTCCCCAAACAGCGAGCGGAGAATTCCTGCCGCATCACCAAGCCAAAGGTGCCTCTAAAATTGGCACCTTTGATATCCGTGACCGCTCCGGAGAAGCACATCCAACGTACGGGGATAGCGGCTCCGCCGCGCGGTTCTTCTACTGCGCCAAAGCAACGACAGCCGATCGCGACGACGGGCTGATTGATCTGGAATTGCGCCGTCACGTTGCCTGGCAGACTGGCAACGGCGCGGCCGGAAAGCCATCAAGCCTTTCGGAGGGCCGCGACACCCAGCGCCGCAACACGCATCCCACGGTCAAGCCAACGGCATTGATGCAATGGCTTGTACGGCTGGTCACGCCGCCGGGCGGAATGGTGCTCGATCCCTTCATGGGCACGGGCTCGACCGGCCGCGCCTGTGTGCTCGAAGGATTCGATTTCATCGGCATAGAGCGTGAGGCGCATTACGTCGAGCTGGCGCGTCTGCGTATCGCGGCAGCGGAACGCAAAGCACCGTCACCAACAATCGCCGATCTATTCGCCAATTTGCTCGTACAGAATGCACCAAGCCTGTCTAACCGCGATCTAAGCGCGGATGGCAAGCCATGCCTGGAGGACGCTGCGAACGGCAATCCTCCCGTTGATGAGCCCCGATGTAACCCGTCCGGCGTAAGTCCCGCGGAGGAATCGGACCAAGGCTGCGTAGGTGAGCGTTCGCGCCGGCGTACAGAGACGGAAACGGCGGAGGTGCAGGCTTTGGAAAAGCCAGAGCAATGCGCTTCCGCCGCTCCCATTAAGGTTGATGATTTCGAAATACCCGCATTCCTGCGGCGCGACCTCCCGCGTGCGGAGGTTGCATGAGCCCGGGCGATGTCGTAAGGCAGAAGAGTACGCTCCAACCCATCATGGCAATTGTGCGCCGCTATGAAGGCATCAGCAACTTTGTATGCTGGACCTGCGCATGGACCAATGACAAAGGCGAGATTTGCCACCGTACATTCGTGGAATCGGCGCTTGAACCTTACGTTCCCGCCAAAAAACGGGAGCGCGAACCGGCATGAGCATCATTCACGCTCTTTTTCGGTTCTACTTTTCCAATAACTGGGCCAGCGGCTGGTGTTGTGGACTCTACGCAGCCTATTTCGGCGGCAGGCTTCTTGACGTCATCTGGCCGAGACGCTCATGAGCATCGACGTCCAGACCGTTATTCGCGAAACCTGCCTCTATCGTGGCGGGGAATTCGCGGTGCTGATGGCCATGGCCGACAGCGCTAATA
>DATGGN010000122.1:0-2780 GCA_035308485.1 Rhizomicrobium sp.
AGTAACGCAACTATTATACTCGGGGCTCGATCCTTACGCTCGTCATCGTGTCGCCGCGTTTGATTGCGTCGAGTGCATCGAATCCATCGATCATCTGGCCGAAAACGGTATACTGCCGATCCAGAAAACGCGCGTCGTCGAGACAGATATAAAACTGCGAACCGGCCGAGTCGGGTTGAGAGGCGCGCGCCATTGCCACGGTTCCGCGCACGTGAGGCCTCGCGTTGAACTCTGCTTTGAGATTGTAACCGGGGCCGCCGGTTCCGTCGCCTTTCGGATCGCCGCCCTGCACGACGAAGCCGGGCTCGACGCGATGGAACTTCAGGCCGTCGTAAAATCCCGCTTGCGCAAGCTTGATGAACGCGGCCACGTGCGCCGGCGCATCGTCCGGGAAAAAAGTAAAGACGATGTCGCCATGGCCGGTGGTAATCCGAGCCTGCGACCGGCGCGCGGTTTCCAGGTATTCCTTCAGTTCCGATGTTTGCGGCGGCGTGAGTGTCATCTATTACCTCGACTCTCGTTTATTACCACGAAAACGCAATCTGACCGTTGCAGGCGGGTGCGCCGCCACGGCGGTCGGCTCCTGGACTTGCGAGTAGAATCCGCATAGGAACCGCACGTCCGCTTCCTGGGGCCGCGGTACCTCTGGAAGCTTCGATGCGCTTCCTCACGCAGCGCCTCTACTTCGCCGAGAACGCCATGCAATATCCGTGAGGCGAAATTGCGCCGTCGACGATCTGACACGTACCGTCGGCGTTTGCATCCTGGCCGGGCATGAAGAAGTTACATCCCGAGCACTGCTTGCCGTCGCTTGGCGTCGTTTGGTAGTGCATTGCGTCCTTCGAAGATTTCGAGCTGTCCGCTTGCGCGGGAACACTCGATATCGCTGCGAGAGCCGGCAGTACGACGACGCCGGATAAGAATGTTTGCCGCGTGATTTGCTTGATCGATTCAGTCACGTTGTGGGCCCTCCCATATCAGCTATTTGGCCGAAGCCACCCTAAGCGTTAGTTTCCCAGAGTTTAGCCGGCGGTGAACGAGGTTTGCTCCTATTTTGAAGAGGCCTATTCCATTCATAGCAGTGCGCCGTCACACTCCCCATCCATTGCCCGCCAAGGGTTACGTGACGGGGCGGAGAGGGGCCGAAGCTGAGCATCGTCGCGGCCGATCCGGCGGGAAGATACCATCGCCCGAAATCAGAACGGCGCCGCCGGCAGAACTTCCTGATGCCGGGTTGGACGCGACCGGCGGAAGACCGACCCTCTGTTGGAGGTCAAGCGAAAGGGAAAACATTCGCAGCCGCCTGACCTGTAGAGCGTGGCCGAGGATGAACGCTCCGCGGAGTCAAGCAAACCCAGGAGTCCGACGGCGCTGATCAGCTACAGTCACGACTCGCTCGAACAGGAGCGGGTCGTGCTTGCGTTGTGCAATCGGCTTCGCGAGCACGGCATCGATGCGTTCGTAGATCAGTTTTTGCCCGGCGCCCCCAGCGAAGGCTGGCCGCTCTGGATGGAACGCCAGATCGAGCAGCGTGATTTCACGCTGATGATTTGCACGCAATCGTATCTCAGCCGCTTCATGGAGACCGAACCGCGCGGGGTGGGGCGCGGCGTCGTGTGGGAAGCCCGGATTCTACGCAATCTGCTCTATCAGGACACCACGTGGCACGCACGCATCATCCCAGTGCTGCTCGCGCCGGATGCCGACGCGTTCATTCCAACGGTCTTTCGTGGGAATTTTTACGACGTCAGCGGAGCGCGCGGCTTCGAAAGCCTGCTGCATCATCTTTTGCAGAAGCCGGTTGCCGAGGCGCAAGCGTTGGGTTCTTTGGGGGCTCACGGAAGTCGCTGGAGTGCCTTCGAACGGCCCTGGCTCGTCCCCGACGTGACGCGTACGGGCTATTTCACCGGTCGCGAACAAGTGCTCGCACAGCTTCGTACGGATTTACTCGAGCGCCACCGCGCAGCGTTGAGCGGGCTTGGTGGCGTGGGAAAGACGCAGACGGCAATTGAGTATGCGGTGCGACACCGCGACGAGTATCCCCATGGCGTCTTCTGGGTTAACGCCGAGACGACGGGGGGGCTTATGCGCGGGTTCGGAGAGATTGCGACGGCGCTGCACCTGTCGGCCTCAGACCAGAACGATCAGGATAAACTAGTCAAGGCGACGTTGGCATGGATGGACGCGAACGACGGGTGGCTGCTCATTCTCGATAATGTTGAGGACCGCCGCGAGGTACGGCGGTTTATGCCCACGCGCGGCAAAGGCGACGCCCTCATTACATCGCGTCAGCCGGTCCTTGCGGAGCTAGGTGTTCCGCGCGCACTTGAATTGCGCGACTTAGACCGAGAAGATGGCGTTCGCTTTTTGCTAATGCGAACGGGACGCGAGAACGCCGGCCCGGACGACCGGTGCGCCGCTGCCGAGCTCGCGACCGAGCTTGAAAACTTTCCGCTGGCGCTGGAGCAGGCCGCTGCCTATATTGCGGAAACGAATGCCGCTTTTTCGGCATATCTGAGCGCGTTTCGAGAACGCCGTGTCGCATTGCTCGAGAAATCGGGTGACCTGCTCTCGCATGACACCGTTGCGGTTACGTGGGCGGCGAACTTCGAAGCGGTACAGAGCGCGTCGCACGCGGCAGCCGAGTTGCTGCGCGTGAGCGCGTTATTCGCCCCCGACGCCATCCCGTTCGAACTCTTTCTGAAGGGAGGGCCGACGCTAGGCGAGGCTCTTGCCAGCGCTCTGACCGACGGCGACGAGCTTTCGATGGGAGAAGTGCT
>DATGGN010000123.1:0-10169 GCA_035308485.1 Rhizomicrobium sp.
ACCGGCATCGAGCTCGCCGTCGATGGAGGCATGGCGCAGGTCTGATCAAGGTCCTGGTCAAGTTCGACGGATGAACACGACGTCCGCACTGGCAGGAACACGACACACGCGATCGGATCGAGCGCGATCCGATGCGAGGGAAATGGAGAAGTCCTATGAGCAGCGAAGAGAACGTTCAGACCGTAAGGGATTTCTTCGCCGCAATCGGCCGCGGCGACAGGGACGGTCTGCTGGCGCTGGTCGCTGCAGACATCGAGTGGATCATACCGGGTGAGGACTGGCCGCTTGCCGGCACGCACCGCGGGCCCGCGGGATTGGCGGATGTGCTTCAGAAGGCATCCAGGACGATGGAAACGTCCACGGAGCCCCGGGAATTCATCGCCCAGGGAGACAGGGTCCTGGTGGTCGGCTTCGCCATAGGGAAGATCAAGGCCACGAACAAGACGTTCAAGGACGATTGGGTCTTCGACATCACCGTTCAAAACGGCAAGCTGACGAAGATCCGCGAGTACATTGACACCCAAGCCCTGGCACGAGCTTCGCAGACGGACGGAACCGGGGTGGTGCAGAGCTGACCATCTGCGGCTATCGGGTCGGGGTCAATGGCGGATCAAACGTACATCGCCCCTCGCACGCCGCGCTCGCAGAATGTCCAATTGTAACGGAGGTACAAAATGTACGACCAATCCAGGCTGTCCGAGTTGATCCGGTTCGCACGAGTCGATGCGGGCTCCACCGTCATCGACGTTTACCCAGGCGACGGCGACTGGACCCGTCTCTTCTCGGACGTCGTGGGACCCGAAGGACGGGTCTACAGCTTCGTGCCGGCCGAAGTCGCCCACTTCAAGAACGATCCGGTCGGCCGCATGCGGATGCTGGCGAAGGAGCCGGGCCGGGAGAACGTCGAAGCCGTCTCGGCGGACCTCGTGGCGATGCCGGCAGTCACCCAACCAGCAGATGTCCTGTGGCTGCACCTGTTCTACCACGATCTCCACACCCCGCTGATCCAGGCCCGGGGCGCGACGGCGGCCGACTTCAATCGCGCTGTCTACGAGCGGCTGAAGCCCGGCGGGTGCTACGTCATCGTAGACCACGCCGCCGCCGCCGGCAGGGGCACGGGCGATGCCCAGTCGCTGCACCGGATCGACCCTGCATCCGTTCGCGCCGAGGTGGAGGCGGCCGGCCTGGTGCTGGACGCGGAAAGCACAATGCTCGCGAACAAGGGCGATCCCCGCTCAATCAAGGTGTTCGATCCCTCCATCAAGGGCGAGACCGATCGCTTCGCCTTTCGGTTCGTGAAGCCCTGACAGCAAGCCATCCGCGCTCCAATGAGATCAGCTCTCGCAAGCGCGAAAGCGCAATCGTTATTCGCGGCCTTCAGCTGGAAATTCCAAATTCCGGAACGCGAAATACGTTTCCGCGTCATGGTGCGACGTGCCCGCCCGGGATCTCGTGGTACGGCTTGGCTGACCGCATCCGATTGCTGCAATCCGGCAAGTGCATTTTGCGTCCCTGATTGCTCAACCCGGCAATGATGGAGTCGGGTGGATCGGGAGACGATCATCCGCGTTCATCGGTGACCGGCACGCGCACCATGCTGCAACATTTCCGCGAACAGGCGGATGACCGCGGAGACAATTCGCATGAAGGCAATAGTGGTAACGGACCGAAATGCGGGAACGGCGGGGATGAAGCTCGTGGAGCGTCCCGAACCACAAGGGGCGGCGCTCGCCAGCCTCGCGGGCGCGAACTACGGCGATGTCATTGTCCAGGTTCATGCGTCGGGATTTACCGGGGATGAGCTGGCGTGGCCTTCGACGTGGATCGATCGCCTCGGCCGTGACCGGGCGCCTTCTATACCCGGCCACGAGGCGGCCGGAGTCGTGACCGCCCTCAGCTATGGAACGACGGGGTTGTCGGTGGGACAGCGGGTATTCGGCCTCACGGACTGGACCCGCGACGGGACGCTGGCGGAGTACGTGGCCGTCGAGGCGCGCAACCTCGCGCCGCTGCCGGGAGACGTCGACTTCACGGTCGGTGCGGCACTCGTCATGTCGGGCCTGACCGCATGGCAGGGGCTGTTCGAGCACGGCCGCCTTCAGGCGGGACAGACCGTACTTGTACATGGTGCCGCCGGCGTCGTCGGTTCGATGGCAACCCAGCTCGCCCGCGAGGCCGGAGCGTACGTCATTGGTACAGGGCGCGCTGGCGGCCGTCAGAAGGCGCTCGACTTCGGCGCGCAGAAGTTTGTGGACCTCGACAACGACACGCTGGAAGATGTCGGCGGAGTCGACCTGGTGTTCGATGTCCTCGGCGGCGATATCGCGAAGCGGTCCGCGCGCCTCATTCGAGCCGGAGGAACGCTGGTGACCATCGCCGGCCCGACCGACGCACGGCCCGCCGGCGGCCGGACGATTGACTTCGTCGTCGTACCCGACCGCGCGCAACTGGGTGAGATTGCCCGGCGCGCACGTGACGGACGCGTGCGGACGAACATTGGGATCGTGGCTGCCCTGGAGGACGCCGTCGCCGCCTTCAATCCGACCGAGCCACGCCCGGGGAAGACGATTATTCGGGTTCGTCCGTAAGAATCATACGAATGGGAGTCGGTCGTGCAAGGGAACGCATTTCGCGCCCCTCAATTGGCCATAACGCGCTCAGCCAACGAGTCTGCGATTATTCGCCGATGTCATCGACCGCAATTGCTGGGCGGTGAAACGCCGTTGAAGCGATCGGCAATCCATCCGATTGCCGCCGATGCGGCGTTCCGCGCCACAAACAGATGACCGGTGTCCGGCAGCATCACCAACGCTACGGCATTGCCCTGGCGACAGAGCTTGTCGCGATAGGCAAGTGTGATCGACGGAGAAACCAGATTGTCGGCTGTACCTTGCGCGAGAAACACCGGTATCCGGGCGGGAAGGGGTGCGGGCGTATTTTGCGCAAGCAGCGTTTGCCATGGTTGCCGGTCGGCGAAATCTCTGACCCGCAGGAAACTCCGGGCAAGAGCCTGGGTGGGCCCGCGGCGAATCAGGGCATCGAAAAATCGTTCGATACAGAGATTGGCGAGCCGATCAATGACCGGAACGGCCTGGGGTGTCACCACGTCGGCAATGGAAGCGCCGTAAACACGCGACCAGGACCATAACGTCATGGCGGTGATATTTCGGCCACCCGAAGTGTCGAGATCGGAAAGCATCAATGTGCGGAGGTCCGTCGCGGGGGCCGCGGCAGCGACGCCCACGAGCTTGAGTTCGGGCGCATAATTTGCAGCGAGAAGGCCGGTGAACAATGCTGCCTGGCCGCCCTGCGAATGGCCCCACACGGCGAAGGATGGGTTGTTGCCCACGCCCGGTACCGAATGCGCAGCGCGCACGGAATCGATTACAGCTTTGCCTTCGCTGTCTCCGACCAGATAGGGGTGTACCTCCGGCGTACCCAGTCCGGGATAATCGGTGGCTGCGACCGCATAGCCGCGCTCTGTCATTTCCTGCAGACCCTGCACCGAGCGAAAAAACACGCGAGCCAGCGAGGGCGCGCACTGAGCCACGATTCCGGTGGTCGGATGAGCCCAGGCGATGATGGATCGACCACCGGGCGGTGTAACGCCTCTGGGGACAATCACCACTCCGGACACGGCGATGGGTTCGCCGTGAAGTCCTGTCGATCGGTAGAGAATTCGCCAGGCGTTGGCAGCAGCGGGTGCGCCGGCCATCGGCTCGGCGCGTATCAGGGCGCCCGGCCTGTAGGCAGAGAGATTGATCGCGACCGGGGAGTAAAACGCAGTTTGTGCCAGCGCAATCGAACCTCCGCCAGTCGGCGAGGCGGCGATTTCGGCTGCGAGCAACAATGCAAAAAACGTCCGCCGCAAGATTTTGCGCCTTGCAACCCGAATGACAATTCCCGGCGCGCGACCGGAGCCAACGTCACCCATCGATCCGGCATCCCGGCTCAAAACGCATGAGATTACAGCGACAGCGGATGCATTCCCAGCCCGGAACTCCAGGTATCAGACATTCGCCGATTGCGCTCAGCCTGGCGACCTGCCCACCGTTTCGGGGCGGCAGAGGTCGCCACAAGCGTCACCACGGCAAACGTTATCACCGCCTCGCGCATCACTGCCTTCAGTCCGGCTAGGGCGCTTCACCGTTGTCTTCGAGGCGTGCGGGTTCGATGCGCGCTTTCAATGCGCTCTTTGTTGGCCGATTCTGGCACTGTCATAACCCAATGGATATAAAGGGGAAATCCCAGCAAAGCCAGGAGATTTGGCCGATTCGTTGGCCGATCTTGGAGGGTGGCCTATGTCATGGGACGCAAACGGAATTTCGCTTTTTCGAAGCTATTCAGGTCCGGCCAGGAATCGCAAATTGGAATTTTCCAGCTCAAAGCGGTCCAAAAATCCGGGAGCAGGTCAGCCGTGATGCAGTCTCCCTTTGTACCGTCATTTGAGCATGATCCATGCCGGATGAATGACGGGATATGCGACAAGGCCGATCACCGCTGCTGCGGCGAACAGCGCGGGGTTGCTGATTTTGAAGCGGAAGAGCAGGGCGAGTGAAACAACGCAAAGCAGCCCTGTAAGCGCATCTCCGATCGCCAATTTCCCGAGCAGTACAGAAGCGCCGAGAATGGTGCCTATGGCCGCGCCGTACGCGCCTTTGATGAAGCCTTGAACGCTGGAATTCGAACGATGCCGCTGCAACAGCGGTGCGGCCACAAGGATCAAGACGAAAGACGGAAGGAAGATCGCGATCGTCGAGGCGAGCGAACCCCAGAAGCCGCCGACCAGAAATCCCACGAATGTCGCGGTTATTACGACAGGACCGGGGCTCAACATTCCAACCGCGACGGCGATCAGAAAATCCCGCGGCGAGAGCCAGCCGCTTTGCTCGACAAGACCTTTCTCGAGGAAGGGCACAATCACAAGGCCACTTCCGAATGTGAGGCTACCGGCTTTCAGAAAGAACAGAACCAGTTTGCCGATAGCCGACAGGGAAGCGGAATGCGTGCCCGCCACACCGGCCGGTGCGGCGATCGCGGCCCCGGTGGGTCCGCGACGCGAAAAGAGCGAACCATAATAGAGAATGCCGACAAGGCCTGCGCCGATGAAGACCAGCGCAACTTCCGCCTGAAGTACAACGGTGACCAGAAATGCCGCGCCGGCAATCGACCATTGCAGCCGGTCTTCCATGCCGAGCCTGGCGAGCCGCCAGCACGAATGGAGAATGAGCGCGATGACAACCGGACTCACGCCGTAGAAGACGCCGGTCATCCACGGGAGGTCCCCGTAATGGACATAGAGCGCGCCAAGGGAAGCGACGATGATGAAATTGGGCAGGATGAACGCCCACCCGCCGGTCCACGCACCCCAGAAACCGCCCCGCATGTAGGACGCAAAAATCCCGACTTGAATGGCCAGCGGCCCGGGCAGGGATTGGCTGACTGCAATCGCCTCGCGCATCTCGCTTTTCGAAAGCCAACCCTTCTCGTCCACAAGCTCGCGTTCCATCTGGCCGCAAAGCGCGACCGGGCCGCCAAACCCCATGGTCCCGAGGCGAAGGAAGTATCGTACGATCTGCGGGAGGGGGACACGCCTGGGCTGTTCACCTCCCGGAGCACCTGCTTTCGCGTCTTGATCGCGTACGCTGTTCATCGGCCGCTTCCGTAGCCCGCCGGCGGCCAGTTGTGGGTCTCGGTTTGCAGGTGTGCACACCATGCATAAAGCGCATCGTACATCACCAGACCATGGCGCAGCATTTCGTGATCGTCGGAAAAATTGTGGGAGAGGCCCAGGGAAATCGCATAAAGGCCGGCAGAGTGTGGCGTCAGGTCCAACCGGGACGTATCCGCGCCGCGCACAATGAGAGCGAGCTGCCGCAAACCGTTGTCGGTAAGCCTGTACTTCTCAAGAAACGCATCGAAGCTGCATTTCTCGCCAATGTGGGTGAGCTCGACACCGGGTATATCGTATGGGATGGCGCCGGTCTCGCGCGCGACGCTCAACACGCGATCGATGTGTACAAAGAGAAACTCCGCGTCTTTGTCGATGAACCGGCGGATGAGCCAAGGGCAGGCTATCCGGTCAATCTTCGGCCGCTCGCGTGTGACCCAGAGGGTTGGCGTGGTGTGATGGGAAATTGCAGCAGACGGGTTGTCCATAGCTAGCCCTCCTTGAACCACAAGGTCTGGGCAGAGCTTGGACGACAGCCGTCTGAACGGGAGCCTGCGTCCCCGTTCGACCAGGTTACTCCATGACCGTTGGCGGTCAAGAGAAGATTGACGCTCAGCCCCGAACGGCAACTGCCCGAAGTTGCCAAAATCTGCGCTACCTTCCGGTGGGCTCTCTGCGCGTGAACAGATACCGCAATTTGTTCAAGCCGCACCCAGCTGGGGCGAAGGGGCCGGCAATCCGTATACTGCCGGGCCAAAGGCCCATAGGCGAAGGTGGGGTCGCCACGCCGATGCACAACGCCGGCTCTCTTGACCCGAACCTTGGGTCATACCGCAGACCGACGACATGACCGCGACAAAGCAATCCCTTTGGATGGGGGCCGCGGCGCTCGCGCGGCGCACCGGTTTGACGGTGCGTACATTGCGAATCTGCGGGCGCCACGAACTGATCGAATCGACGCGGGCGTTTTCGGGATGTACGCGCAATGGCATCGCTTTGTTCAGCTGGATGCGTTTGATCAAATGTGCTATCGATTTTGTCATCACGCGGTGCTGTACCCGGCGCTCCTTGAGGAGCGGCCGGGTTTTCGATTCTCGGGCCAGGCGGTTGAATTGTGACCGGAGAGTCCCGAGGCCGGTCCGACTTCATCCATTCCAGAATGGCGGTCACCCTGCGGCTCGTCCGCAGCGTCCGGCGTGGCGGAGACCGTGCCGGGTGCTGCGCATTCGCGCAGCACGACAGTGCCAGGAGGGCAGGGTTGCCGTTTGAACCGTTGTGCAAAACGTCTGCGTTTCGGTCCGCACGCCATGGCGACCGTAGCGCGAACGTCCTGTACATCGGAGGGCATGCGCGCATTTGCCGCAAATCGCTGTTGTTCGCTGTTACAATCGCTGTTATGCAGACGGCGCGACGAAGCCGGCACAGTGTGACACGAACACAACGGTGGGCCGAACGGCAGCGCTTTGGACTCGGGCAACCGCGTTGCAGTATCGTGCCCGCCTCTCGAAGAGGCACCCGACCGTTGCAGCCGGAAAGCACGAACAGGCTCATGCGCTTTCCGGGCGCCGTCCGGAGCGACCCGCGGGTCGAGGCCTGGTTCGAAAGCGGCGACGCCCTGCGGGCGTTCGCGCGGACCTGGTTCGAGCCAATGCGCGCGTGCGGGACCGACGTTCGCGAACTTCTGAGCGACGGTCATCCGATCGCGTGCGTCGAGGATGCGGCGTTCGGTTACGTCAACGCCTTCAGCGCCCATGTGAATGTCGGCTTCTTCTACGGAGCGGCGCTTGATGATCCCGCCGGACTTCTCGAGGGCGCGGGAAAACGCATGCGGCACGTAAAGCTCCACTGGGCGCAACCGGCGAACGCCGAAGCGCTGAGCCAACTCATCGCAGCCGCCTATCGCGATATGCAAATGCGCCTCCGATCGGTCGCGTAGCAAGCGTTCGGGTTCGTTCCGTGACGGAAGACGCTGTTCAGACGCTGATCGCCGGCATCGCCGCGTGGGTTTCCGCGCGTCCGGATTTGAAGGCGCTCGCGGTTGTCGGCTCATGGGCGCGCGGAACGGCGCGGCCGGATTCCGATCTTGATCTGGTCATTCTCGCGACTGATCTGCAGCGGTATCGGGCCGATCAAACTTGGCTGGGAGATTTGACTCTGCCAAAGCCCTATCGCGTCGCATCCTGGCGCAGCGCTGATTATGGGACTGCATGGTCCTGCCATGTCGGACTCGCGCCGTCCGCAGAACTCGAAATAACCTTCTGCAATCCCGCATGGGTGTGTACAGACCCAATCGATAACGGGACCCGACGCGTCGTCACCGCGGGATTTCGCATCATTCTTGACAGGGAACAACGCTTGGCACGTTTGCGGGAAGCGATCGAAGAAACGGGGGAAGCACATGGCAAAACGCGTTGACATCCGCGCGGAAGCGCCGGACGATGTTGTTTTTATCCGCGCCGTTACGGCGGGCGCTTTCGCGCGCGCGCCGTACAGCAATCGGATGGAAGCCGCCATCGTCGACGCGCTGAGGCAGGCGGGTTCCTTGAGCCTTTCTCTCGTCGCGACGAACGAGGGCGAGATTGTCGGTCACGTCGCCTTCTCGCCCGTGCTGATCGATGGCCAGGCCGGCGACTGGTACGGCCTCGGCCCTGTTTCTGTACGGCCGGACAGGCAGCGGCAGGGCGTCGGCCAGATGCTGATCGGGCGCGGTCTCGAGCAACTGAGAGGCCGTGGGGCAGAGGGGTGCGTGGTTTTCGGTGATCCTGCCTACTATGGGCGCTTCGGTTTCGCCAGCGATCCGGACTTGTACTTCCCGGACGCTCCGCCCGGCTATTTCCTGCGGCTTGCTTTCAGAAACACCTCGCCCAGGGGCGAAGTCCGTTATCACGCGGCATTCGGCTGACGTGAGAGCCGGATTCGTCGCCCGCGGGGCCCGCAGCCTTACGCGCCGCCCACCAGCGATGCGGCGACCGGCGGCGCATTGGCGGCACCGTCGAGCGGCGACGGCTGGAAGCTGGCGGCAGATTTATCGGCAGCGGCTTTGTCGTTCGCGTTCAGCTGCGTGGCGATCGCCTCCATGCGCGTCCGCGAGCCCGCGTCGCCCCGGTCCGCAGCGATGGCGTACCATTTGTACGCCTGCTCGAGGCTTTGCGGGACGCCAAGGCCGCGTTCGTACAAGACCGCCAGGTTGAACTGGGAATCGGCGAGCCCGAGATTGGCCGCGCGCGTGAACCACTGCGCCGCGAGCGCGAGGTCCTTCCGAACGCCCGCGCCCTGGGCGTAGGCGACGGCCAGATTGTGCATCGCCTTGCGATTGCCGGCTTTCGCCGCCACCGCGTACCATTGGGCGGCTTTAACCGGATCGGCGGCAACGCCGTGGCCGCGTTCGTACAGCGTGCCGAGGCGCCAGGCGGCTACGGCTTCGCCCCGTGCCGCCGCGCGTTGCAGCCATTTGGCGCCTTCGGCCTCGTTGACGGCGACGCCGTCGCCATCGAGATAGGCAAGGCCGAGCACTTCCTCGGCTTTCGCATGACCGGCATTGGCAAGGGCTGCGAGACGCTGCTCCGGCGTCAGCGCTTTCGCCAGCGCAGGGACCGGGGATTTGTGAAGGGAGGATGTTGAAGGTACAGGCCGGTTCTGTACCGTCGTGGCCAGACTCTGCGACTCCGGCGTGGTTTGAGTGGGAGCGGTATTTGGCGTCGCCGCAACACCAACCGCCTTCGGAGCAGCGGCCGGCGCTGCGGCCAACTGCGCCACGTGCGGTGGCGTTTGCAGGCGGTACGGCTGTCGGGCTTTCGCGACGGCGGCGTAATGCGCTGGTGCCGCGGTGGTGTGAGCGGCGCTCGGCCCCTCGGTGCTGCTGAAGTAGAACCCCATCCCGATCGCTGCGAAGATCAGCAGTCCCAATCCGCCGATGAGAATGAGCCGCGTGTGTGTGGTTTCGGCCTGTTTTTGTCCGGAGAGATCGACCCAGGAGAACGATGCGCTGCGCGGCTGCGGCGAATTTTCGTTGCGGGCGCTTCGTCGGGCCGCGGCGAGGTACGATTCCTCACCCGCAGGCATGGGTTGTTTAGCCGAGTCGCCGAACACGGTGTCTGGCGCGGCGCGGAGGTCGGCCTCCGGCGGCGGTGCAGCCGGTTCGGACAGCGACGCGAAGCTGCTCTTCGGCTTCTCGGGAAATGGTGGAAGGTCCAGGATCGGCATTCCCGTCGCAGCGGCGAAAGGCGGCACATGCGGAGGCAGGTCGTGCGGCTCCGTTGCCGCCGGCTTCGGATCCGCTTTTTCGAATTGTACGGGCGCCTCGCTTGTGGCCGGCTTTTCCGGGGCATTCTTCTCGATCAGCCTGGCCATGTCGGCGAGAGCCTGCTCGATGTTCTGCAGGCGCCGGTCGATGATCGCCTCTCCGGAATCCGCTTCGATGCGCGCGAGTCTGCTTTCGAAACGCTCGACATTGTTCAGATATTCCGCGTCAGCCGCCTCGAACCGCCGCGTCAGTTGA
>DATGGN010000124.1:0-15156 GCA_035308485.1 Rhizomicrobium sp.
AGCAGCGTTTGTACTTCCGGCCCGAACCGCAGGGGCAGGTTTCATTGCGGCCCGGCTTGCCGCCGGTCCTGGCGTTCCCGGGCTGAAAGAGCTTTCGCAGGACAATCACGATCCGCGGGATTTCGGCGGCGGCTTCGTCGAGCACTTCGTCGATGTTTTCGGCGCGAATGACGCATTCGCCGTCGATCTCCATGAAACTGACGATGGGCGAGATCAATGCCCGGATGCGCTCGTCCCTGATCAGCGACTCCCATGCGGGCGAAAGCGCCATCGCCTTGCCGAAACCATCGACCCATGTACGGATGGTCGCATGATCCGGCTTTTCGTCCAGTTTCTGAAACAGCGGCCGGTAATCGAAGGATTGCTTCGCCTCGAGACGTTTGTAACCGTCGTCGATGGCGGCGATGAGGTCGTTGTAATGCTGCATGACGGCGCCCAGGGCGGCTTGCGCCTGCTCGATGCTGTCGAACTGCGGCCCCGCCTTGCCCCACACAGGTCCGAGCCATCGGCTCGGCAGAATCACATCCGGTCCGACGACAATGCCGGTGAGGTAGCCATCGAGCTCCATCGGCCACATGGCCGTCCTGGGCGCCGCGGGGCGCGTGAGAAAGCCGGTCCATGCGGAAAGCGGGTCGTCTGTCATTCCGGGAGTCTGGCAGACGGGATGCGCGCGTTCCACGGTAGTCGCGCATTCCGCCTGTTGATAATCGGGAAATCATGTGCGTCGCGGGGGGCTCGTGTCGCCGTCTGCGAATTCGATCGTGACGCGCCCCGCGGCCGGGCAAACCGGCACGGCTCGCTCCTTGTTGCGCCTGCCGAGCGATCACTCCGCAACAATTCGACCGCTCTGCTGCAGGATCTGCAGCGCTTCGGCTATGACGTCAGGATGCCTGCTCGCGAACTGGATCTCATAGCCTACCGGTTCCCCATCTTCGCCGATGTCGACGGCGAAATCGCGTTCGTCATGAGGAACGGTGTGCGCGACGCGGCCCTCACGGAAGGTTATGTACATAGTATCCGTCGAGCGATCGTAGAGCACCGGCGAATTGGCTGGCATGGTCATGGTCGAAAGTCCCGGTCCAGAAATGCCGTGTGTATGGTTTCTCCGTCTTCCAAGGTGACCACCCTCAGTCAGTGATTCAAGGCGGCCACCCATTCTCAACGCAATGATCCCGGGACCTCGTGACCCCTACCCCGCCCGTGGATGCGCCTGTTTGTACACGGCCATCAGCTTCTTCGTGTCGATCTCGGTGTAGGTCTGGGTGGTGGAGAGCGAGACGTGGCCGAGCAGCTCCTGCACCGCGCGCAGGTCGCCGCCGTTTGCGAGCAGGTGCGAAGCGAAGGAATGGCGGAGCGCATGCGGCGTCGCGCGTTCGGCGAGGCCGAGCGCGCCGCGCAAGCGCTGCATCAGGCTCTGCGCGTCGCGGGCGCTCATGGGCTTCCCCCTTCGCGAGAGGAAAAGCGGCGAATCGGGTGCGCCGGGAAAGGGAATCGCGGCCACATAGGCGGCTACCGCTTCGCGCATCACCGGCAGGACCGGCAGGCTGCGCTCCTTGTTGCGCTTGCCGAGCACGGTCAGCCATTCGCCGAACGGCGCATCGCCGCGGCGGAGCGCCAGCGCCTCGGAAATGCGCAGGCCCGCGCCGTACAGAAGGGTGAGAAGCGCCGCGTCGCGGAGCGCGATCCAGGCCACGTCGTTGTTCGCCGCTTCACGAAGCGTGCGCGCCGCGTCCTTCTCGGAGAGCGGGCGCGGCAGCGTGCGCGCGAGCTTGGGCGTGCGCGTCGCCTTCGCGGCGGGATTCTCGAGAATCTCCTCGCGCGCGAGATGGCGGAAGAAGCTCCTTATCGCCGACATGGCGCGGCGCACGCCGCGCACGCCGAGGCCCTCGTTCCTTCGCTGGGTGATGAAGGCGCGGAAGTCGGCGGGCCTCAGATGGCCTAACGTACGCTCGTCGAGCACGCCGCCGCGGTGCGTACACGCGAAATCGAGGAAGCGCGCGAGGTCGTCGCCATAGGCGCGCAGTGTGTGCGGACTCACGCGGCGCTCATGGGCGAGCGCCTCGAGCCATTCGCGTTTCAGCGCTTCGGCGGTTCGGGCCATGCGTCAGGCGGCGCGGAGCGGACGTACGTGGCTCACGTCCACGTCGCGTGCCGCGTGCCAGGCATCGAACGCGGCCTGCATCCGGAGCCATATTCCGGGACCATTGCCGAAAGCCTTGCCCAGGCGAGCTGCGATCTCCGGAGAGATCGGCTTCTTCTCGTTAAGGAGGTCGTAGAGATGCTGGCGGGAAATGCCGAGCGCGTCGGCCACCTCGATCTTGGTCATCTTCAGCGCGGGCAAAATATCTTCGCGCAGCATTTCTCCCGGATGGGTCGGACAGCGGTCGGGATTCCTTTTCGCAGGGCAGGCCATGGCAGTCTCCATCAGTGGTGTTGTTCCAGTTCGACGTTCTCGGCATTGCCGTTTGCGAATTCGAATGTGATGCACCATGGTCCATTGACATGGACAGTGTAGCGCGTCGGTTTGCAGCCTTTGAGCGCATGAAAATCGAAACCCGGCATGTTCATGTCCTGCGGGACCGCAGCGTCATCCAGGCTATCCAGACGGCGGCGGATGCGATCATGGAGCCGGGCATCGATCTTGCGCGACTTTCCCGCTTCCCAGAATTCGGCGAGCGGTTTGCTTTTGAACGTGCGGATCACGATGGTGTGTAAGCCGTATGCTTACACGTGTCAAGTATCAGCTTACATCCGCTTCCTGATAAGCGGGCACGCGGAGACGCAGAGGCGCGGAGAAGAAGGCGAACCGCCAAGGCGCAAGGACGCCAAGAAAAAGATTCACAATGAGGCGGTGAGCCAGTGAGATTGTCCCCGGATCGCGCGTGTTCTCGCGCGCATCGCCGCAGGCGAAGCAAGAGCGGGCGGGGACGCCCGCGGTCCCGGGAAAGATCGCGCGCGCTTTGCGCGCGCGACAAAATCCATGATGCACAAGCCTCGCCTCAGGACGGCCATCTCACCGCCTCACTGGCTCATTGTTAATGGGCAGCCGACGCAGCCGCGATTTCGGAGGAGCACCACAACTCCGCGGCTCCGCGGCTCCGCGTGAGCTTATCGAGCAGCGCACTCCGAAATCCGCGCATCAAGCTCCTTACAAAACCGCGGAGAAGGGGCGGGGCTTGACGATAATCGATATCATACATATTGTTTATCGATAAATTCCTGGAGTGCCTGACATGAGCCGTCCCTCCTCTGCCCTGCCCGTGGCGCGGGCCGTGTTGCGCGGCCTGACCGTCCTCAACTGGATCGCCGGGGCGCTGATTTTCGTCCTGCTGGCAATCAGCTTCCTGGCCGAAAGCTGGACATGGCGGGCGCTCGGCGTAGGCGCCGTGGCCGGGCACGAGGGCATCGTCGCCGGCATGCGCGCGATCATGGTGATCGGCATCGCGGGCGTCCCCATCACGTACATCGTTTTCAGCCGGCTTCTCGCCATCGTCGATTCGGTGCGCGCGGGTGAGCCGTTTCTTGCGGAGAATGCGCGGCGGCTGAGAAGCATCGCCTGGGCGCTGCTGGCGCTCGAAGGGCTTCACATCGCCGTGGTCGCGATTTCGTCCGCCGTGTCCACCAAAGACGTGCCGCTCCATGTCGGCGGCGATTTCAACCTGACCGACTGGCTCGCCATCCTGCTCCTGTTCGTGCTCGCGCAGGTTTTCCAGGAGGGCTCGCGCATGCGCGAAGACCTCGAGGGCACGGTCTGATGGCCATCATCGTCAGGCTGGACGACCTGCTCCACGCGCGGCGCATGACGCTGACCGAACTCGCGGAGCGCGTCGACATCACCCTCGCCAATCTGTCGATCCTGAAGACCGGCAAGGCGCGGGCGATCCGGTTCTCGACGCTGGAGGCGATCTGTACCGCGCTCGCCTGCCAGCCCGGGGACCTGCTCGAATTCCAACCCGACGCGGGCGCGAACGACGGGCCGCGCGCCGCCTGAAAGGAGAACTGTCATGGCTTCGACTGCCGCTTCCCCCGACGCCCCTGCGACGAACAGCGCCGAAAACGGCGTATCGCTGGTACGGTTGTACGTGCTTCGGGCGGCGTACCTTGTTCTTGTGGTCGGACTGGGCCTGAGCCTGGTGCCCACGCTGATCACCCATGACGCAACGGCGCGCGGCGTGATTCCGAGCCTGCTCGGCGCGCTGTGGCTGCTTGCCTTTCTCGGCCTTCGATACCCGTTGCAGATGCTGCCGCTCCTGCTGTTCGAGCTCGCGTGGAAGACGATCTGGACGCTGGACTTCGGCCTGCCGCAGTGGTTCGCGGGGCAAAGGGCGCCGGCCTTCGTCAACGATTTCTTTTCCATCGCGCCCGCGGTCGTCGTGGTGCCGATCCTGATTCCGTGGGGCTATGTCTGGCGCCATTACGTGCTCGCCCCCGGCGCCCGCTGGCGGTGAAAAGCCTTGTCACGCAGAGCCACAGAGTCACGAAGGAGTATCGACCGAAACTGCCAACACCCACGAAGCGGCCGCGCCCATTAACAATGAGCCAGTGAGGCAGTGAGATAGCCGTCGTGTGACCAATACTGTGCGTGCTGGATCTTGTTGCGCGCGCCAAGCGCGCGCGATCTTCGCGTCCTTAACGCGCGCGCACGCAATTCCTCACACCACAGGTATCTCACTGGCTCACTGTCTCATTGTTAATCGGCGCTCGCCACACGCGCGATCCCTCGCGGCTTAGCGGCTCTGCGTGAAATTTCAGAGTTTCGGGAGGTCGAGCCAGGCGCGGATGGCGCGTTCGAGCGCCCGCGCGAAGAAGGCGATGTCGGCGAGCTGGTGCTCGCTTTCGAAACGGCGCGGCTCGCGCGCGCCAAGCACGTACAGCGCCGCGGGGTCGCCGATGACCAGACGGAACGCGGCGATGCTGCGGCACTCGGCGCCGCTCTGTCCGAGGAGCAGCGTGCCGCCGCCCGAGAGCACGACTTCCCTGCCGTCGCGGCCGAGCACGGCATTGGCGAGCCCCGGCCCGATCAGGCGCACGCCGGTGGCGCCTTTCGGCCGCGCGCTCTCCTCGCCCTCGACGCAGATCGCCGCGCGCTCGGCGCCGAAAATCTGTGCAGAGGATTTGGCGACCTGGATCACCTCTTCGAAACTCCGCGCATCGACGAGTTCGAGCACCGCCTGGCGCACGCCCTCGCCGAGCCGGATGCCCCTTTCGCGCGCGCGCACAAGACGATCCCGTTCCGCACGAAGGCCCGCGTTTTCCTGCGCCATCTTCTCGATGATGTGGCGCTGGAGATCGCGCACCTCGCCATGCACGAAACGTTCGGGGAGAAGCAGCGCGAGCAGTTCGCCGTCGCGCGCAAGGCGCGCACGGTTGATGCGGATGTAAGCCTTGACCGCTTCGGCGGCGGCTTCGGCCGGCTGACGCTCCCGCGCCCTTTCGCTCAAACGCCCACGCTCCTTACATTCGTGCGCCTCACCCTGAGCCTGTCGAAGGGTGAGGCGGATCAGTCACACGCCCTCATCCTTCGACAAGCTCGGGATGAGGGCTAAGTTCATTTCCTCGTCCTGAGTCCCTCACGGGACGAGGCGGACAATTGTAGCTATGAATGAACCGCTCTTGAAGCCTTTAAACGACGACAACGTGAATTTGCGTGCTTCGGTGCTGTTGCCCTACCCGCTCGCGGGCGCGTATGATTACCGTATCGACGAACCGTTGCCGCGCGGCGCGCTGGTTGTTGCGCCGTTGGGTACGCGCGACTCGCTCGGCGTCGTCTGGGGCGAGGCCGACGGTACAATCTCGCATGAGCGCGTCAAACGCGCGGAGCCGCTTGCCGGTTCCCCGCGTCTCCCCGAATCTCTCTGCGACTTCATCGACTGGACGGCGAAGTACACGCTCACGCCGCCGGGGCTCGTGCTCGCGATGGCGCTGCGCGTGCGCGACGCATTCGAGCCGGAGAGGCCGCGCATCGGATACGCGCGCGGCGAGATTACGCCAGCGCGCATGACGGGCGCGCGCAGACGCGTGCTCGCGCTCGCCGAAGACAGCCTCGCGCGGAGCATCGCGTCATTCGCGGAGGAGGCGAACGTCACGCCGGCGGTGGTGCGCGGGCTGATCGAGGCCGGCGGGCTGAAGGAAGTGGAACTGCCGGAATATCTGCCGCTTGCCTGCCCGGATCCCGGTTTCGCGCCGGCCGAACTCAACGCCGAACAGGAACAGGCGGCGCGTGAGCTGCGCGCGCGCGTTGCTGCGAACGAATTTTCCGTCACGCTCCTCGACGGCGTCACGGGATCGGGAAAGACCGAGACCTATTTCGAAGCCGTTGCGGAAGCGCTGCGGCAGAACCGGCAGGTGCTGATCCTGCTGCCCGAGATCGCGCTCACGGTACAGTTTCTCGACCGCTTCGCCGACCGCTTCGGCTGCCGTCCGGCCGAATGGCATTCCGACCTTGGCCCGAAAGAGCGGCGGCGGGTCTGGCGCGCGGTGCTGTCGGGCGAAGCCCGTGTGGTGGTCGGCGCGCGCTCCGCCCTCTTCCTGCCGTTCGCGTCGCTCGGGCTCGTGATCGTCGACGAAGAGCACGAGCAGGCGTACAAGCAGGAGGAAGGCGTCATCTATCACGCGCGCGACATGGCGGTGGTGCGGTCGCGGATCGAGACCTGCGCAATCGTGCTCGCGAGCGCGACGCCGTCGCTCGAGACGTACAGCAACGCCGCGAACGGCCGCTATCATCGGCTGAAATTGCCGCGGCGCCACGGCGCTGCCGTGATGCCGGAGATCCGGCTTATCGACCTGCGCACCACGCGCGCCGAGCCCGGCACATGGCTGTCGCAGCCGTTGCGTGAAGCACTCGCGGTGACGCTCGGATCGGGCGAGCAGGCGATGCTGTTCCTGAACCGCCGCGGCTACGCGCCGCTCACGCTCTGCGAAGCCTGCGGCCACAAAATGATCTGCAGGCAATGCTCGGCGTGGCTGGTCGAGCACCGCTATCACCGCAAGCTCGCCTGCCATCACTGCGGGTTCGAGATGCCCGCGCCGCTCGCCTGTCCCGAATGCAAGGCGGAGAAGACGCTGGTCGCCTGCGGGCCGGGGGTCGAGCGCGTGGCGGAGGAATTCGCGGGCATATTCCCGGACGCGCGCGTCGCGATTGCTTCGAGCGATACGCTGCACGGCCCGCTCGAAACCCAGGCGGCGATCCGCGCCATGGCGAAGCGCGACACCGATGTGCTGATCGGCACGCAGATCGTCGCCAAGGGACACCATTTTCCCCAGCTGACGCTCGTCGGCGTCATCGATGCCGATCTCGGCGGCTCCGACGGCGATCTTCGCGCGCGGGAACGTACATTTCAGCTGCTGCACCAGGTGGCGGGCCGCGCGGGCAGGGCAGAGAAGCCGGGGCTCGTGCTCATCCAGACGCGCAATCCCGACGACGTGGTGATGCGGGCGCTGGCGGGCGGCGACCGCGATGCGTTCTATGCGCAGGAAATCGCGGCGCGGAAACGCGTGGCGGCGCCGCCGTTCGGCCGGCTCGCGGGAATCATTCTCTCGAGCCATGACGGCGAGGCGGTGCGCGAAACCGGACGTACCCTCGCCCGCGCGGCGCCGGCCGCGCACGGCGTGAAAGTGTGGGGGCCGACGCCCGCCTTCTACCAGCTGCTGCGCGGGCGCACGCGCGAGCGGTTGCTGGTGCAGGCGGAGCGGAGCGTCGATGTACAGGCCTATCTGCGCGCCTGGCTCACGCGGGTGAAAATTCCCCACGCCGTCCGCCTCACCGTCGACATCGACCCGGTGAGCTTTTTTTGAGGACCCCTCACCCGCATTTGTACATTTGAGAGACCGCCCGTTGAGCCCTCTCCCTCAGGGGGAGAGGGCGAAGCAGTGCGCTGCCTTACCATTGTGTGTACAGACAAAAATCCCTCTCCCCTTGAGGGAGAGGGTGGCGCGCCGGATCCCGATCCGGCGCGGCGGGTGAGGGGTCATTGTCCGCGGGCGAGGTAGAGGACGGCGAGGACGATGAGGACGGCGACGGCCTGGGCCAGCACGCGGTAGCGCATCAGCCGGTTCGACCAGTGCTTCTGTACCTCGCCGCCGATGAACAGTGTCGACAATCCGGCGGTGAGGATCACCACCACCGCAGCGAGCGCGATGCCGACGACGATTCCGCCTCCAATGCTCATCGCGGCTTCACCATTTCCCGGTGTTCGACATCGACGCCCACGGCTCGGCCGGCTCTTTCGCGTGCCCCTTCTGCAGGAGTTCGATCGATATGCCGTCGGGCGAGCGCACGAACGCCATGTGGCCGTCGCGCGGCGGCCGGTTGATGGTGACGCCGCCTTTCATCAGCTTCTCGCAGACGGCGTAGATGTCGTAGACGGCATAGGCAAGGTGGCCGAAATTGCGCCCGCCGCCATACTCTTCGGGATCCCAATTGTACGTCAGCTCCACGAGCGGCGCCTGGTCGGCGCGGGCGCGCTCCTCGTCTTCGGGGGCCGCGAGGAACACAAGCGTGAAGCGGCCCTTCTCGTTCACGATCCGTCGCAGCTCCTTGAGACCCAGAAGGTCGCAATAGAAATGAAGCGAGCTGTCGAGATCCTTGACCCGGACCATGGTGTGCAGATAGCGCATGCCAATTTCTCCCTGCGTGGGAGCTTATTCGTTTTTCCGGCGCGCGCACCAACTTTCCTCCGCCAAAAAAGCCCTGCCGGGGGCGATCGGCAGGGCTCTGTCGCGACGAAAGAACGCCGGCCCTATTCGCTCGGGCCGTTGTTCCCGTCGGGATTGGTCGTCGGGTGCGTCGAATCATGCGTGCTCGACGGCGGCAAGCCCTTCGCGTGGCCATAGGATCCCGGCCGCTCGTAGGTGGTGTGCTGATAGCCGTCCTGGTTTTCAGACCGGCTCTGATCCGTGGGCGCGGAATTTCCGTGATCGCGGGTCTGGTCGTCCGGCCCCGCCTGATTGTGGCCGACGTGGCCGTACATCGAGTGGGACGAATAACCATTGCCGTCGTCCCGGTCGTAATCGCGATCGCTGCCGGTATAGCCGCGGTCGCGGTCATAGCCGGAATTGTCGTCGCCGCGGTCGCGGTCATACCCCGGGCTGTTCTGATCGCGGCCGTTGTACCGGTCGCGGTCGTAGGTGCCCGTGTGCTCGTACGTGCCGCGGTCGCGGTCGTAATCGCGATCGTAACCGTTGTCGCGATCCATATCGCGGTCGTAAGCGCCGTCACGATCGTAACCGCCGTAGCGATCGCGGTCGTTGTCGTAATCGCGATAGCGATCGGAGTAGCGATCTTCGTTGCCGTACGCACCGCCCCTGTCGTAGTCGCGATAACCCGTGCGATAGCGGTAATCCCGATCCTGCCAGGCGCGCCAATCGTTGTCCCTCACGCGGAAGCCATGCGTGCGGTAATAATCGAGACCGAGGGCGGGACCATAGTGATAGTACCGTGCCCAGGTGGGCCGCGCACCGCGCCACTCGTCGCGCCGCCATGCGCCATGCACCCAATACCACCGCTCGCCGTTCACCGTACGGTAGTACACGGGTCCGCGATACCACGCGTGGTCGTAGTAGATCGGCCCGTAATAGATTGGATAGGTCCAGTAGTCGGTGGGACATCCCCACCGGTCACAATAGCCGCCGGAATAGACGTCGAAGCCGATCGGGCCAACGCCAACGCCGACAATGACCGCGCTCGCCGGCGCGCAGAACAGCGCGGTCCCGGCGAGGGCTGCCGCCGCTGTCGTCAATTTCAAAACGCTCTTCATTTTCTTCTCTCCGTGAATGCCCCTCACGGAAACCATCGCTCCGGCCGCTCCGGATCGCGCCCGCCACCCGTGGCGACGGACGACAGTGTTAACGATTGCGACGCAGGAATCGCTGCGTGGCTTTTCTTAAAGGCGGGAAACATTTGTACGGTACGAGCAGCAGTTGCACCGCAACAGTGCTGCGCGCATCAAGAATATATGTCACGCGGAGCCGTGGAGACGCGGAGCAATATTTGAACCGCCAAGGCGCAAAGACGCCAGGGCATCAAAAAAAATTATGGAAGAGACAGGAAGCCGGGAGAGGGGTCATCGCGCGCTTTCAGCGCGCAATTCACCTTCTCTGTGCGGTCCGTGTGACTACGCGGGGAATTTCAAGCCTTTGCGACTTGCCGCCCTGGCGTTTCAACATGTTTTCTCCGTGGCTCTGCGCCGCTGCGTGACTCCCCTTCTGGAGACAACTCAGCGGCTGCCGAGGAGCGATTTCAGCTCGTAGATGAGTTCGAGGGCGGCTTTGGGGGTGAGGGAATCGGGCGAAATCGCTGCAAGTTTTTCCTCCACCGCACTCGTTTTTTTTTGCCGCGGTGCATCGCTCTTCGCGACGGAAAAAAGCGGCAGGTCGTCGATTTTCGCGAGCGGCTTATGCCCCTCCCGTCCTTCTTCGAGCGCGCGCAGCACCTCTTCTGCGCGCGTCACGACGGCAGCGGGCAGCCCGGCCAGCTTCGCGACATGAATGCCATAAGAGCGGTCGGCTGCCCCGCGCGCCACTTCGTGCAGAAAGACGATGCTGTCCTTCCATTCGCTCACGCGCATCGTCACGCAGACAACGGAGTCGAGCCGTCCGGCGAGCGCGGTCAACTCATGATAGTGGGTCGCGAAGAGCGCACGCGAGCGGTTGACGCCGTTCAGATGTTCGACCGCAGCCCAGGCAATGGCGAGGCCGTCGAATGTCGCGGTGCCGCGGCCAATCTCGTCGAGAATGACGAGGCTCTTTTCCGTCGCGCGGTTCAGGATCGCCGCGGTCTCGACCATTTCGACCATGAAGGTCGAGCGGCCGCGCGCGAGGTCGTCCGCGGCGCCGACGCGGCTGAAGAGCCGGTCGACGATGCCGATATGCGCCGATTCCGCCGGCACGAATGCGCCCATCTGCGCGAGAATGGCGATCAGCGCATTCTGGCGCAGGAAGGTCGACTTGCCCGCCATGTTCGGCCCGGTCACGAGCCAGATGCGGCCGCCGCCTTCGGCTGAGAGGTTGCAGTCGTTCGGTACAAAGGTACCGGCGCGCGATTGCGCGAGCGCCGCTTCGACCACGGGATGGCGGCCGCGCCGGATGTCGAACGCGAGACCCGCGTCGATTTTCGGGCGTACATGGCGCTCGCGTTCGGCGAGTTCGGCGAGCGCGCTCACAACGTCGAGCGTCGCGATCGCGCCCGCAAGCGCGAGCAGCGGCGCGCTGTTCTTCGCCGCATCACGCGCCAGCGACTCGAACAGCTCGCGTTCCAGTGCGAGCGCGCGTTCTCCGGCTTCGGCGATGCGCGTTGCCAGCGAAGCAAGTTCGTCGGTCGTGTAGCGCACCGCGCCGCCGATGGTCTGGCGATGGCGAAAGAGATCGCGCGCGGGGCTTGCCGTCATCTTGTCGGCATGCGCGGGCGTCAGCTCGATGAAATAGCCGAGGATGCCGTTGTGGCGGATGCGGAGCGCGGCAATTCCGCTCTCGCTCCTGTACCGCGCTTCGAGACCGGCTATCACGCGCCGGCTTTCGTCGCGCAAACTCCGCGCTTCGTCCAACGGCGCGTGCGCACCGGCCGCAATATAGCCGCCGTCGCGGCCATGCGCCGGCAGCTCCGCCACAAGCAACTGCTCCAGCCGTTCGCCAAACGCGCTCAACTGCACAACGCTGTTCGCGAGGGTCTCGCGCGCAATGCCCGCCTCACCCGCTGCGGGCTTCAGCGGATCGTCGAGAATCGCCAGCGCTTCGCGCAAGCCCCGCGCGGCGCGGATGCCGTCACGGAGGGCGCCGAGGTCGCGCGGGCTGCCGCGTTCGAGCGCGAGGCGCGCAAGCGCGCGGGCAATATCCGGCGCGCGGCGCAGCTGGTCGCGCAGGGTCTCGCGCAGATCGCGCTCCCCGACGAACAGCGCCACCGCATCGTGCCGCGCGGCGATTTCGCCCACATCCGTCAGCGGCGAGGAAAGCCGGTTCGCAAGCTCGCGCGCACCGGACGACGTGACCGTACGGTCGATGACGGACAGCAGGCTTCCCGCGTGTTCCCCGGAGAGCGTTTCCAGGAGCTCGAGATTGCGCCGCGTCGCGGCATCGATGCTCATCCGTGCGTCCTCGCGCGAGCGCGCGAGCAGCCTGAGCGCGGGCAGCTTGCCTTTCTGCGTCAGTTCGAGATAGCCGACGAGCGCGCCGGCGGCGGACAGTTCCGCGCGCGAAAATGTTCCCAATCCGTCCAGCGCCGCGACATTGTACAGAGCCTTCAGCACGCGCTCGCCTTGGGCGGAATCGAAGTTGCGCGCCGGCAGCGGCGTCAACGCCGGTCCGAGCAGGCGAAACGGCTCGGCGAATGCGCTGTCGGTCAGCAGATTGTCGGGCACGAGGACTTCGCGCGGCGCAACGCGCGAAATCTCCGCGGAAAATTCTGCCGGCGACAGCGCCGAGACCTGGAAATCGCCGGTCGACATGTCGGCAAGGGCAAGTGCGTACTCGCCGGCGGCGCGCCCGAACGCGGCGAGCCGGTTCGATGCGCGCGCTTCAAGAAGCGATTCTTCCGTCAGCGTTCCCGGCGTGACCAAGCGAATGACTTCGCGTCCGACGACGGCCTTGTAGCCGCGCCGTTTCGCTTCCGCCGGATCCTCGATCTGTTCGCAGATGGCAACGCGAAAGCCCTTGCGGATCAGCCTTTCGAGATATTGCTCGGCCGCGTGCACCGGCACGCCGCACATCGGAATGTCTTGGCCCTGATGCCGCCCGCGCCTGGTCAGCGCGATGTCGAGCGCGGCCGACGCCTTCACCGCATCGTCGAAGAACAGCTCATAGAAATCCCCCATGCGGTAGAACAGCAGATAATCGCCGTGGCTCCGCTTGATCTCAAGGTATTGCGCCATCATGGGCGTGGCGTTCTCGGCTGCGGCAGATGAGGCTTTTACATCCATGCGGTCGAACCCAATCCCATCAGATTGCGCATCGCACTGAAACGACCTCCCCCTTGCGGGGAGGTGATTCACCAACAGACCGGCCATTGAAAGGCGAGAGCGGCCCGCGCGATAGTCTGTGGATCACCAAAGACGGACGATTCATGGCCCGGCCCTCATTCACCCAGGAAGAAGTGCTCGCCTTTCATGCAGGCGGCAAGCCCGGAAAAATCGAGATCCGGCCCACGAAGCCCATGGCGACGCAGCGGGATCTGAGCCTCGCCTATTCGCCCGGCGTGGCCGTGCCGGTGCGTGCGATCGCCGAACGGCCGGACGCGGTCTTCGATTACACGGCGCGCGGCAATCTCGTCGCGGTGATCTCGAACGGCACCGCAATCCTTGGTCTCGGCGATCTCGGCGCACTCGCGTCGAAGCCGGTGATGGAAGGCAAGGCCGTCCTGTTCAAGCGCTTCGCCGATGTGGACGCGATCGATCTCGAAGTCGACGCGAACGATGTCGACGCCTTCGTCAATTGCGTGCGTTACCTCTCGCCCAGCTTCGGCGGCATCAACCTCGAAGACATCAAGGCGCCGGAATGTTTTTACATCGAAGAAGAGTGCCGGCGCACGATGAAGATCCCGGTCTTCCACGACGATCAGCATGGCACGGCGATCATCTCGGGCGCGGCGCTGTTGAATGCGCTGGAGCTGGTGGGCAAGCGCATCGACCAGGTGCGGGTGGTGTTCAATGGCGCGGGCGCCAGCGGCATCTCCTGCGCGCGGCATTATCTGAACCTGGGCGTGCGGCGCGAAAACATCGTGATGTGCGACACCAAGGGGGTCATCTACAAGGGCCGTAAGGAGGGCATGAATCCTTATAAGGAGCGCTTCGCGGCGGAGACGGAGGCGCGCACGCTGGCCGACGCCTTTGTGAACGCGGACGTTTTCTTCGGGCTGTCGAGCGCTAATTGCGTGACGCGGGAAATGCTGCTCGCGATGGCCCGCGATCCGATCATTTTTGCGCTGGCGAACCCGGATCCGGAAGTGCCTTACGACGTAGCCGTGGCCACCCGGCCGGACGCCATCGTGGCCACCGGACGTTCGGATTTCCCAAACCAGGTGAACAACGTCCTGGGATTTCCTTTTATCTTTCGCGGCGCGCTGGACGTGCGCGCCACCACTGTGAACGACGAGATGCAACTAGCGGCCACGCGGGCGCTGGCTGCCCTGGCGCGCGAGGACGTGCCGGATGCGGTGCGGCGGGCTTATGGCGTGGAGCGGCTGGAGTTCGGGCGGGACTACATTATCCCGAAACCGTTCGACTCGCGCGTGTTGATCTGGGAGGCGGCAGCCGTGGCGCAGGCGGCCATGGAGACCGGCGTGGCACAATCGCCCATCGACATCCTCGAATACCGCGAGCAACTGGAGCGGCGGTTGGGCAAGGCGAACGAGGTCATGCGCGTGATGATCCACAAAGCGCAGCGGCAGCCCAAACGCGTGGTGTTTCCGGAAGGCGAAGAACCCAAGATCCTGCGCGCGTGCCAGATCCTGACCGATGAAAAGATCGCCACACCCGTTCTGCTGGGTGACGAAGCCAAGATCCGCGCCGAAATCGCCCTGCTGCGTTTGAATCTAAATGGAATTCGGATCGTGGACCCAGCCCGTTCAGACCGGCTTCCGGCCTACGCCGAGGAGATGTACAGCCTGCGGCAGCGGAAAGGGGTCACGCGGAAGGAAGCCGGGGAACTGATTTTGAACAGAACAGTTTTCGGTTCCATGATGGTACGGCTGGGCGACGCCGATGCGCTGGTGGGCGGCCTGACGCAACATTATCCGGATACTATCCGTCCAGCGCTGCAGGTGATCGAGGTGCGGCACGGCATGCGGAGGGTTTCGGGGGTCTACGTGATGATCACCCCGAAACGCGAAATCTTTTTCCTGGCGGACGCCACGGTCAACATCGAGCCGACGGCCGAGGATCTGGCGGAGATCGCGGTGAATACGGCGGCCATGGCACGGCGTTTCGATGTGGAGCCGCGCGTGGCGATGCTCTCCTTCTCCAATTTCGGCAGCTCGCGCCATCCGCTGGCGGAGAAGGTGCGCCGCGCGGTGGAACTGGTGCGGCTGCGCGAGCCGGCGCTGATGGTGGATGGCGAGATGCAGGCCGATACGGCGGTGGTGCCGGAAATCGTGGACGAGACTTTCCCGTTCAGCACGCTCAAGGGTGGCGCAAACGTGCTGATCTTTCCCAACCTGGAAGCCGGGAATAT
>DATGGN010000125.1:0-7954 GCA_035308485.1 Rhizomicrobium sp.
ACTTCCTTGGCTTCGGCATAGTCGCTTTTCAGATGAACGGCCTGTTCCAGATCCGGAATAGCTTTGAAGTAATCGCCCAGAAGAAAGTAAGCGCTGCCGCGGGCACACCAGGCTTCGGCGAGATCGGGCCTCAGGCGAATCGCTTCACTGCGGTCCGCCAGACCCTTGTCGTGCATTCCGAGTTCGTGATACGACCCGCCGCGAGCCAGGTACGCTTCGGCGGAATCCGGTTTCAGCCGCACGGCTTCATTCCGGTCGGCCAGCGCCTTCTGGTGATCGCCCATGGCCGCGTAGATTGCAGATCGCGCGACGTATAAGCCCTGATCTTTGGGCATCAGATTCAGCGCCGCGGTGAAATCTTCAATCGCTTTGTCCAGATTCTCACGCTTGGCCCACGCGGCGGCTCGAAGCGCAAGGGCACGGCCGTTATTGCGATCCAGCCGCAGCACGCGATCCAGATCCTCGATGGCGAGCTCGAAATTTCCGAGCTGGCCGTGCGCGAATCCACGTTCCAGATACGGCGCGCTCGCATCCGGCTTCAGGCGAATCGCCTGATCGAAATCGTCGATCGCGTCGCGGAATCGACCCAGCGCTGTCAGCGCGATGCCGCGTCCCTTCCATGGCGCGGGATCGTCCAGCCGCAGGCGAATCGCCTTCGAATCGTCGTCGACGGCGAGTTGATGATAGCCGAGTTCTTCATAGGAAGCCGCGCGCGCCGCGTAGACCTGTGAAATCCCGTCTCCCAGATCGATGGCCTTTGCGAAATCGTCGATCGCTTTCTTGTGGTCTCCCAATTTCGCGTAGGATTCACCGCGGGCGCGAAAAGCCTCCGCGCTCTGCGGTTGCAGATGGATCGCTTCGGTGAGATCTGCCAGCGCTTTTTCCGGCAAATTCAGAGCAAGCTGAACCTTCGCGCGATGCAGATACGCGGGCGCGGTCGGATCGGCTGATATCGAAGCGGAAAACGCATCCAGGGCCTGTTTCCATTGCGCGGCCTGTTCGAAGCGGACTCCCAAATCGTAATCGCGCTGCGATTTCCGCTGTTCCGCCGGCCAAGCGGTGGCCGTGAAGAGAAGGCAACTCAGAGCGATCAGTCTCACAGGAGAACTCCTTAGAATGGATCGGCCAAAGCCCTTAGGATCTTTAGAACGAAAGTCCGGTGGAAACGAAAGCGCGAAGACGCGCGCTAGCTTCTGGAAAATCTTCGCCGTACCGGCGCCGTGAAGGCCCGGATGGCAATTTCAAGCTCGCCTACGCCCAGCGCGCGGCAAGCCAGGTAAAATACACTGAGTCCGACAGGGATCGATATCCCCAAATCCGCCAGCCGGGCGAACTGCGACACGCCCAGCCACGCTTCCATTGTACGAGTGGTAACCATGGTCGCGGCGCCCATGGCAGCCGAGGCCAGCAACACTTTCGTAACACCCGCCGCCAGTTCGCGCCCATGCACCCCGCCGATCCTCACCCGCAGGATCGAGAACAGCACCACGAAGCCGAATAACGCGACCATCGAAGTCGACATCGCCAGACCGGCGTGCCCGAGCTTCGCGTACCGGATCAGCATGACGGCGGTCGCGTAGTTGATGGCGATCGAAGCCAGGCTCACGAACATCGGGGTGCGTGCGTCGCCGAGCGCGTAGAACGCGGGACTCAGCACTTTGATCGCGGCATATCCGGCCAGCCCGATCGCGTAGCAGGACAGGGCGACGGCCGTTTGCTGCGTGTCATAAAGATGAAATTTGCCACCCTGATAAATCGCTCCGATGATCGATTTGCCCAGTACGATCAATCCCACCGAAGACGGGACGGTCAACAGAAAAACCATCCCCAGCGATTTCGAGAGCGTCTTGCGAAATTCATCGATATGCCCCGCGGCCGCGCTGCGTGAAATGGAAGGAAGCGTCGCCGAAGCCATCGCCACGCCGAACAGGCCCAGGGGAAGCTGCATGAAGCGGAACGCGTAGCTCAGCCAGCTCACCGGACCGTCGAAGCCGGTCTGCGGATCGAAAATCTTCGAGGCCAGATTCTGATTGACGGTCACGTTGATCTGCACCGCCGCGTTTCCGAGAATCGCCGGAACCATGAGCCGGAGAATACGCACCAGACCGGGATCGGACCAGTCGAACGCCGGCCGGAACTGGAATCCGAGATGGTACATACTGGGCAACTGCCAGATCAGTTGCAGCGCGCCTCCGAACACGACGCCGATCGCCATTCCCGTGATGTGTTCGATGTGCAGCAGCGGGGCCAGTCCGTATCCGATCAGGATTCCGAATCCGACCGAGCCGATGTTGAAAAACGTCGACGCCATTGCCGGAACGCCGAACTTGTTCGACGCATTGAGCACGCCCATGGCCTGCGCGGCCAGCGCGACCAGGAGCAGAAACGGGAACATGATGCGCGTCATGGTGACGGCCAGCTCGAATTTTCCGGGAACCGCGGCGTAGCCGGGCGCCAGCAGATACACTAGCGCGGGCGCGAAGATCACTCCCAGGGCGCACAGGCTTCCGACCACGACGACGATAGCGCTGGCCACCAGGTTCACCAGCCGCGCGGCTTCTTCGTGAGTACGCTTGGATAAATATTCAGTGAACGTCGGAACGAATGCGCTGGAGAGCGCGCCTTCCGCAAACAGATCGCGGGTCAGATTGGGGATGCGGAATCCGAGGATGAACGCGTCGTAGATCAGCCCCGCTCCGAACAGGCGGGCCATCACGCTCTCGCGCAGCAGGCCGGTAATCCGGCTCATCATGACCGCCAGCGAAACGACGCCGGCCGAGCGGACTACGCTGTCCTGTCCGGAAGGCTGTGGCTCGCGGCCTTCATCGACGCCGACCGGGAGCGCGTCACGGCTCATGTCTTTCTAATTATACGGGCCGAATTCGCGGCTCACCCGCTGTGGTCGGCGTTTCTGTGCCGGCCTTGCATTATCCATCACCGGCACCGAGCCGCGCACGAAGTAAGCGGGTGGCGACATGGGCGAATCATCCGGGGACGACCACCCGCTCGCTGGCGCTCGCGGCTCAGGGTCGGCCTTATGTTATCGATTGCCGGCACTGAGCCGCGCACAAAGTAAGCGGGTCGCGACATGGGCGAATTATCCGGGGACGCCCACCCGCTCGCTGGTGCTCGCGGCTCTGTGTCGGCCTTATGTTATCCATTGCCGGCACTGAGCCGCGCACGAAGTAAGCGGGTCCCGACATGGGCTCATCACTCGAGGGGCACTACCCGCTCGCTGTTGCTCGCGGTTCTGTGTCGGCCTTATGTTATCCATTGCCGGCACCGAGCCGCGCACGAAGTAAGCGGGTCCCGACATGGGCGAATCATCCGGGGATGACCACCCGCTCGCTTAACGCTCGCGGTTCTGTGTCGGCCTTATGTTATCCATTGCCGGCACTGAACCGCGCACGAAGTAAGCGGGTCCCGACATGGGCGAATCACCCGGGGATGACCACCCGCTCGCTGTTGCTCGCGGCTCAGTGTCGGCCTGATCTTATCCATTGCCGGCTCCGAGCCGCGCACGAAGTAAGCGGGTCCCGCACGGGCGAATCATCCGGGGGCGACCACCCGCTCGCTGGCGCTCACGGCTCAGTGTCGGCCTTATGTTACCCATTGCCGGCACTGAACTGCGCACGAAGTAAGCGGGTCGCGACATGGGCGAATCATCCGGGGACGACCACCCGCTCGCTGGCGCTCGCGGTTCTGTGTCGGCCTTAAATTGTCCATTGCCGGCACCGAGCCGCGCACGAAGTAAGCGGGTCGCGACATGGGCGAATCATCCGGGGGCGACCACTCGCTCGCTGGCGCTCACGGGCAGTGTCGGCCTTGTCCTATCCATCACCAGCCCTGAACCGCGCACGAAGTAAGCGGGGCTATGCGCCGTACTGTTCGAAAAAGTGGGCGATGGTCATGATGCCCGCGTAATAATTCGACAGCTTGTATTTCTCATTCGGCGAATGCAGGCCGTCGTCGGGCAGGCCGAAACCCATCAGGATGGTCGGTATGTGGAGATGCTTCACGAAATCGCCCACAATGGGAATCGATCCACCGCTGCGAATGAATACCGTTTCGCGGCCCAAAATATCCTTGAACGCGCGCGCCGCCGTGTGGATCGCCGGATGGTCGGGATTCACCATGATCGCCGGACCCGCGCTCAGAATCCGAACCTCCATTTCAATTCCAACCGGCGTATTGTCGCGGACAAATTTCTTGTAAGCCGCGACGATCTTGTCCGGATCCTGGTTCGGCACGAGCCGCATGCTGACCTTCGCGGTCGCGCGCGCCGGAATCACGGTCTTCGCACCTGCCGCGGTGAACCCGCCCGCGATGCCGTGGACTTCGAGCGTCGGCCGCGCCCACACGCGTTCCAGAACCGAATATCCTTTCTCTCCGGTCAGCGCGGTCGAGCCGACTTCCTTTTTCAGGAAGTCTTGTTCGTTGAAGGGCAGGGAAGCCCAGCTCTGCTTCTCCGCCGCCGCCGGCTGCTCGACGCTGCCGTACATGCCGGGGATCATGATGCGCCCGGTATGATCTTTTAACTTCGAAAGCAATTCGACCAGCGCGAACACGGCGTTGGGAGCGGCCCCGCCGTACAGTCCGGAATGCAGATCGCGCGACGCCCCGCGCGCTTCGATCTCGGTGTAAACCAGCCCGCGCAGCCCGATGCACAGCGTCGGGATGCCTTCCGCGTAGAGCGCCGTATCGGAAACCAGCGCGACATCCGCTTTTAGCTTGTCGGGATTTTCGGCGACGTATCGCGCGACCGATTCTCCGCCGACTTCTTCCTCGCCCTCAATCAAAAATTTCACGTTCAGCGGCAGCTTGCCGTTCACAGCCAACAATGCCTCGATGGCTTTGACGTGCATGTACATCTGGCCCTTGTCGTCGGCCGAACCGCGGGCGTACAGATTTCCGTCGCGCAGGGTGGGCTCGAATGGAGGCGAGGTCCAGAGCTCCAGTGGATCCGGCGGCTGGACGTCGTAATGGCCATAGCACAGCACGGTCGGTTTGCCGGGCGCGTGCAGCCAGTCGGCGTACACCAGCGGATGCTTCGCGGTGGGAATGATCTCGATGTTTTCGAGCCCCGCGCGGCGCAGGCTGTCGGCGACAAATGTTGCCGCGCGCTGCACGTCGGAGGCGTGCTCGGGCAGAGTGCTGATGCTCGGAATGCGGAGGAAGTCTTTTAATTCGTCGAGGAAGCGGTCTTTATTCTGCTCGACAAAGGCGTTGGTAGCTTGCGACACGCCTCATTATAACGAGACCGGTGGGGCAGGCTTGCAGCCCACAGTTGTTAGAGCTGTGCGTAGACCTACGGGCTGGTCGAGCTCTTCTTGCCCATTGCGAGAACGCCGGCCGCTGCCGCCGCGCCACCGCCGGCCGCCACGATTCCGACGATTGCGCCGGTCGACAGCCCGGTGTGTGCCCCTACCGCCGCAGCGGCTCCGGCGCCCGCCGGAAGAGGATCAGTGGCTGCTGCCGAGCCCGGTGCGATTTCTGTCTTCGCATCCAACGCCGACGCGGCGCTCAGGCATCCTCCCTGGGATTTCTGAACTACGTTCGTCGCCACCAGCGAGATGGTCGCGATAGCTACAGCGGGCTTTGCGCTCGATGTGGCGCCCGTAACTTCCACGCGATTGCCGACATTATCCGCCAGGTTCGGCGCGCTCACCTCGAGCACTTCCTGGGTGTTTTCGTCCTGCAGGATGTAGTGCCCGTCTTTATACAGCAGGCATCCGGTTCGGGTGACCACGCCGTTCTCCGCCGCCTGCATGGCGAAGCTCATCCTGCGGCCCGAGGGAATGGCTGCGAGCAGCACGCCCGAGCGGCCCATGACACGCGCGGTTCCCGCGAGCGAGATAACCTCGATCCGGTCGGTCATTCCTACGCGGACGCGCGCGTTGTCGGTTCCCGCGTGCACCGACAATCCACCGGCTTCGATCCCATACGACGACGGTCCGGCAATCTGGCCCACGCCTTTTTCGAGCAGCAGGCGATTCTGCCACACCTTGGCGCGCGATGCAGCGCCCAACTGCAATTTCGCTCCGTTGCGCAGCGCGAGTTCGGATGACGCGCCCTGCGTTTCCACGGTGACGCCGTCGAACAGAGTGGAATTTCCCCACACCACGCTGCGCTCCAGGGTAAAATGGCCGCTGGCTGTGATGATTCCGATCACTGGAGTACCTGCAAACGCCATCGACGTGACTACGGTTCCAGCAACTAATTTAGACAGGAATGCTGATTTCAACACGACTTTCACAGTATAGGGTCGCAGGCCAATGCGGGCAAGGGTAATTGTCGTAATGCGGGTGTATTACGCTCGCCTGCTGGTCGCGGGTTTGGTCTGCGTACCATTACTTGCGGGCGTGTGGCTATCCATCCGCATGGCGGCCGCCGACGCAGCGTTTCGCCGCGGGACGTCGGCGGACGTCGCGCGAGCCATGGAACTGACGCCGCACAACACCGAGTATCTCCTGACTCGTGCGATTCAGCTCGATTACGACGGCAGTGATTCCACGGCGCTGCTACAGCGCGCCGCGGATTTGAATCCGCTAAGCTCCACGCCGCGCATCCGGCTGGGCCTGGCGGCGGAGGTCCGCGGCGATGCCGCGCTGGCCGAAAAATGGCTGCTGGCGGCCGCGCGCGTCGACCGTCAGTTCGAGGCCCGTTGGACGCTCGCAAATTTCTACTACCGGCAGGATCACATGCCGGAGTTCTGGAGATGGATGCGGCAGGCGCTCCGTGTCTCCTATGGCGACCGGACTCCTGCCTTCGATCTGTGCTGGCGGGCTAGTACCGATCCGGCCGAAATTCTGGACCGTGCGATTCCGGACGAACACGGCGTGGTCGCCGCGTACCTGGGCTATCTGCTGGCTGGCGCGGCCACCGAACCGAACAAGATGGCCGCCGTAGGCCCGGTCGCTCTGAAACTGACGGCCATGGGCGAGGGGAACGATCGGCCGGCCCTGTTCGCCGCCTGCGACGCGCTGATCAATGCGGGTAATGCCGAAGGCGCTCGGGCTTTGTGGCGGGCCATGGGATTTCCCAAGCTGGCGGGCGTGGTGCATCCGGATTTCGAAGTGCCGCAGGTCGGCCATGGGTTCGACTGGCGCATGACCGAGGCGCCCGGCATCGTGCACACCGATCTCGATCAGCCTCGGACCATGCATCGGGTGGCGCTGAATAGCCGCCAGCCGGAATCGTGCGAGCTGCTGCGGCAGATTTTGAGTCTTGAACCGCAGACGGCGTATACGCTGTATTGGGAAGCGCGCACCAACGGGCTGGCGTCGCCGACGGGCATCGAATGGCGCATCGCCGGCGCGAGCGGCACGATTCCTGCGGGGTCCGAGGTAGCGTCAGGCGAACTCGCGTTCACGGCTGCGTCCGATCTGGTTCCCCTGACGCTCAACTACGAACGTCCGTCGGGCGAGCCGCGCGCGGAGGGTTCGGTGGAGTTGTGGCATGTGCGCGTCGAACGGCGTTGAACGGGAACAGGCAGGTCGGGGACCTGTCCTACTTATTTCTTGATCAGCACGGCGTTTCCCTGGCGAATTTTGCCGGGGCCGGATTCGATCAGAAAATTGATCTCCAGCAGATTGAACGCCGGGCCCGGGATCAGCTCGATACGACCGGTGGAACCGTCGACCGATTTAACCTCGAAAACCTGATTGCGGGCATTGCGGAAGTCGCCTGAAAAAGTAAAACGGACCACTGGATCGTCGGTGTTCCCGGCGGGAAGTTTGAAACGCGCAGCCAGGGTCCCGCTGGCATGGCCGTTGTCTTCGGCGACCTCGAATTCGATGGTCTCCGGCTGTATCCCGTGATACAGCCCATTGGTCTGCGGGTAGGTCCAGGAGCCGGTGTACCGGATCAGTGGAATTGGCGTCACGGAAGGCGCTCGCGGCGTCGGAGCCGCGCCTGCCTCAGGCGGCGCTGTGGGCGTGGGAGCATTCGGCGC
>DATGGN010000126.1:0-63467 GCA_035308485.1 Rhizomicrobium sp.
GCTGCCTACAACGAAAACGCCGAACCGTTCGCGTGGAAGAAGAAAAGGGTCTTTCAGCGCCAGTTCAAAAACCGACGTATCACTCAGCTCTGATTCCGGGTACTAGGACAATCGGTTGGATTTGCGGCGGACCGGGATCAACACTATCCTCTCCGGTGCGCCACGACCTGACGCGGCTGCTCGCGCAGGTCCGCGCGGCACGGGTCATGCCGTGGCGACCGCGCAAGGTAAGGCTGTACGGGAAATCGGGAAATGCGTGCCTGGACCGATGTTCACCGGCCAAAGAAGAGGTCTGTCGCGCCGTTGCCATACATGGGTGAATGCCGGTCCGGTCATCCATTTTGGCCTTTCAAGCCTGCCGGTGTCCGGCGCAGGGGAAGTCCGGCAATCAGGGTTTTTTGAGCGCAAACACCGTGCCTCCGCCATAGGCGCCGCCATCTTGTGTGGTGCCATACAGCTTGCCCTTCACATCGATCAGGCTCGGGTAAGGTTGCGCGCCGTCGGTGCAATTTTGCTGGCCGCAAAAGGAATAAAGCACTGTCTCGGCGCCCGTGGTCGGGTTGACCGCGTACACCGTGCCGTCGCCAGACGCGCCGCAGGCCCCGGTTGTACCATACAGCGTGCCTTTCACATCGATCAGGCCGGCGTAGGGGTACTGGCCGTCGGTGCCGTTGCCAAACGCGTGAAGTACCGTCTCCGCGCCTGTCTTCGGGTCGAGCGCAAATACCGTGCCCTCGCCAGCTGTGCCGTCCTCCACCGTTGTGCCATAGAGCGTGCCCTTCACGTCGACGAGGCCGGCCTCGGGCTCCGAGCCGTCCGTGGCGCCGCCGAACGTGTGGAGCACCGTCTCCGCGCCGGTCGCCGGATTGATCGAGAACGCCGTGCCGCCGCCATTGGCGCCGCCGTAATAGGTCGTCCCGTACAGCGTGCCCTTCACATCGATCAGGTTGGCGTAAGGGAACCAGCCATCCGTGCCGCCCAGGAAGGAATAAACCACTGTCTCTGCCCCGGTTGTCGGGTTGACCGAGAATACCGTGCCGTAATCCTGGGCGCCGCCCTCGTGCGTAGTGCTATATAGAGTGCCATTCACATTGAGCAGTCCGGCCTCGGGGTGAAGGCCGTCCGTGCAGTTGTTCTGGCCGCAAAAGGAATAAATTACCGTTTCAGCGCCGCTCGCCGGGTTGACCGAGAACACCGTGCCGCCGTTATGGGCGCCCCCCTCATTTGTCGTTCCATACAGCGTGCCATTCACCTCGATAAGACCGGCCTCGGGGGATTCGCCGTCCGTGCCGCCCAGGAAGGAATAAACCACCGTCTCCGCGCCGGTTGTCGGGTTGACCGAGAACACCGTGCCACAGCCGGGATGGAAGCCGCGCACGCCGCAATCTCCGACACCGCCCTCATAGGTCGTGCCATACAGTGTACCGTTAACGTCGATAAGGCCGGCATAGGTGTACTTGCCGTCCGTACCACTGCCGAAGGAGTGCAACACTGTCTCTTTGCTCCTGGCAACTGCTGTTGCCGGAAACTGCAAGGCGAATGCGCAGCCAACCGCGCTGGCGCACAGACTGAAGATAAGGCGTTTCATCGCTGTCTCCCTTGTCCAATAAGCGGCGTATCCTCATGAACAGACGCGCGCGAAAAGCATCGGCGTCCATGCGGTGTCTTTTATTGCCCCGACTGTGGAGCACGTCGAACGTGCTGTTCTGAGCAGGCTCAAACGCGATCCCATCGCCGCCTGTGTTGCCGCCATTCCAGAAGACGATTGGCCCTGCATGTTTATTCCAGCTGCCACGTGCATTTGACCCAGATACCCGCTGCGGCCGAAATGAGACGAATTAATCGGGGCGACACGACCCGAGTCCGGCATCAGGTAGCAAGCTTCATGGGCAACCGTTCCCGCCGTGAACTGGAAGGCCTCCGGGACGGCAACACAATCCTAAGGGTAGCGGTCTTAGACTGCTCCGCGAAAACGCGGCATGGAAGGCAGCCTGATGTTTGACTGGACCCGGGGCCTTGGAATTGGGTGCATCGTCTTCGCTATCTGCGACCTTGGGATGCACGTTCATTTGCCGCTCCTGGATCAGATGATGATCGCTGGCGCTCTGGTTGCCGCGATCGTGTCGCTCTCCAACCGAATCAGCCAGTTCCCGGCAGCCGTGGCGCAGCACGATCCCGAACCGTCATCGGATCGTACGATGCGTCCGTAACGGGCTTCCGTTCGATCTCCCAGGCCTGTAGGCCCGTCACGTTCGCTCCGGTGCTCTTGAGGATCCGGCACGCAGCGGGCGATGGTGTGGCAGCGGTCTGTGCTACACTGGGAGCACTCTCGGGACCGCGCGGAGCCATCCTGCGATGAGAAGAACAGCCGCTGCCATCGCCATGGCGATTGTGATGTTCGCTCGCCCGTTGATCGCCGATGACAATTCCACCTTTCAGTCTCTTTGGGCGGAGGCAACACGAAACGCGGACTGCAAGCCTCCCGCAGAGTACCCGACTTCATCCTGGTCTCCTGCAACAGCGAAACGACGTTGTGGTATTTCACGAAAACCCAATCATCCCGCCCACCCGGCTGTGATCAAGCGGGTCATTCAACAGACCGCCGCGGGAACATGGACCGCGCACCAGGACGGCAGGTCGTTTGCCCGCGCTTCCGCGCAGCCGGCGTTCAAGACCTGGTACGACGATCTCGACCGGCAGATGCAGGAGCAGCTGAAACGCGAACCCGGTTCGGCGTCACAAGACTCAAAATAGTACAGACGCGTTCGGATAGCGCATGCTACTTCACTGTTAGGTACGGTCCGGTGGTTTGTTGCGTGAAATCGTCACGTCGGCATGCGCCAGGCCGATGCGGTTGGAACAGCCAGTACCAGGAGTGTCGGGCTTCAGCCGATCATCTTCCCAACTCTGCCGTGTCGGTTTATCTCAGCCTGACGTAAGGCCCCTTCCTTTTTTCCTCCCAGGGTGAAGTGGAACTATCGCCGCTTGAACCGCTGTGCGTTTGTACGTACGCTTTGCGCAACGTTCCCGGGTCGACCGCCCAATAAAGTACATTCGCATGATCATGCGGGTACACCTGCTCCATGATCCAGTAGGTCTTGTGATAGAGAAGTTTGGTTGGGCTTATTGGAATCTCGATCTTCGTGCATCCCGACGCCGCGGTAGCAGAACCGCCGGCAATCAGGTCTCCCGGAAGGCCGCTCGCCGTGTTGCTGTAGACCCCCGCGAACAGGTCGCCGGCGAATCCCTTGGTGTTCTTTTCCTCAACCTCGATTGTCTGGACAATTTTGCCATGCCCAAGGACGGGAACGGCCACGTGCGTCCACTTGGTAAAGACGTCAGAGTGAGCATGGGAAACGCCGAACTTCCCATAGGTACAAAGAAAGCGGGTATTGGGGTCTCGGCTGGCAACATGCATATCAGTCTGCGCATGTGCGGTGCGCCAGACAGCAGCAATGCGACAGCCGTCATGGCGGTCGAAAGCAGAAGACCTGTCCTGAACATGATGTTCCCCGAGGCCTGCAACCCTGCGTCCGCGGCGTTCTGCGACGCTCCTGATGCAACCTCAATCAGCTTACTCCTGCCCCGGCAGCCCGCAAACGGTGTCTCCGCTGGCGATCGTTGGTCCTGCCCGGGCGCAGCATCTGCGTTGTGCCGGCCTGGATGCCCGGTTGCCCGGCAGTGCATGCCGGCCGGTCTAATTCCCCAGCCTGCACGCCGTATTTTCGGTGGTGCCGTAGAGATTGCCGGCCTTGTCCCTGATGAGACCACCGCGCGGAAAAGTCCCGTCGTCGCCGCTGCCGAAGAAATGAAGAGTCCGGTAGCCTTTGGCATGACCCGTCCCAGGGCGAAGCGAGCAGTGCTGCTGCAACGCCGCCGATTGTGGTCGCGAGCAGGAGTGCTTTCCGGAGCATGTCAGAACATGTCAGAATGTCCCTCAGTCCGCCGGTGGATTGGCGATGAGGTAGGGAAAGCCGTTGTTGATCTTCTTGTCCTGCGACCAGATCGCTGGGTCAAAACCGGCGGGAAGCGCTGAGCGGAGCTTCTTGCTGGTCATCCCGGTAATATTTGGCACATTTCCAAAGTTGCCGGTTCCGGACCTGGTTCCACTTGTTGTCTTGTCCCAATTGCAATCGTCGAGATCGCCTGTTTCCAGATATCCGATAAAGCCGCCCTGGTAATTCGCGGGCTGAACGGAACCTGTCGAATAGGACGTGCTTACTTCACCGGAAGAGTATTGCATGTCCTCGCCGATCAATCCTCCAGCGTCGTTCTCGTACAATCCTGCAAATACACCCCCCGTGGCATAGGAGTTGCTGACTGTGCCACCATCATGGAAGCCGAGCAGCCCTCCCGCAAACTGGCAGCCCTTGTGCCAACCGACCGCTCCACTGGCAAACGATTGATCAACAGTACCGATATTGTAGCCCGCCACTCCTCCGCAGTCGGCCCCCTCCCCGCCGAGGATTGTTGCGGCCGAGGACGAATTGCGTATCGTGCCGTTATTCTGTCCGACGATGCCGCCGGTCAGGCTGTCCGCTATGCCGGCAATCGTGCCATCGACATGAACACCGTACAGGAGACCATTGTTGCTGTAAGCCACGATACCGCCGACGTTCTCGAATCGCTTTTCTCCGTTGATCTGGACACGGCGCAGAGTCAGATTTTCGACGGCACCGGATATTTCCGAAAACAATCCGGCACCAAATTCGGCCGAGCGATTCTTGATTTTCAGATGGGCGATGGAATTACCCAAGCCCTGAAAATTGCCGGAGAACGGAGTCACGACCGGATTTGTGTACACTCCATCGGGGCGCGCATCATAGTCACGCGCCAGGGCAAAATTGCCTCCAGGGTTGGCGGCAACGGCATTCGCCAGCAATTGTATCGACGAAACCAGCATGTAACCGGCACCGTCGATCACAAGTTGACTTGTCAGGTTTGCAAACTTCACCCATCCTCGCGGACCAAAGGACAGCATGCCTCCTGTGCCGCCGTCGTTTGTCGTAATCGTCAGACCACCCGATCCCCCAACGGAAACGTGCTTGTCGATGGTGACGGATTTGTAGGCGTCGAGCGCGAGCGTGTTCGGGCTCGGCCAGGTGAGCGGAGCCGCGATGGTAATATTGTTCGCCTGAACGCCCGATCCGGTCGTCGTGACCGTGACATTGCCGGATGCCAGCAAGGTTTCCAAATCGCTTACGTTCAGTACGGCGTCCGTGGCAGTGGGAAAACAGACGCCCGCCATGCACGTCATATTCTCGGTAGCGGCAGGTGAGATCGTCACGTCGGCGTGCGCCGTGGCTGAAGCCCCGATTGCCGCCAAAATCGCGAGTGCTGCACGTTTGCTGAACATTTCCCAACCCTTCTCACGCCAATTTCTGGCGAACGTATACGACTCATCCTCGCCCCGTCAGCGCAATTCCTCCGGCACGGAGGGGTACAGGGTAAGAACCGAGCCGAGGCTTCGCGTCAACGCACCGAGCCAGGGCTCGAAGTTTTTCCAATACTCGACGGCTTCGGAAGTGATGGGCCGGCGCACCTGCTCGGAACTTGGCGTCAGGACGGTCCGCTTCGTTTCGTAAAACCGCAGGCAGCCCTCCTCGAACGGCAGCCCGAGATAGTCGAGCAGCCTGCGCACTTCGGTCTCCGGATCGGCCACCATGTTTTCGTAGATCACGCGGTGCACCTTGCCCGGCAAAACACGGTCGAAATGCGCCATCAGCTCCACATAGTCGCGATAGTTGCGCCCCAGTTCCGCCATGCCGAGCCGGCCCTTGACACTGTACAGTTTGAAAGTGGACAAGCAGCTCGCGGCGGGATTTCTCCGCGCGTCGATGATCTTCGCGTTCGGCAGGATCAGGTGGATCATGCCGGTGAACAGGAAGTTGTCCGGCTTCTTGTCGATGAAGAACGGACGGCCGGTCTTGCGATGGAGCCGCGCGCTTTCCAGATATTCTTCGCCCAGGGCGCGGATTTCCTCCGGCCCCAGCGCCGCGAGTGCGGTGAGCGCGTCGGTGTCCAGAACAACGCCATGGCCCTGCCGCCGCGCCAGGCGCTTGGCAAGGTTGGCGATGTAGGGAAGTTCGGCCGTCCCTTCGATGGCCGAGTGGCTGGACAGAATCTGCTCGACAAGCGTCGATCCCGAACGCGGCCGACCCAGAATGAAGACGGGATCCGTGCTTGCGCAACCCCACCCATCTCGGCTGCGCAGGAACCCGGGCGTGTACATCGCCTTGTTGCCCCTCACCGCCGCGCTAAGAACGTCGGGATTGTAATTGGATTGTACGCGCATGGCCGCATTGGCCTTTGCGTATTGCTCCCAGGAGCGCCCGTAATCGCCCGAATCCTCATACGCCTTGCCAAGAGCAAACTGGAAACCCGCGCGGTCGCCCGGCGGGAGGTCCGCCCGGAGAAGCTGCTCCTGCATGGCGGCCATGTCGGCGGGCTCGAAGCGGAAGGTCTTCAAGTTGGCGAGACTCCAATACGCCTGGCCGAATGACGGCGCGCACGCGATCGCCCGGCGATAAGCGGCGATGCTTTCGTTGCGTGCGCCCGTGACCCGAAGCGCATCGCCGTAATTCACCCAGCATTCGGCGCGATCCGGATTCTCCTCTGCCAGCGTTTCCCACATCGCAACGGATTCGTCGTTCTCGCCGATGATGGCGAGGATGCGTGCTTTCATCAGACGGAAATGCGGATTGCCGGGCTCGTCGGCGAGCAGCCGGTCGAGTTCGGCGAGCGCGGCCGCGTAGCGATTCAGATCGCCAAGCTGTCGCGCATATTCGGAGCGCGCGGCGGTGAAGTCCGGCGCGATGGCAAGACACCGCTCCAGGAGCTGGACGGCTTCCTCGCAACGGTCGAGCCGATAGAGCGCGCGCGCCTTCAGGAACAGCGCGTCGGCATCGCGCGGGTTTCTGGCGAGCCAGGCCGTCAGTTCTTTTTCCGCGCCGTCGACACGGCCCTCGCGCATGTCCGAAACGATCTGGCGCAGGCGCGGATTTTTGAGCGGTCGCCTCTTCCCGAGTTCCGCGGCTGCCCGCATGATTCTGTCCATCTCGGGCGCAGCGGTCTCGCCCGCCGACGAAGAGCGCGGCTGTTTTTCGGTCGAACGCTGCATGGACAAGCGATTAGATGGAATCGGCGTGGCAGGGAAGTCGCCCTGCAACCGGGAAGCAAAAAGGGCGGCTGGGCCGCCCTTTTTGAAATCCGGATGATCTTCTTACGAGTTATCCGTACCATACAGGGCGAAGGCGAGGTCGATGGCGCCATCGCCATAACAATCGTTGATGCTCTCGAACTTGACATAGCATCTGGGATCGTTGGTCGTGACGCTGCCGCCGTAATCATACGCCGACGCCATGTTGCCGTTGACCGTGGCGTTGGACGACCAGGCCCAGTAGCCGCTCGTGAAGGGCCCCGCCAGATTGGCCTGGACGGTCATCCAGTAGGTGGTCCCGGCGGTGCCGCCCTTGAGCTTCACCAAACAGGTAGCGGGGAGTCTGATTACAAAGACGCCCGTGCTGATGCCTGAGGTGGGCATGATGTTGTCGCATTCGGCCTTGGGCGTTCTTGGCCTCGGCAGGTCGGCGGGCTTACTTCGCCAGAACAGGACGTTCACGGACGTGGCCGGGCCGGTTTCGATATAATAGAAGCCGGTGACATCGACTTCCTTGACCTTCCAGTTATGACCCGCGGGGACCGTGAAGTCGTCGGCCAGATACTCGTCGTATTGCGGATAGGAGCTCAGTGTCTGCGAGAAGAACCCGTAAGCGCCGGAGGCGAAGTTCTGGTCGTAAAGCGCGTTGAATCCGTTGGACGGGCCATGATGTACAGGGTGTGCCGTCCCGCGAACGCCGCCAGCATTCATCATCGGTTGTTGCGCCGCCTGGGCGCCGCCGCTCACGCACAACGCCAGCGCCGCTGCGCCGGCAAGAAGCATCGTTTTCATTTTGGAGACCCCCTGATTCGCGGCGGGAGTCGTTCCTCCCGCCCGTGACGCCAGACTTAGCGCGCGATTTTTCTTGCGCGCAAATCACAATTTGACACTCCTCGCAAACCGCGGAGGCAAAAAAAGAGGGCGGCCGGAGCCGCCCTCTTCCTGGTCGGGTAATCGCGTACTAACTGCTCTTGCCATAGAGCGCGAAGGCGAGGTCGATGGCGCCGTCACCATAGCAATCGTCGATGCTTTCGAACTGGGTGTAGCATTTCGGATCGTTGACCGTGACGCTGCCGCCGTAATCATACGCCGATGCCATGTTGCCGTTGACCGTGGCGTTGGACGACCAGGCCCAGTAACCGCTGGTGAAGGGTCCCGACAGATTGGCCTGCACAGTCAGCCAATAGGTGGTGCCCTCGCTGCCGCCCTTGAGGTTCACCTTGCAGCTCTTCGGCAGCTTGATCACGAAGACACCGGTGCTAAGGCCGTCCTTGGGCTTGATGTTGTCGCACTCGACCATGGCTGTCGTTCCCTTGGGCAGCTTCTTGCCCTTCCAGAACAGGACATTCACGGACGTGGCCGGACCGGCTTCGATATAATAGAAGCCGGTGGTGTCCACTTCCTTGACCTTCCAGGTCGCACCTGCCGGGACCGTGAAGTCGTCGGCAAGGTACTCATCGTATTGCGGGTAGGAACTCAGCGTCTGCGAGAAGAACCCGTAGGCGCCGGAAGCGAAGTTCTGGTCGTAAAGCGTCGTCAGGCCGGGAGGCGCGACGTGGTGGTTGGGTTGAGCTGTTCCGCGAACGCCCGCGGCATTCAGATGCGCCGCCTGGGCCGCGCCGGTCACGCACAACGCCAGCGCTGCTGCACCGGCGAGAAGTGTTGTTTTCATTTTTGGAAACCCCCTTTGGGTGAGATTTTCCGCAGGGGATGTTCCCCCGCGCATGACACAAACTTAACGCGAAATTTCCGCTGCGCGCAATCGGGATCTTGAATCTCTCCGTGCGGCGTCGGCGCGCGGATTCCCGGCCTGCAAATGATAACAGTGGTTGAACCGCGCGGTTATGCGATCGGGCGGCGCCGCAGGTACCGAATATCGATGTTTCGTGCGCAAGGCCGTCAATTTTGCGGACAGAGAAGCCCGTCGCCGCCAGAGGAACAACCGTTTTCTCTGTTCATCCACCCGCCACGTGGGTGTTGGCGGGAAGGAGCGTTTCCATCGCCATCAGCGTAACGAGAAATACGGCCGACGGGCGAGGGCGGGTTGTCCAGAACGGCGATTACGGTTTCCCGCAACTTCTGTCCATGTCTTCGACAGATTCCCGAAAACTCCGGCGAGGCGCGAATGCACGGGAAACCGCAGGACATCGCACACGACCTGGCGCGAATCGTGCAGCAGCCGATATTCCGTGCCGCAGATCAGCCAGGCCGTCCGCGTTGGGGAATCCGAAATCTCGTCGCCGGCTTCCGCAATGTCGCAGCGCGACCGGGCCGCAACAGAAGCGTACAAAACAATCCGATGAATTGCCCGCGCGCCGTACGGCCTCACCGGACGCTTCGCCTCACCGGCAGCGGCACATTGCAGACGTTGATGCGGCCGGGCGAGTGCTTGAACCAGGGATCGGGGCGCGCGCGGCGCTCCGCGAGAAGCGCTGCAAACGTCCTGCTGCCCGTGTTGAGGGCTTCGAATCGCGGCCGCTCTGCGGGCGGCAAATCGCTTCCCAGGCGAATCCAGGCGATCGGAATCTTGTGCTCGGACTTCTGATAGAAGCCAAGCGGGCCGGTGCCGCGCGGCATCACGGACAAGAGCTCCATGCCATCGATCACCCGGCCCACCAGCGTGACGTTGCGGTCGAGATGGCGCGGCGCCTGGCCGATCACGGCGTAAAGCTCGGTACCGTTGCCGGAATCCGCGGGCACGTCGCGCCCCACACCCACCATTCCGTAGCAATGGGTGAGCCAGATGCGCCGGCTGGGCGCATCGCGCGCAGCCGGAAAATCGAACGAGAAACCTGTCTCGCGGGCGTAGGTGTCGGGATCGGGAAGCGCGTGAAACGGAATTTCGACGGTGGCCCACCGGTCGAATTCGGCCGGAATCGTTGCGTTTGCGGATCCGAGCGGACGCTTGTCATTGCGCGCCCATTGCACGACGTAATTGTCCTGTGCGCGTACGATGAAGCTTCCGTCGAAATAATGCGCGTGTACCAGTTTCAGGATGTTCGTGACGGTGTTCGGCGCGAAGGCCGGCGCCAGCTGGATCGTAACCCGCCCATGCGGGAGCGACATGACCAGCGTGTTCGCCGGATTGATGAGGTGCCAATCGCTTTTGGGCGAATGCGCGAGGATGTCGTTCATCGACGGCGGCGGCGCCGTCGCACCGGTCAGGGCCAGGGCAGCGATTGCAAGACACGTACGGATTGTTCTGTGCATGCGACACGCCCCTTCGAGAAAACTGTCGGGTTACGCTCTAGAGCAATTTCTAAGAACTGTCATTCCCGCGCACGCGGGAACCCAGCTCCTGCAACTGGCTGAAATGGCGCACAAGCGCCCGCGCGCACGTTTCGATGCCGGCGGGCGCTGGGTCCCCGCTTTCGCAGGGATGACAGTTTTAAGAGATGCTCAAGGTGGCTACTCCGCAGCGTGGCGGAGTTCGCCCGCCGGCGCGTCCGCATGGGCTTCGACGAGCTCGTCAAAGAGCGAGCGGTAGTGGATCATGGCGGCGCGCATGTCTTCCGTATTGACCGCTTCGCTGTTCTTCAGCCGCAACTGGGTTGCATGCGCGGCGCGATAATTCTGCGTCACCCTCGGATGCAGGAAAGAAATATCACCGGCGCGATGGTCGAAATCCCCGGCGGGATAGCCGCGAGCGTCAAGCAGCGAACCGATCAGCGACTCCGCTTCGGCGAGCGCACCCTTCGGAGAGTCCACAAAGCCGGCCTGCACCGTCTTCCAGCGCGCGAGGAAACGCGCGCGTTCACCCGGATCAAGCTCGCGCAGCCGTATCTGCTCCGCCCGCTTTTGCCGTGCGAGCAGCACCGCTTCGCCGCGCGAACCGTGCTTGTTTATGACCCGATCGTACTCCGGGCCGAATTTCCGCCGCAGCTCCGCGGTCCGCGCCCTCTTGTGCTGATACGCGATGAACGCGACAGCGGCGATGATGATGATGATTGCCGCCGCAATCCCGACGATTTCCGGCGTGGTCAGTGTGAAGTGCAGCACGATGGCCTCCTCGTTTCTCGGCCTCCGAGAAAAAACCCGCGCCGCATGCCCGAAGTTCCGCCGCCAAGGCTTGATGCACCGCCGGGAGCCCCCCAAGTCTTGGCGGATTCCTGGCGGAGAGCACCATGAGGCGGTTCGCAATTTCCCTGGTCACAGCTTTTGCCGTAGCAGCATCGGCAGCGCCCGCAGGGGCGGCGGGATGTCTGAAGGGCGCCGCTGTCGGCGCCGTGGCCGGCCACTATGCGCATCATCACGCCATACTTGGCGCGATTGCCGGTTGCGCCATCGGGCATCACCTCGCTCACAAGGCGAAAGAGCAGAAAGCCGCGCAGCAGGCGCAGGCAAAACCAAATCCGCCCGCCAGGCAGCCGTAGCCCCGGGGCTTGACTGCTTCTACACTGGCTCGATGAACCTCGAGCCGGTGCGCCCGATTACGCTGGACGAAATACGCGCTGCGCGGGCGCGCATCGCGGGCACCGTCGTGCGTACACCGCTCGTCAGGCTGGAGCTTGGCGGAGGCGCGCCGGACATTCGTCTCAAGCTCGAAAACCTCCAGCCCATTAATGCCTACAAGCTACGTGGCGCTGCTAACGCCGTTGCACTCCTGTCGGAAGAGGCGCGCAAACGCGGGGTATGGACGATCAGCGCCGGCAATGCCGGCCAGGGCGTCGCCTATGCCGCGGCGAAAGCAGGCGTGCCGAGCACGGTCGTCGCGATCAAAACCGCACCGCAGGCGAAGCTCGAGCGCATGAAAGCGTTGGGCGCCCGGCTCGTTCCCGTCACGTATGAAGAGGCGTGGGAAGCGCTCGAAGCGCGCGCTTATTCGGGCGTGGAAGGTACGTTTGTTCATCCCTTCGACGATCACGACTTTATCGCCGGGAATGCAACGGTCGCGCTCGAGATCCTGGAAGATGCGCCCGACGCCCGAGCGATCGTCGCCGGCATCGGCGGCGGCGGGCTGGTTGTTGGCGTGGCAAGCGCCATCAAGGCAATGAAGCCCGATATCAAGGTCTACGGTGCAGAACCGGAAACCGCCGCGCCCGCGGCTCTGTCGTTCGCCAAAGGATCGCCGCAGGAATTCTCGAACTGGCAGCACTCGTTCGTGGATGGCGCGGGCGGTCGCAGCATGTTTCCGCGAATGTGGCAGCGCATGTCCGGTCTGGTGGATGGTTCACGCGTCGTGACGCTCGCGGAAACACGGCGCGCGATGCGGCTCCTCGCCGAAAAATCCCGCGTCATCGCGGAGGGCGCCGGCGCGCTCTCCGTTGCCGCGGCGCTTTCCGGCCAGATCGGGACGGGGCCGATCGTCGCCATTGTGTCCGGCGGCAACATTGACCTCGATAAATTCTGCGGGTTGATCTCGGAATGAGGAAAGGCGCCATGGCGCCGCCTTTCCCTTCAACAGGCTCACACCGAGTCATTGAGTAGCATGTTCATGAACGAGACCGATCACCTCGCGCGGTTCAACGGGAAGGCCGCGTCGCATGAAGAAGTCGAAGCGCACATCGCCGCTCTGATGAACGAACTCCAGGAGCGACGGCCGATCCGGAATCCGAAAATCCAGGCCGCGCGCGAGGCCTATGATGCAAACAGGATCGATGTGGCGGAGCAGATCCTGCGCGAACCCCTGACGCGAAATCGGAACGATGCGGATGCGCTCTACCTGCTCGCGCAGTGTGCGCTCAGGCGCGACCTCAAATCGGATGCCGAGAACCTGCTGGCGCAGTCGGTCGCGAACGCGCCCGATTTTGATGCGGCCCGGTTCAGCTACGCCCTCACCCTGCAACAGCTGAACAAGCCCGTTGCGGCGCTCAAAGAACTGGAACCACTGCTTCAGAAGGAACCGCGCAATCCGATCTACCGGGATCTGGAAGCGGTCGCGCTCTCCGCGAGCGGCGAATACGGGCGTGCGTTGGCCTGCCGCCGGGCGCTCGCGGAGGAATACCCGAACGCAGCGAAAATCCTGGTCAGCTACGCGCAAACACTCCGCACCAACGGAATGCGCGAACAATGCGTCGCCGTTTACCGACAGGCCATTGCGAACTGTCCTTCCCTCGGCATTGCCTGGTGGGGCCTCGCCAATCTCAAGAACTACCGGTTCGACGGCAGCGACGTCGCCGCGCTTCGGAAGGCGCTTGCGACGGCTGACCTTTCTGCCGGTGACCGGGTGCACCTGCTGTTCGCGCTCGGAAAAGCGCAGGGCGATCTCGGCCGCTATGCGGAATCGTTCGACGCCTATGCGCGCGCCAATGCCGCTCGCACGCTGCAGAGCAGCTACGACCCCATTGCGACCGAGGCCCATCTGAGAAAGGCCAAGGCTCTGTTTACGCCCGATTTCTTTCGCGAACGCGTGGGCAAGGGGTCAGCGGCGAACGGTCCGATTTTCATCCTCGGCATGCAGCGTTCGGGCACGACCCTGCTGGAACAGATCCTGGCGAGTCATCCGCAAATCGAGGGCGCCGGCGAGCTTCCCAACCTGCGCTTCATGGCGCGGCATCTGGAGGACACCATCGGTCGCCGTACCCGTACAGCTTACCCAACTGTACTTGCGCATTTCGATCCCTCCGATCTCCGAAAGCTTGGCGAAGAGTTTCTTGAAACCTCGCTGCCGCGCCGGCCGCTCGGCCGCCCGTTTTTCGTCGACAAGGATCCGTTCAATTTCTGGCACATCGGCCTCGTACAACTGATCCTGCCCAACGCGAAGATCATCGACATGCGGCGCCACCCCGTCGGCTGCTGCTGGTCGAATTTCACGACCATCTTTCTGCACGGGCTTGGACACACCTACCGGCTGGCCGATCTCGGCCGGTTCTACGCGAATTACGTAGAGATGATGGCGCATTACGATCGCGTTTTGCCGGGTCGCATCCATCGTGTCTATTACGAGGACCTCGTCTCCGGTCCGGAGGAGGAAATCCGCAGACTGTTCGATTATCTTGAGCTTCCGTTCGAAGATTCCTGCCTCCGGTTTCACGAGAACCCGCGCGCGGTCAATTCGGCCAGCTCCGAGCAGGTGCGCATGCCGATGTACGACGAAGCGCTCGACCACTGGCGCCATTACGAGCCCTGGCTGGGCGCGCTGAAATCGGCGCTGGGCCCGGTTCTCGATCTCTACCCGGCCGTACCGGAATTTCCGGACTGCATGGTGGGTGAAAACGAGCGCGCGCTCGACAAGTGACGCGCAACTAGGCGGAGCCGAAAATCTCCGGGAGCGCCGCGAGGGCCGTGGGCGAGGTGGAAAATCCCGCCATCATCTCTGCCGGTGTGACGGGCGGGAATTTGTCCGGCGAAACATAGTGTTCGCCGAACCACGGCATGGTGCGCCGGTTGAAGATGTGCTTCAGGAACGCGACGGCGATGCGTACAGAGCGCCGTTCCGCCGCCTCCTGCTTGTAGCAGACCCAGAACGGCGTTTCCAGACGCAGCCCGACATCGAGCGGTTCAAGCCCTCTTTCCAACACCGACCCGTAAGTCGGCAGCAGCGCTATACCGGCCCCCGAGCGCACCGCTTCGCAGAGAGTCGCGCTGGAATTGGTGAATAACTGTGCACGCCCGGAACCGAGGGCAGCCGGAAGCCGCGTCATCCACGTGCCCTTGTCGATGATGTACAGAATGTAGTCGAGCAGCCGGTGCTGCGCGAGTTCGGCCGTCGATGCCGGCCGTCCGTGCTTGGCAAAATACACTTCCGACCCGTAGGGAATAAAGTGCAGCGTGCCGAGACGCGTGGTGATGAGATTCGGATTGGTGGGCTGCGTGTAGTGGATCGACAGGTCGAAATGGCCGCGCTGCTCGGCTTCGAAATCCGTCGTCGTGAACACCCGCATCTCGAGATCCGGATGCATGTCGAAGAGATACGGCAGATAGCGCATCACCCAATACGCGGCGATTCCGTCGGTGGTGAGGAGCTTTACATCGTCGAGGCGCGGTTCGGGGGCCTGGGCGCCCTGCACGGCCTTAACGAGAGCGTTGTGTGCAACGTTGAGTTCCGCCACGACCCGCTGGCCCTCGGGCGTGAGGACCGCGCCGCGGCTGGTGCGATCCATGAGGCGGACGCCGAGCCTCTCTTCCAGGCGCTCGATACGACGGCTAACCGTTGGCTGCTGAATGCCAAGTGCGGCGGCCGCGCGGGAAAAGCTGCCAAGTTGCACGACGGACAAAAGCAACCGGAAGTCGTCCCAGTCCGGAATCGGGCCGGGGAGCGGCTCTTCGTTTTTGGTATGGGGGTATGTCATCGGTCAGCGTTCCGGGCCGCAAACGTCCTGAGTAACCTGAATGAACAAGGTTGGGACGGTGCATGTCGAGTCATTTTGACGCTCAGGCAGGTGCGCGAAGCGGAAGTGAATTAGTCCAGGGAACCGCTTGGAGCGGCGCGCCGGGCCCCGGTTCACCCCCCTCTGTGGTAAACAGAAAAGTGTTCGAGCCGGGGGCCTATGCACCGGACGGGGGGTTCGTCTTTGTGACGAATCCCCCGTCGGCCGACCTCGCAAAATCCTATGATATGGCGGCGCGCGAGATCGGCGATGTGGCGCCCCTGCCGGCGCTGCAGTCTGTCTATGCCCACAATCGTTGCGCCTGGTGGACAATTTACCGCGCCCCCGACGAGCGGCGCCTCGATGCCGACCTTGCCGGGTTTTGTGCGTTTCTGCCGCTTAACGAGGCGGGCCTGGCTGCCCTCAAGAACGGCGCGCTTGACCGGCGCGACCCCGATCTTCGCCACCTCGCGGCCGAAGGCGAGCGGCCCTCCGCGCTTTACCTTTGGGCGGCGGTGGCCCACGGTCTCTGGAGCTTTTCCAGCAAGCTGATTGCACACGCCATCGGCCTGGACGTCTACGAACGCATTCCGATGTTCGGGCAGATCGGCACCCAGGGCGGGCTTGATGCGCTCAAGCGCTCCTCCAGGCTCGCACCGGGTTGCGACCTCCGCATCGGCGCAACGTTCGAACTCCGTCTCTTGCCGCATCACTGCGAACAGCATCGCGCGATGCGCATTCATGAAGGCAAGCGCCGGCCGGACCGCCGGGTTCTGTCATCCCGTTTCGAAACGCGCATCGCGGCGACGCCGGACGATCTGGCAAAGGTGTTCGCAATTCGCGCCGCCGTGTTCATGAGCGAACAGAACTGTCCCTACGAAGAGGAATATGACGGCAACGATTTCACCAGCACCCACATACTCGGGTTCGTGGAGGGTCAACCCGCGGCGGTGCTGCGCATCCGTTACTTCGCCGATTTCGTGAAGATCGAACGGCTCGCCGTGTTGCCGCGCTTCCGCGGCTCGCGCATCGCATTCGCCGTCGTCGAGCACGCATTCAGCCTGGTGCGGCGCAAGGGCTATCGTACAGCGTATGGCCATGCACAGAAAAAGGTCGTCGCCTTCTGGAGTCGCTTCGGCTTCAAACCGATGGCGAAGAACACGACCCTCGTATTTTCAGACCACGAATATGTGGAGATGGTCGCGAACCTTGAGCCCCATCATGATCGCATAACCATACACAGCGATCCGTATATTATCATCCGGCCGGAAGGCCGGTGGGACGAGGAAGGCGTGCTCGACCGAAGCGCCATGCGGCCGGCGACGAATCCGCGGTAACGCGATATCACGGGGCTTGTTTCCAGTGAAACCGGTTTGGGTTGCGCAACGCGAGACGGTTGTTCCCGGGTACAGCGAAAAAATCGTTCTTGCAAAGGATGAGCGCCCGCTGACATTTGCGGAAGCGCTCGCGGGGTGGCGCGACGATCCGGTTTTCCGCGCTTTCACCTGCGCAACGCTTGCGGCCGCGCCGTACCCGGCATTCTTCTGGGAAATGCCCCCAATCCGCCGCGGGCACACGGATGCGGCTTACGAATGCATGGTGATCCGGAGCGATGCGCTCGCGCGCATGGCGCCGGACACCGACGCCTTCGCGGCGCAGTTCCGGTCGGCGGGCGATATCGTGGCGACGTTTCCCAATCTTGGCGGGGATGCCGTACTCCTGGCGCCGGAGCAGATTGCCGCCTCGACGTCCTACGCCCATCTCGCCGCGTTCGTCCGCACGGGACCGATCGCGCAGCAGCACGAACTGTTCCGCGCGCTGGGAGTCGCGATCGACGCATCCCTGCGCAAACATGATCGCCGGATCTGGATCAGCACCTCGGGCCTCGGCATCGCGTGGCTGCACATCCGGATCGACAAGTCACCGAAATACTACCAGCATCAGCCCTACGCGCGTGCGCGCTGAGGAGCGCACTGCGGATTTCTGATTTCCGTTCCGATTTGGAACCACTTTGCGATTTCCGGCTTCCGACTTCTGATTTCCGTTTCCGGAGGAAACCCCCATGCAGCTCTATTACACGCCCGGCGCCTGCTCGCTCTCGCCGCACATCGTTGCGCGCGAGGCCGGCATCCCCATTACGCTCGAGAAGGTCGATCTAAAGGCCCACACAACCGCCGGGGGCGAGGATTATTACACCGTCAATCCGAAAGGTTACGTGCCGGCGCTGAAGCTCGACGACGGGAACACGCTGACGGAGGGGCCCGCGATCGTTCAATACCTCGCCGATCAGAAGCCGCAAAGCAGGCTTGCGCCACCCAATGGCACGTTCGCGCGGTACAAGCTCCAGGAATTGCTGACCTTCATCAACGGCGAGGTACACAAGGCGTTCGGACCGCTCTTCGCCAATCCGTCCGAGGAGACGCGCAGGCAATCCGTCGAGAAAATCAACAAGCGCTTTGCCTGGATCGAAAAGGAACTCGGCGACAAGCCATTCCTCACCGGGGACACGTTTACCGTTGCCGATGCCTATTTCTTCGTGATGTTGAACTGGGCGCATCTCCACAGGATCGACATGGCACCCTATCCCGCGCTCGAAGCGTATTTTGCGCGTGTCAAGTCACGGCCGCATGTGATCGAAGCGATGAAGGAAGAGGGATTGGTGAAATAGCTGCGTTGCCACGGGGGAGCGAAGCGCACATAGCCTCCATGGCGTCGTCGGGCTATATTGTCCCTTATGACGACGGTCTTCGACTTCACGGCGGTGACGCTTGGCGGGACAGAGAAGAGCCTCGCCGAATTCCGGGGCGAGGTTCTTCTCGTCGTCAACACCGCGAGCCAATGCGGGTTCACGCCGCAATATGAGGGCCTGGAACAGCTGTACGACGATCTACACGGCCGCGGCTTCACCGTTCTCGGTTTTCCCTGCAATCAATTCGGGAAACAGGAGCCGGGCGGCGCCCGGGAAATCGAGGAATTCTGCCGCTGTACCTACGGGTTGAGCTTCCCGATGTTCGACAAGATCGAGGTCAACGGCGAGGGCGCGCATCCTCTGTACAAACATCTGAAACGCGAGAGGCGGGGGCTTTTCGGCACCGAAAGCATCAAGTGGAATTTCACCAAATTCCTCGTTGGCCGGGATGGCCGCGCGGTTGCGCGCTACGCGCCGCATCACACGCCAAAATCGCTTCGCGCGCCCATCGAGCGCCTGCTTTAAACCGCGCCCAGGCCCCGAGGCCGAGTTCTGTCCGGGCCAAAATCATCGCGACCTGCGCACATCGTCAACAACCGTCCTGATCGCGTCGATGACCGCCTGCGGCTCGTCCAGTTGAATGAAATGCGCGGCCTGCGGGACAACGATCGAAATCCCCCTTGTCGAGCGTGCGGCAAGCCGGTCATGGCCCGCCTTCCAGAATCTGTCGAACACCTGCTGCGTTTGCGGAGACACATGAGGATCCGGGTGGTCGATCCCTGCCGTCAGCACGATGACGGGCCGGTCGCCGAACAGACGTTGGGCCTGTTCCTCCTCCAGATCGTCGACGCTCGTCGTCTTGCCAACCGCAAAATGACTCTGCGCCTCCGATATCGCGCTTTCATAGCGCCAGGGCTTCAAGAACTGCTGCATCAGCCATGCGACCTCCTGGGGCGTGCGCCCCTGCTCGAGCTGAAAACAGCCCTGCGGATCTGCTTCTGTCAGCTTTCCGGCGCGCGCCAGATCGGCGCAGGCGCGCAATGCCGCCTGCCCGCGGTCGAATTCTTCCTGTACACGACGGTCCTCGTCGGCGCTCCAGTCCGGAGGCCGCTGGCCCGCGAAGGACGGATCGATCAGGACGAGCCCTGCGACCTCGGATGGAAACCTGTCGGTGTACAGGGTCGCATACAGTCCGCCGAGCGAATGGCCGACAAGAACAAGCGGCCCCGCGATGCCGGCGCTGCGCAGCAGGGCATGGAGATCGTCGGTGACCGCCTCGGCGGTCATCGGCCTTGGCGAAGGATCGCTGAAACCGTAACCCGCGCGATCGTAGAAGCATGCTCGCGTCATTGTAGCGACGGGCTGCGCGACTTTCTGCCAGTGGAGCAGGTGGCTGCCCAATCCGTATTCGAACAGAACCGTCGGCGTGCCCCGCCCCAGACACACGATATTCATGCGGCGCCCGCCGCCAATGGCGACGAGATTTTTCCGGAGCAGATCCGGCGCAACCGGCGGCGCCTGCGCGAAGGCCGACGCTGCGCCGATGAGAGCAAGCGCGGCTAGCGCGAAACGGTAACGGAGCAAAGTCTATCCATGGCAGCAGTTCCTCCAGTCCGTCTGGATTCGTATCGCCTTCGAACCATTGGCCGAGCTAATCTGCCTCTCCGCAAGGGGGATTGGCGGAGGCTACAGTGATCAAGGCGGAGCCCGTGGTTCTGGAGCGGAACGGTATCCGTCTGGAGCCGCTCGACACCGGACACGTGGATGGACTGGCCGCCGCTGCAGCGGACGGTGAATTGTGGAAATTGTGGTTTACCGTCGTGCCGGCACCGCAAGAAACAGAAGAGTACGTCGCGACGGCGCTCGGCGGCCAGCGGGACGGACACATGCTCCCATGGGCCGTGCGCGATCTGGAAACCGACAGCATTGTCGGAAGCACCCGCTACCACGACATCGTGGCGCCGATCGACCGGGTCGAAATCGGCTACACCTGGTACGCGAAAAGCCGGCAGAAGACCCATGTCAATACCTGTTGCAAGCGGATGCTGCTCGGCCACGCCTTCGAGACCCTTGGCTGCGCGGTCGTCGGCTTGCGGACGGACAATTTCAATTTCGCATCCCAGAAAGCCATCGAAGCCATCGGCGCGAAAAAAGACGGCGTAATTCGCCATTTCATGGCGCGCAGGGACGGGAGCGCCCGCGACGTGCATATGTACAGCATTCTCGCCTCTGAATGGCCGGACGTGAAGCGCCACATCGAACTCCGGCTCGAACGGCACGCCACTCGCGCGGAATAGTCCGCGTTGACGCTCGGGTCTGTTTGGGTGAATTGTTCGATTCGTTCCACCTTTCCCGCGAGATCTGCGATGCGAATCCCGACCGGTGCTTTCGTGCTCGTTCTGATTGCCGCCCCGATCGGAGGGGCGGGCGCGACCGATACCCAGGCATCCCCGCACGCGCTCCTGCGCGCTGAGACCGCGGCGGCTCAGCCGGACCCGGCCTGAAACCAGCGGAGGCATGGGGCGGGGCCCCGCCCGGCGCTATTCTTTGATTTCGAACACGACGCCACAGCCCATCCCTTTCCCGGCGCAGTCGCCGGTGCCGCCGCGGCTCGTCGTGCCGTAGAGATTGCCCGCGCTGTCCCTGATCACGCCGGCATAGGGCCAGCCGCCATCGCTTCCGCTGGTGAAGGCGTAGAGGACGGTTCCGGTGCCGTCGGGCGCAACCTTGAAAACGGATCCGCAGCCATTGTGGAGGCAGTTTGTACTGCCGCCATATTGTGTCGTGCCGTATAGATTGCCTTTTTTGTCCTCGATCAGACCGTTGGGATACCAGGCATAGCTTCCGCCGGTGAACGTGTAGAGCACTGTTTCCGTACCGTCCGGTGCGAGCCTGAACACTGCGCCACCACCGCCGCCCCCCTCATCGGTCGTGCCGTAGAGGTTGCCCGCCTTGTCCGCGATCACGCCGCCCCTAGGTTGTACGCCATCGCCGCTGCCGCCGAAGCTGTGGAGCGTCGTGAAGGTGCCGTCGGGCGCGAGCCGGAAGACCGTGCCGCTGCCGAGGGCACCGCCGTCCAGCGTCGTGCCGTACAGATTGCCCGCTTTGTCCATGATCAGGCCGCTGGGAAAGAAGCCGTCGTTTCCGCCGGTGAACGCGTAGAGCGTGGTTTCGGTGCCGTCGGGCGCAACCTTGAAAATGGTGCCGCAATAATGGCGGCCGAACAGGTCGGTCGTGCCGTACAGATTGCCCTTCTCGTCCCGGATCACGCCGTTTCCCGGGTCGCCGCCATCGCTTCCGTCGGTGAAAGCATAAAGCACCTTCTCGCGGCCGCCCGGGGTGATCTTGAAGACGACGCCGCCGTAACCCGTTCCACCCGATTCGGTCGTGCCATAGAGATTGCCGTTCCCGTCCCGAATCAGGCCGCCATAGGGACCTGCGCCGTCATTTTGTCCGGCGAAAGCATAAAGCACCTTCTCGCGGCCACGCGCGGTGATCTCGAAGATGACACCGCAACCGTAGCCGTTGCAGTTCTTGCCACCGCCGCCACTGGCGGTTCCATAGAGATTCCCTGCTTTGTCCGCGACCAGATTGCCATTGGGTGTGTCGCCATCGGTCGTGCCCTGGAATGTATAGATTACTCTGTACGGTCGGGCTGCGGCCGCCGGAGACACATGGCCCGCGGCGATCGCGATTGACAACGCAGCAGTGGCACGCAGACAGGATTGGACATTTCTCGGCATGATATGGTCCCCCTTTCCGGTGTGCGTCACCGAGGTTCGCGGAGCCATTTTCAGGGTCGCCCCCGATGTTTGGGAATTGGGCGTTATGCCAGCAGCAAACACAAGCGCCGAGGCACCCTATCACGCCCGGGCGGCTCCGAACGTTCTGCTGCCAATATCGCAAACCGAGACTGCATCGCCATGCTGGCGCAAGTGGCGACCCTGTGACCGTCTATGGGGCACCCACCACCCGTCCACTGCCCGGAATGGTATCGACATTTCCGTGGCCTTGCGCACGCGCCGAAATACGCTAAGTATTTGATATTAGAGAGATTATTTTTTGTTGGCGGAGCCGGAGGGATTCGAACCCTCGATACGGGTTTAAGCCGTATAACGGTTTAGCAAACCGCCGCCTTCAGCCTCTCGGCCACAGCTCCGTCGCACCGCCCACGGGCGTCCCCGTTCTTTCAGCCGGTTTCGCGCGGCATGGCAAGAGCGAACGTGAAGCACCGGCCGCGCCGCGTCGGCGCGGGACGGGCGCCAACGGCACCTCACCAATTGCGGAAAAGCGGCCGCAGCACGAAACTATCTATACTCTACCGAGTTACTCGTATAATACTCACTGCCCGAACAGTCTCGAAGGGAGTGGTCATGATGCAAGAACCTGCCCCACAGCCTGCCGCAAACGGCCTGCGGCCGTCTCTCGACCCGGCCCGGGTTTCATCGGTGGCTCCCGCGCTCGCGGGCCAACCCCGCCGGAATCTCGACAGGGTGATCTCGGATTTGCGGGAGTCGCGCGACGTGACCCACAATATCCGCCATGGCGGAGTGGCGCGGCGTCTGCCCTCGCGCACGGCCGTCGCGGAAATCGTCAACGGGATCACCACGGCGCTTTTCCCCACCCATTACGGCCAGCCCGATCTCAACGACGATATCGACGGTTTCGTCCGCGGCAAGCTCAAAACCGCGCTGACACAGCTCGAAGAACAGACCCGGCTCTCGCTGCCGCTGGCCATGAGCGGCGAGGCATCGGCGCTCGCCGCAGCCGGGCGGATCGCGCACGACGTCGTGGGGGAATTCGCTTCGCAACTGCCGGAGATTCGCGCGGCTCTCGTCTCCGACCTGCGCGCTGCGCACGAGAACGATCCCTGTACGGCGTCGATCCCGGAAATTCTTCTCGGTCATCCCGGCATGGTCGCGATCATCTGCTACCGCATTGCGCGCGCGCTCTACCTGCTCGGCGTACCGTTCATTGCGCGGCTGGTCACCCTGATCGCGCATTCGCGCACGGGAATCGAGATACACCCCGGCGCCGATATCGGCGAGAATTTCTCGATCCATCACGGTACCGGAATCGTGATCGGCGACACCGCAATCATTGGCAGGAATGTGCGCCTCTGCCAAAACGTAACCCTGGGCGCGAGCCGTCCACATCCGGGGCAGGATAATCTCGCGCTTCGCGGCGCGGCGCGCCATCCGCTGATCGAAGACGATGTCTTCATCTTCGCCGGCGCGACGCTGCTCGGACGCATCACCGTCGGAAAAGGATCGGTGATCGGCGGGAATGTGTGGTTGACGCACAGCGTACCACCCCGCAGCTGCATCATGCCGCCGCAGACCACCGGGCCTCGCAACACGGCTGTCAACGGACAGGCCTGATCCTTTGCGTCGTTGCAAAGGGTGAGTTGCCGCGAACATCCCGACTGCACGGCGAAGGGACAGTTGTTCGCATCTATCGTCCGCGCTCAACAGAAGAGCCGGCGTCGGAAACCTCGGCCGATTGCGATCGGGTCATGTCTTCGACGTTTGGTACGCCGGGCATTAGAGCGTTTTCACGGTTGGTGGAATCGGGGGGATTCCTGAGCGCAGCGATTTCTGATTCTTGGTTTCCTGCTGATTCGCAGGGGAGCAAGATGGGCAGGCCCTATTCTCAGGATTTGCGTGAGCGGGTTCTATCGGCAGTCGACAGCGGTATGGCGCCTCCGGAAGTTGCGGAGATTTTCGCGGTCACGGTTTCGTACGTCTACAAGATACTGATTCGACGCCGCAGGTTGGGGATCACGACAGCCTTGCCGTAGGCGGCGGGTCCGCGGCGCAAACTCGAGGCCTATGAGGACGAGTTGCGCCGGCATGTTCTGGAGGCCTCGGATTCCACACTTGAGGAGATCAGGACCTGGCTCTTCTGCCAGCACGGCGTGAAGGTCAGTGTTGGCTGTCTCTGGAATGCCCTCAGACGATTGAAGTTGCCGCTCAAAAAAAGTCACAACACGCTGCCGAACAGGATCGCGAAGATGTCGCGCGCGCGCGTCAACTCTGGCGTGAGACTCAAAGCGGGTTGAATGTAAAACGTCTCGTCTTCATCGACGAGACTGGCGCCCAGACCAATATGACCCGGCGCTATGGGCGGGCACCGCGCGGCGAGCGATTGGTTGCCAAAGTGCCGTGGGGACACTGGAAGACGATAACCTTCGTCTCCGCCTTGCGCTGCGATCGTCTGACTGCCCCCGCCGTGTTCGACGGCCCGATCGACGGCGATGGCTTCCTCGCCTATGTCGAGCAGGTCCTCGCGCCTACTCTCGAACCTGGCGACACCGTCGTCATGGACAATCTCTCAAGTCACAAGGTTGCCGGAATAAGAGAGGCCATCGAGGCGACGGGAGCGAGCTTGCGATATCTGCCGCCTTACTCGCCCGACTTCAATCCCATCGAGCAGGCGATCGCCAAACTCAAATCACATCTGCGCAAGCACTCAGCGCGAACATTCGGTACCCTCATCGAAGCCATCGCAACGACACTTCCCACATTCACAGCTCAGGAATGCGCCAACTTCTTCGCCAACGCCGGTTATCGTCATCAACTATGAAAACGCTCTAGAAAATCGGCCCGCTGCCTTGCCGCTTCGGCCGCTTGCGCCTGTAGCAACCGCTACATTGCGGTAATGGTTACTACGGTGGCGTGACGGCCGTCACGCGTGGGCGGCGATAACGGAGTCTAAACCCGCCTTAACCGGGGGCTTCCATGCAAGCCAATTCGTCAATCTGGCGGTGCCCCCGGGGGGCGATTTTGCCCCACAACGAGGAGGAACCTAAATGTATAAATCATGGTTATTTGCTGCCGCGGCAGTGATCGCGGTGGGCCTGCCGGCGCTGGCTAACGCAGGATCGCTGTCCGATCCGACCCGGTCGCAGCACGCGCAGACACCGACCAGCGTTCCGCCAATCAAGGTCAAGAACGTGGCGATCTCCTATGGCACCGGCGGCACAACTCTCGCGTCGGGGTTCAACAATCTCGACAGCGGAACGACGCTGTCGTGCCCGGCAAACACGTGCACGATAGCGGCGGCCGACATGGTGCAGCTCATAGCCGGCACGAACGGCTCGCTCTGGGCCATTTGCGTAGTGGTGGACGGCACGTACGCCAATCCGGGGTGCCCCTATCAGGGTGCTGCCACGAGCGCGAACTACCAGGTCGGCAATTCGCAGCAAAACCTTGTCGTCGGGTCGGGAAACCATACCGTACAGACGCAGGTCTATGTCGCGAGCACCTCGACGCTTGGCGAGTGGCAGGTGACTTATACGCTCTACAAAGGCTCGTAGGCCTTTCGTTCGAACGGGGGGGCGCGCCCCTGGCACGCTCCCCCGTTCGTGACCTCATTGTCCGCCTCCCGACGCCAATTGTCTTTCGAGGCTCTGCCGAACGCCCCATGCGGTGTCGGTCAGCACCGTCGATTTAAGGGCGCCGAGCGGTCTCCGCGGCGGCGATGTACGGCAAGGAACGAAAAAGGCCTGCATCGTCCATGCCGTAGCCTACGATAAAAGCTTGTACGCCCGTGAATGCGGCAAAATCGGCCCTGGCGAGCGCCGCGTCCCGGCACTTGTCTACGACTACCGCCGTCACTGCAGCGCGGGCACCTGCCGCCAGCACCAGTTCGCGCGCCCGCTTCAATGTATGACCTTGATCGAGTACACCGTCGATGATCAGGGCGTGCCGACCGGCGATTGCAACGTCAGGTACCAGAAGCACCGAAACTTCGCTGCCGGCAACGCGCGCATTGGCATAGCTCCGCAGCCGCAGAAATTCGACGGCCAGCGAGGCCCCGTGAGAATCGAGCGCGCGCAACAGGTCCGCTGCGAACACAAATCCGCCGATGAGGATCGGAATGGCGAGATCCGGCGGATCGTCGAGACGCGCAATGTCTGCGGCCATCGCCGCCACGCGCGCGCGAATTTCGGCTTCGGAAAAAAGGACAGCGGGCGCGTTGCCGCCGGTCAATCCTGACCCGCGAAATGCAGCTGAAGCTGTTTTGCGGCGGGAGGCGTGTCGCGCATCTTCATCAAAAATCCGACGCTTTGCCCGACGCCCAGCGTGCGCAACGGAGGATCGTAGGTCTGCTGGTACACTTCACGTTGCGCATCATCGGTCAGTGCGACTCGCACACGAGGAATGGGGGCTTCGTGGGGCGAGACGTTCACAAGTTTCGCCGACACCTCGAAAACCGGACGCCCATTTTCGCTTTCGTGCCGATAGGTCACGTCGTTGATCTCGATGCCGCCGGAATTCACCTTGATGCCGAAGGTCGCGTAGACCGCCGAGCTCTGCGGCCAGAGCGTCTGGATTTCGTGGCGAAATCGGAGGCCCATCCAGCCGATGAGGACGAGCACAGCCGCAAGACCCGTCCACCCCGCGATCAGCCCGAGCCTTTCCGCCCACGAACGCCGCCGCGCCGGCGGCGGCTGCATCATGGCTGCGCGCGTCGCCAAAAAGCTGGGTGGCGCGGTAGCCGATCCTTCGGCCGCACTGCTCGCCGGCGCGAGCTCCGGCGCAAGCAGCCGCTCCGGTTCGGGCGCCGCCTGGTGCCAGACCTGTCCACATTTGGAGCAACGAACTTTCCGCCCGGAGGCCGGAAAACTCGCGGCATCCGTGGTATAGCGGGTTTCGCACTGCGGACAGGTAATGATCATGGCTCAGCCTTGTGTCCGAAAATGACGCAACCGGCTCAACGCCGCAAGAACCGTGCTGCACTTCATCTTTCCTCTCCCCGAGGGACCGCGGCACCCGAGTGGAACCGCAAAGACGCCAGGCCGCCAAGGTAACGGCAAAATGACGGAGAGGCGCGAGCGAACGCATCGCGCGCCTTCCTCCCCTCGCGGTTTCTGCGCGAACTCCGTACCTCCACGATGAAGTTCGACACCTTGGCCCCTTGGCGGTTCGCCTTTCCCCGGGCTCCTGTGTTTGCGCGCGCGCGTTTGGTCGCGCAATAAGCGTGTACGACCGATTCGGCAGGCGCGAATGTTAAGCTTCGAGAACGTCGGAATGCGTTACGGCGGCGGCCCGGAAATCCTGCGCGACGTGACGTTTCGCCTCGACGCAGGATCATTCACGTTTCTCACCGGCGCTTCGGGCGCGGGGAAGAGCACGCTGCTTCGGCTCATGTATCTGGCCGAACCGCCGACACGCGGACTGATCACACTGTTCGGGCACGACCTTGCGACCACGAGACGCGCCGCCTTTCCTGCCCTTCGCCGCCGTATGGGCGTGGTCTTCCAGGACTTTCGCCTGCTCGACCATCTTTCGGCCTTCGACAATGCGGCGCTGCCGCTCCGTGTTGCAGGCCGCAGGCCGGACGATTATGCGCACGACGTCGAGGAACTTCTTGGCTGGGTGGGATTGGGTGAGAAGCTTCACGCGAAACCGCCGACACTTTCGGGCGGCGAGCAGCAGCGCATCGCCATTGCGCGCGCCGTGATCGCGCGACCGGATCTGCTGCTGGCCGACGAACCAACGGGCAACGTCGATCCGGACATCGCGCAACGGCTTGTGCGCCTTTTCGCGGAGCTCAATCGGCTCGGGACGACCGTGTTGATCGCAACCCACGACCGTTCACTGATCGAGCGCACGCAGGCGCGCGAGATTCGTCTCGTCGACGGCCGGCTCGTCGAACTTCGGTCGCAGCGCCCATGAGCGCGAGGCGTCAGGGCCGCGTCATGCCGCGATGGGAAGGCGCGGCGCCGCTCGACCTCGTCATTGCGGTGATGGCTTTTCTCGCCTCGCTTGCGCTCGGCGCGTCGCTCGTTGCCGACGTCACAGCGAAAAGCTGGCGGGCAGGTCTTGCCGAAAGCGTCACGGTACAGATCATTCCCCCGTCCGGTCAGCAGGCGGAAAAGCGTCTGCAGGAAGAAACGAGCGCCGTGCTTGCGATCCTGCAGAACACGCCCGGCGTCTTTCACGTCCAGGCGTTGAGCGATCAGGAATCGCGCGGTCTCGTTGCACCATGGCTGGGATCGGCCGCGATGATCCGGGATCTTCCGCTGCCCCGGCTCGTAGACGCGAAACTCGAACCCGGCGCCGCAATCGACATGGGCAGGCTGCAGCAACGACTGAGAGCGAGCGCGCCGGATTCCCTCCTCGACGACCACGCACGCTGGCTCAAGCGCCTCAAGCGCCTCGCCAACGGCGTGATCTGGTCGGCCTGGGGAATTATGGCGCTGATCGCGATTGCAACGGCCGCTTCGGTGACCTTCGCCACGAGGGCAAGTCTGGCCGCGCACCACGACATCGTTTCGCTCCTGCACCTGATGGGCGCGCGCGGCGGATTCATCGCGCGAACCTTCGAGTGGCACTATTTCACCTCTGCAGTGCTGGCCGCCTTCGTGGGCGCCTCGCTCGCGGGCGCGCTTCTCGTTGTCGCAGGCAGACTTGAGCAATCCGGTATTGAACCGGTGCCGCTCTTGCCTCCCATAACGCTTGCGCCTTCGCAGCTGATCTGGTTCCTGCTCGTACCTCTGGCGGCAGGGTTGATCGCGCTCGCCACCACGCGGTTGTCCGTGCTGGCGGTCCTCAATCGCAACTATTGAACCGGGACTGGACGCGTTAGAGTCCGGTCGGGCGGGCCGGCAATGTCGGAGTCGGAGGGTCGGTGGAAGTATCGCACCATTCATCAATCGAACGGATGGTCTGGCGGGTTCTACTGGGCCTTCTCATCGCCTACCTCATCGGTTTCGCCGTTTTCGTCTCGGAACTCCCGGGGCACGTGCCACCGCAAGTCCACGCTGACGCTGTTGTGGCGCTGACAGGCGGCGAAGACCGGCTCGACACGGCCGTCGCGCTTTTCGAACACGGCGTCGGCAAGCGCCTGCTCATCACCGGCGTGTATGCGAACATGACGAAAGACCGCCTGCAGCCGATGCTGCATGGCGGGCGCCGCTTCGATTGCTGCGCCGATCTCGGCTTCACCGCGACCAACACGCACGGCAACGCCATGGAAACCGCACGCTGGGTCAGGGCGCACCACTTCCAGAGTCTCATCGTGGTGACGGCGAACTATCATATGCCGCGCAGCATCACCGAGTTTTCCGCGGCGATGCCAGGCATCAAACTCGTTCCCTATCCGGTTCCCGAGATTGTCGCGTCACGGCGCTGGTGGCTCGATCCGGTTGCGGTCAAGACGCTGCAGTACGAATACGCGAAATATCTGGGCATCGTCGCGCTTGCGACGTTCTATCCCGGCCACTGGAAGGACCCCGTCGTACAAACGCGCACCACATCGCTATGACCTGGGTCCGGTCGGCCTTGTTCTTCGTCTGGTTCATTGTTCTCAGCGTCGTCGTACACGTCGTCTTTCTGCCGGCGCTCCTCATGCCGAGGGGCGCGGCCGTATTTGCGGCGCGCAGCTGGTGCGCCGGCATCCTATGGGGACTGAAAAGGATCGCGTGCCTGGACTATGAAATAAGAGGCGCGCCGCCGCCGCGCGGCAGCCTGGTCGCCTCCAAGCATATGAGCATGTGGGACACGGTCGCGCTGTTCTACGTCCTCGGCGATCCGGTGTTCGTGCTCAAACGCGAACTGATGCGCGTGCCTTTCTATGGCTGGTACGCAAAGCGCGTCGGGATGATTGCGATTGATCGCGAGGGCGCAGGCACCGCGCTGCGCGCGATGACGAAGGCGGCCAGCAAGGCGCTGGGCGCCGGTCTCAGCGTCATCATCTTTCCGGAAGGGACGCGAAAGGAGCCCGGCACGCCCCCCGATTACAAACCCGGCATCGCCGCGCTGTATCAGTTGCTCGGTGTTGCCTGCGCGCCGGCAGCGTTGAACTCCGGGCTCTTCTGGACGGGGCCGGCTGGTTTCCTGAAGAAGCGCGGTCGCATAACGCTCGAGTTTCTGCCGCCAATCGCGCCTCGGTTGAAACGCGAGGATTTCATGCACACGCTGGAAGAGCGCATCGAAACCGCCACTGCCGAACTTGTTCGCGAGGGGAAACGTCTCTTACACGCCGAACGCGATGAGTAGCGTTTGTTCACTTTCGCTTCGCGCAGAAGCGTGTATCATTGGCGCGACTGGTCGATTTTAACGAACGCGTGGTAGGTGCTGCGAGATGATCGAAGACATCGAGTGGAAGATCACTCAGCTTGAAGAGCGCGCCAAACACGCGCACGAGTGGCTAAAATATGCTTCGCGCGCGTTCGTCCTAGAGTTTGCCGGGACTCCTAAGTCGGGCAAGAGTACTGCGGTTGAAGCGGTGCGGCACTTTTTCTCGCGCAACCAGTTCAGAGTACACGTGCTAACTGAACGCGCTGCCGTCTGTCCCATTCCAATGAAGGGGCATCTATTCTTTAACACCTGGTGCGCATGTTCGATGATTGCTGAACTGCTGGCAAACGTGGATCTCGATACTGATATCATCATCGTGGATCGTGGGATCTTGGACGCGCTCGTATGGCTGCAGCTTCAACACCAGCGTGGAGAGCTAACAATTGAAGAGACAAACGTAATTGAGTCGTTCCTGATGCTGGACAGGTGGCGAGCGTTAGTTGATCTCAGTGTAGTCATGTATGTCAGTGCGGATAGGGCGATGGAACGCGAGGTTGGACAGAGGATTACGAGAAAACCCGGCAGCATAATGAATAAGGATGTCCTGAATGCGATAACGAACTCGGTTAGCCAGACCACGGACCGGTACTCCAACCGATTCAAATCGGTAATTTCGCTGGACACAAGCAATACATCAAGCGTCCGCGATGCGAATGCTAATCTAGCTGGCAGAATTATCGATAATCTCGACGAATTTTTGAATCCAGAAATTGCAGTAATTCCAAAGTCTGTAGTTCGCTCGTTGCAGCTCGACGAGGGCGGCGCTTTTGGAAAAGATGCAGTGCAACGACTTACTGCGTGCCTCGAGAATAATGTTAGCTTTATGAGGAGGGCCGACGCGGAGCAGAGTCTGGATTTTGTCCAGCTTGTTGGAGCTGGAGTGCTAGTTCGTGATGAAAAGGTGTTCCTGTTTCAGCGAAAGGAATCTGATCCAAAGTCGAGCTTGTACGGCAAGACAACCCTTTGGCAAGGAACACACGTTAATCAGGATGTTCGGTATTCCAATGTTTCGTTGGTTGAAAACGCTCTGATGGAGCGTGTTACCCGATCTTTGTTTCTGAGCCGCCGCTTTCCAGTAGAGGTCTCCGGGTATTGCTGGGACGAGAGCGATGCTCACAGTGCGAAGCACTTTGGTCTAGTTTTCCAGATCAAGATTGATAATCCTCACACGGCGGAAGACCTGCGCAAAAAGGAATACCGCAAAGCTCGAGGACGTGGCCATGACCTCGTGGGACAGTTCGTGCGCTGGGCTGACCTTCACTCGAATATGAGCGAATTGGGTTTAGAACATTGGTCGCGCTCGATCTTAATCAACGAAGCAGCTTTTTTGGGACGGTAGTGCGATGCTGCCTGAGAAAATCTCGAGAGTTGCGTTCGTTGTACCCAAAGTGCAGGTTGGAATTTCCGCATGCTTCCTTATGAGACGAAACGCAAAGTGGAATGACATAAGTTTTGTTGGAGGGCATGCAAATGAGCGAGACTCAAATTCCTTGATGCGTTCGGCAAGAAGAGAATTGCTGGAGGAAGTTCCTTCGCTGAGAACCGGCGGTTCGTTCGACCTGAATCCACTGACTAACGAGCTGTGCTTCGGTCCCGTTTGGTCCAAATCTGCCTCTACGATTGTGGGCTACGAAATACAATTCTTTTCGGTCACATTCCACACCTCACCCGCGCGAACACTGAACACGCGAGGCCCGCGGAGCGGTAATGTACTTGTACCGATGCACGGTCTACTAGTTCCCGAGAAATTTCAGATCTCTCAGCTAGTCGGGGTGTTAGATTGGGCTTACCCGGGAGGTCTTGCGTCCATCCCTTACAGTTGGCCCGGTGACCTGTCGAAAGACTTGCAAGATTCTCGCAATCGCTTAGATCAACAATTTGACTTGGTGATCCAGAGCAGCGATTCCCGGTCACCAAGCTAATGCGGAGCGACATGAGCTGGCCGCGCAGATTCCACGAAGCTCGCAAATGAAGAGAATGACCGATATTTCCACCCGCATCTGGGATATGAAGTACCGCTTCAAGGCGCCGGACGGCACGCCGATCGACCGCGATGTCTCCGACACCTGGACGCGTGTGGCGAACGCGGCGGCGGAAGCGGAGAGTCCGGAACATCGCAAGAAGTGGGCGGGCGCCTTCGGGGAAGCGCTCCTCGATCACCGCTTTCTCCCGGCGGGCCGCATTTTCGCGGGCGCAGGGACAGCCCGCAACGTGACGCTCTTCAACTGCTTCGTCATGGGCACGATTCCCGACGACATGAGCGGCATTTTTGCCCACCTGCGGGAAGCCGCCCTCACCATGCAGCAGGGCGGCGGGATCGGCTACGACTTCTCCACGCTGAGACCCAAAGGCGCGCCGGTCGCGGGCGTCGGCGCCGATGCATCGGGACCGGTGTCGTTCATGGGCGTCTGGGATGCGATGTGCCGCACGATCATGTCGGCCGGTTCGCGGCGTGGCGCGATGATGGCCACGCTCGCCTGCGACCATCCCGACATCGAACTCTTCATTGATGCCAAGCGTACGCCCGACCAGCTCACGATGTTCAACCTTTCCGTGCTTGCGAGCGACGCGTTCATGGACGCGGTGAGCGAGGATCGCGAATGGCCGTTGCAATTCGGAGGGAAAGTCTATCGTTCGCTTCCGGCGCGCGCGCTCTGGGACCGCATCATGCGCGCGACCTACGAGTACGCCGAACCGGGCGTGATCTTCATCGATCGCATCAATCGCGAGAACAACCTTGGATATTGCGAAACCATTCGCGCGACCAACCCGTGCGGCGAACAGCCTCTGCCTCCGTACGGCGCGTGCCTCCTGGGATCGATCAATCTCGCAAAGCTTGTACACGACCCGTTTACGGCGGAGGCGCGGCTGGACGAAGCAGAGCTGGCCCGGTTGACGCGGACCGCCGTTCGCTTCCTCGACAACGTCATCGACATCTCGCGTTTTCCGCTGCCCGAACAACGCGCGGAAGCGCTGGCGAAGCGGCGCGTCGGGCTCGGCGTCACCGGCCTCGCGGATGCGCTGCTTCTGTGCCGCGCGCGTTACGGTGCACCGGAAAGCCTCGCGCTCATCGACCGCTGGCTGACAATCCTCTCGCACGCCGCCTATGAGGCGTCCGCCGAGATCGCGAAGGAGAAAGGCGCGTTCCCCCTGTTCGATCGCGATCTGTACCTTGCCGCGCCTCATGTCAGGGCGTTGCCGGACCGGATTCGCGATGCCATCGCCGCGAACGGGATCCGCAACGCCCTTCTGACCTCCATTGCGCCGACCGGCACGATCTCGTTGTTCGCCGACAATGTCTCGAGCGGCGTCGAGCCCGTCTTCTCCTGGTCGTACACCCGCAAGGTGCTGATGCCCGACGGCTCCAGCCACGAGGAGACGGTGGCCGACTACGCCTGGCGCCGGTTCCGGGCGCTGTTCGGAGACGACGCCGCTCTGCCCGAATATTTCGTCAACGCGCAGATGCTTTCGCCGGACGATCACCTCGGCGTGCAGGCGACGGCGCAGAAACACATCGACAGTTCGATTTCGAAGACGATCAACCTGCCGGCGGAAATCTCCTTCGACGCCTTCCGCCACGTGTACATCGAGGCCTACGAAACCGGTTGCAAGGGGTGCACGACCTGGCGGCCGAGCGCGGTCAGGGGCGCGGTGCTCGAACAGGGACAGGATATCGTGTCCCATCGCGCCCGCAGCGACGTGCACGCGCAAAGTACGGGACACGATGTCCCGTCCCCGGAGTTGGAGCTGCCGTTGCCGGTTCCCGCTCCAGCGCGCGCGTTCGAAGAGGCGGACGGCGTCGTTTATATGACGAGGCCGCTCGACCGGCCGGAGGTGCTGCTGGGTCAGACCTACAAGATCAAATGGCCGGATTCCGATCATGCTTTCTACATCACGATCAACGACATCGAGGCCGACGGGCGCCGGCGACCGTTCGAAGTGTTCATCAACTCGAAGAACATGGAAGCGTACGCCTGGACGCTGGCGCTCACCCGCATGATCAGCGCCGTGTTCCGTCGCGGCGGCGACGTGTCCTTCGTTGTGCATGAATTGAAGGCGGTGTTCGATCCGCGGGGCGGACAATGGATGGGCGGACAGTACGTGCCCTCGCTGCTCGCGGCGATCGGGGACGTGATCGAACGGCACCTCGTGGCGACGGGTTTCATGCCGGCCCGGGAAACGTTCCCGGCAGAACCGGTGCAGGCCGTCGCCATTGCGGCGGGCGAAATCCGCGGCCGCACCTGCCCTCGCTGCGGCAGCCCCGCGTTGATTCGTCAGGAAAACTGCGACAACTGTATCGCCTGCGGCTATTCCCGCTGCGGATAATGCGAAACGAACAGATTGACCTCGCCCTGAGCCTGTCGAAGGGCGAGGCCTCATGCTTCGACAGGCTCAGCATGAGGCTTTGTTTTGCGCTATTCGAGCCGGCTGTTTCTCTACGCACCGTTTGTCATCCTGCTGGTTATCGCAGCGATCGCGATGCTCCGGTGGCGGCAGCTTGCGACCGAATGGGAAACAACGCTTCTGGCCGCCAACCGCGGAGAAGAACTGGCGCCCGGCGTGACGCTGCATTTCGCGTCCGAAAACATCAGCGGCTTTCCGTTCAATCTCGACATGGTGCTCGACAACCCGATAGTTTCCGTACAATCGACCCGCGGACCGATTTCGCTCGAAAGCGAACATTTCGCGATTCATGCGCTTACCTATGGCCGCGCGCAGCAGATTTTTGAAGCCGCCGGAAGGCAGATTCTGCAATGGACCGATGCGGGAGGTGAATTCCACCGCTTCCAATTCGTTCCGGGAACGATGCGGGCGAGCGCGATCGAGAGTGATGGCCGCCTCGCCCGTTTCGATCTCGATTTGAACACGTTCGCATCGCACGTGCTTTCGGGTGCGCGCGCGCAGCTTCACGTCCGCGCCGCACCCGGCCACGATCTGCTTGATGTTGTGATCCTGGCCGATGACCTGCGCGTGAAATCTGGACACGACGCGGTGCCGCACCTCGAATTGCGGGGTGAGATGACGCCGGCGACGCCTCTGTCGGCCCTCCTTTCGGGGCGCGAGGAATGGCGCCACGCTCTCGCGGGTTGGCGTGTCGCCAGCGGCACGCTTCGCCTTGATAATGTGGACGTCGCCGCGCGTGACTCACGATTGACAGCGACCGGTGCTCTCCGACTCGACCAAGCCAACCGTCTGAGTGGGGCGCTGAGAATACAAATTTCGGGTGCAATGCCGTGGAAGCCGACGCGTCTGGTTGAGTCGCGTTTCACATCGGCGTTGCAGGAATTGGCTGACGCTGCATCAAATCAATCTCCTTCGCCCTTCTTTTTATCGTTGGATATCCACAATGGCGCCGCAATCGTGAGCGCAGCCGAAAAATCGCGGGATGCCGGCTCGATCGATCCGCTCTTCTGACGGTGCCAATTCGTCGCGCGTTGCACAGCTGAAACAATCCGCGACAAATGCGATGTGTAGAGCCCCCTATTATGATCATGGTGCGCTGCCAATTCTGCTCACGGCGCGTTGCCAGATCTTAGCGTCCGCCACGTGAGGGGTGCACCAATTGCACCGGGGACGAAGATGCCCAGCTACGAGATCCGCTATCTGACCAGCGAAGGCGAACTCGCGCTGATTCACAAGACGCGTCATGAGGACGACGACGCGGTGGGCCGCGTCGCATTCCGCATGCTTGTGGGTTCAGGGTTTGCCGACTACGAAATCTGGCGCGAAGATGAATCGTCTCAAGAGCGTGACAACCAGGCCAGGCGCAGAATCCTGAAAAGTACGTTGCGCCTGATTTGAATTGGCAGGTTCCCGGAAAATGATTGTCATTCCCGCGCAAGCGGGAACCCGGCGCCCGCCGGTGTCGAAAAGCATGAACCTTCCGGTGGTGACGCTTGTGCACGCGGTTCAAACCGCAAACAGGCGGCAGACTACCGTTTGCGGGGGCGGCCGAAATTCGGTTCGCCGATGTCCTGACCCGCGTCGATGATCGAACGCCGGATCGCGCGGGTACGGGTGAACAGATTGAACAGCATGTCGCCGTCGCCCCAGCGGATCGCGCGCTGAAGCGCGCTCAGATCCTCGGCAAAGCGACCAAGCGTCTCAAGGACTGCTTCGCGATTGTTGAGGAACACGTCGCGCCACATCACGGGATCGGACGCCGCGATGCGGGTGAAATCGCGGAACCCGCCCGCGGAATACTTGATGACTTCGCTCTGCGTCACCGTTTCGAGATCGGCGGCAGTGCCGACGATGTTGTACGCGATCAAATGCGGCAGATGGCTGGTGATCGCGAGTACGAGATCGTGGTGCCTTGCGTCCATGATCTCGACCTGGCTGCCGCAGCGCTGCCAGAACGATTTGAGATCGGCGACGGCTTTCGAATCCGCTCCGGGCAAGGGAGTCAGAATGCACCAACGGCCGTCGAACAGCTCCGCGAAGCCGGCTTCCGGGCCCGACTGCTCGGTGCCGGCGATCGGATGAGCGGGAATAAAGTGTACGCCTTCGGGAATATGGGGGCCGACGTCCCGGATGACCGCCATTTTCACCGAGCCGACATCGCTCAGGATTGCACCCCGTTTCAGCGCTGGCGCGATTTCCTTCGCAAGATCGCCAAATGTTCCGACAGGCGTCGCCAGCACGACGAAATCGGCCTCCCGAACGGTTGGCGCGAGGCTGTCGTGCAGCGAATCGGCAAAGCCGAGCGCGCGCGCCTTTTCCAGCGTCTCGCCACGGTGCGCGTAACCTGCGATGTGGGCGGCAAGCCCTGCGCGCCGCATGGCATGGGCGAGCGACGAGCCGATAAGACCGACGCCGATGAGCGCGACTTTTGCAAAGAGCGGCCGCGAGTCGGCGGTCATGTCGTTCTCACGAACTCCGCGAGCGCGCGTGCCACGCCGCGATTTGCCTCTTCCCTCCCGACCGTCAGCCGCAGGCAGTGTGGCAGCCCGTAGTTCGCCACCGTGCGCAAAATGAAGCCGCGGGCGGAAAGGAACGCATCGGCGCTGCTCGCATCATGCGGTGCCTCGCGGGGAAACCGGATGAGGAGAAAATTGCCTTCGCCTTCGTCGATCCCAAGCCCGGCAGCGCGAATCTTCTGTACGAGCCATGATTTCCACTCGGCATTGTGCGCGACCGAACGCGCGACGTGATCGGTATCGGAGAGCGCTGCCGTGGCGGCTGCCTGCGCCGCCGTTGTCACGTTGAAGGGGCCGCGCACCCTGTTGATTATGTCCGCGACGGCGGGCGGACAATACGCCCAGCCGACGCGCAGGCCCGCGAGGCCGTAAATCTTCGAAAACGTGCGTGTCATCACGACATTGTCGAAACGCGAGACGAGTCGTGTTCCGGGCTCGTAGTCCGCGCGCTGCACGTATTCGGCATAGGCCGCGTCGATGACAAGCAGGACGGTGTCCGGAAGTCCCGCGTGCAGGCGCTCGATTTCCTGTGCCGAAAGGCAGCTGCCGGTCGGGTTGTTCGGGTTGGCCAGATAGATGATCCGCGTGCGCGCCGTCACATTCGCCAGGATTGCATCGATGTCGGCGCCGAGATTTTTCTCGGGCACCGGCACGGGAACGGCGCTGCTCGACAGAGCGGCAATGCGATACACGATGAATGCATGTTCTGTGAACAGAACCTCGTCGCCCGGACGTACATACGCGCGCGCGATCAGTGACAGCAGCTCCTCCGAACCGCTGCCGCACAGGATGCGTCCGGCGTCAAGCCCGTGCACGGCGGCGATGGCTTCGCGCAGCGCCGTGGCGCCGCCGTCGGGGTAGGAAAACAGATCGGTTCGGGCAGCCTCGTAGGCTGCGATGGCCTTTGGGCTTGCTCCAAGTGCCGATTCGTTCGACGAAAGCTTGAACGCGGGATGCTCTTCCGACGTCGGCGCGCGTCCGGCCACGTACGGCTCGATTGCCAGAATCCCCGGCTTCGGTTCGGGGCTCATGCCACAACCTCGAAGGGATCGGCAAAGCCGCCGACCAGCATCACGCTTTCGAGCGCGTCGCCTCCGATTTTCTTCACCGCAGCCAGGCGCTCGTCATCGGCGGCGACGAATCCCCTGTTGGCTACCAACAGACGACTTGCCGCAGAATCCCGGCTGGCGGCTAGAATCTGCGCCTCGAAACCCGTCTGCTTGAGCACGGTCTGCAGACGCGCGCGACTCATCTCGGCCTGACACGTCAGCCGCAGGACGCTCGTATCGGTACCGGTAGATTCCTGCTCGATGGCACCGATCACGTAACCCATGGGCAAAGGCACGGATGGCGAGTCATTGCGGGCGAAAGGAAGACATTGGGCAATACGGGGGCCGGGATGACCTGCCGGCGCGAGCTGCTCCCACCACGCCTGGCCGCCTTCAATGCTCTCGGGCGGCGGAAGCAGGCCAAGCGCCGAAGAATCGTTGACGCAGGCTTGAACCACCGCCATGGCGGACGTGTGCCCGATCAGCGGCATGGTGCAGCCGAAATGTGTGCGCGCCAGATCCCAGAATCGCGGCACGTCCTCGCCGCCGTAAACATGCAGCGTCGTCTGCGTGTCCATCGCAAAAAAGATATCGGACCAGATTTGTACAAGCGCCCGCGGCGGAAAACGTCCGCTGTGGCGGGCGAGGATTCCCCTCAGGCTCCTGGCTGCGTGCGAGACGTGCAAGGGTGCGGGCGAATGGGTTTCGTCTGCGGGCGATGAGGCCAGGACCGCCTCGGTCCTCTTCATGAGCAGATCGTGGATGCCCCGATCGAGCGCGAGGATTTCGCGCCGCATTTCCTCGTCTTTGTCGGAGCGGCTGGGCATTGGGTTCGCTTTTGGGCCTTTGCCGGTCGCTTCGCCAGCAAACGATTGATAAAGGCGCCGGAAGGTGAAAGCAAAGGCGGCACAGGATCGCTGCCCACATTGCAAATGGCTGAAATTGGAAATCCGGTTTTCTTGAGAGCGCTGGCGGCACCGGACGCCGATCCGGGGCAAGCCATTACGTTCGGCACGGACCAGCCGCTTTCACTCGATTCCGGCCGCAGGCTCGCGCCCTTTACCGTCGCCTTCATGACGTACGGCAGTCTCAACAGCCTGAAATCGAACGCGGTGATGGTTTGCCATGCCCTCACGGGCGACCAGTTCGCCGCGAGCTGCCACCCGGTTACCGGGAAACGCGGCTGGTGGGAGATGATGATCGGCCCCGGCAAACCGATCGACACGGAGCGGTTCTTCGTCATCTGCCCGAATGTGGTCGGCGGCTGCATGGGTACGACCGGGCCGGCCGATATCAATCCGGCAACCGGCCGCCCGTTCGGCCTCGCGTTTCCGCTCATCACGATACGCGACATGGTGCGCGCGCAGGCGATGTTGCTCGATGCACTCGGTATCGAAAAAATTCTTTGCGTGCTCGGCGGCTCGATGGGCGGGATGCAGGTGTTGCAATGGGCGGCGAGTTACCCTGCGCGCGTGGTTTCGGCCGTGCCGATCGCCGCAGCGGCGCGCCATTCGGCCCAGAACATTGCGTTCCATGAAGTCGGGCGCCAGGCGATCATGGCCGATCCCGCGTGGCGGAACGGCGAATATGCGTTGCACGGCACAAACCCCGCCAAAGGGCTGGCCGTCGCGCGCATGGCCGCTCATATCACCTACCTCTCGGAGGCGGCGCTGCAAAGGAAGTTCGGCCGCACGCTGCAGAACCGTGATTCCTTTTCGTTCGCTTTCAGTCCGGATTTCCAGATCGAAAGCTACCTTCACCACCAGGGCATCAGTTTCGTCGACCGCTTCGACGCAAACTCCTATCTCTACATCACCCGCGCGATGGATTATTTCGACCTCGCGACCGATTACGGTGGCTCGCTTGCCGAGGCGTTCCGCGGCTCGCCCACGCGTTTCTGCATCATCTCCTTTACCAGCGACTGGCTGTTTCCGACGGCTGAGAACAAACGCATCGCCCACGCCCTGAACGCTGCTGCGGCCAATGTAAGTTTCGTCGAGATCGAGACCGACCGCGGGCATGATTCCTTTCTCCTCGACGAACCGGAACTGTTCGCAACGATACGGGCGTTCCTGGGCTCCGTGGCCGCGCGCGCCGGTGTCGCATGACGCCGCGCGCATTAAGGCCGGATCTGGCCGCCATCGCCGCACTTATTGCTCCGGCGTCCCGCGTGCTCGACGTCGGTTGCGGCGAAGGCGACCTGCTCGAGCATCTGGTGAGCGAAAAGCAGGTTGACGGTCGCGGCATCGAACTTTCGCAACAGAACGTAAACGCCTGCGTCGCCCGCGGCCTTTCCGTCGTGCAGGGCGACGCCGATACCGATCTCGTCGACTATCCGTCCTCGGTGTTCGACGTCGTCATTCTGAGCCAGACCATCCAGGCCACCCGTTCACCCCGTTCGGTGCTGCAACACCTGTTGCGCATAGGAGCGAAGACCATCGTCTCGTTTCCGAATTTCGGGCACTGGCCTGTACGGCTCGCGCTCCTCTTCAACGGCAGAATGCCGCGGACGGCGACGCTCGGCTACCGCTGGTACGAAACGCCGAACATCCATCTCTGTACGATCAGCGACTTTACGGATCTGGTGCGCGAGAACGGCGCGCGCATCGAGCGCGCGTTCGCCCTCACGAAAAAAGGCCGCACGCGTCCGGTAACGGCGGACGCGTGGGGCCCCAATCTGTTCGCGCAGGACGCGATCTTCGTGCTTACGAAGAGCTAGCCTGCGCTTGTGTGGAGGCCGACCTGTCCGCGCCAAGCAGTTTCAGCGCTTCGGCGTAGTGCGTTACGCCCTGTGGATAGAGCCCGCTTGCACAATAGTCGCGGCCAAAGGACTTTTCCTTGCTCGCGGCGTCATAGCTCGGCGATTGCGTATTGCTGGTGAGCGCCTTATTCACTTCCGTGGCGAGTTTCACGCAGGTCGAGAGATTGCCGTTTTCTTCGGCGCTTGCGGAAGCCGACAACGCCGCCGCACCGAGCGAAAGCGCAAGCGTGGTCGCCGCGATTGTCAGAAGACGCATGAGTCACTCCTTCGTTGCCAGGAACTGCCGGGGGATCGGCAACCGTCAGATAGGAAGGAACCGTGACATTGAAACGGCAATCACACGTCCGTGCGCGCATAGCCGCCATGACAAAGCGAAGGGCATTCGGAACTATTGAAAAAATGTAATAGCGCGTGATGCAAAGGGCGGGAACGATCAGGGCATTCAATCTGATTTTGGATGCAAAGGGCGGGAACGATCAGGGCATTCAATCTGATTTTGATGGAAACGGGCTATCGCGTCGCGGCGGCGAGAACGGGTTTGCGCGCGCGCGCCTTTTCCGGCCTTGCGAGGGCATAGAGCGACTTCGTCGCCTCGACCATGTGTACGCCTGCAAGCCTCGGCCAGCAGCGTTTGCCGATCCGCTCCCAGGCGGTGCCGGTGCGCACAAGCCGACGCGACGCGAGCGGCGGAAAGTAGAGCGCCGTGTCCCACGCTTCCGGTACGAACATCGATTCCCGCAGGAGCCGTTCGATCTGACTTCGGCTGAAAGGCCTTCCCGTTGCGAACGGTGAATACTCGAGCTGCGACCACAGGCTGAGCCGGTTGGGTACAATGCAGATGATTCGTCCTTCCGGGGCCAGCGTTCGCCAGATCTGCCGCAAAAGCGCACGAACCGATTCTGCGCATTCGAGTCCGTGGACCACGAGAATGCGGTCGAAGAGCGAATCGGCGAACGGCCAGGCGTCCTCCTCTCCCACGGAAACGAACCGCAAATCCGCTGTTTCGAGATCGAGCTGCGCAGGAACATACGCCACGACCCGCTCCGCTTCGGCCACGAACGGTCGCAGATAGGGAAGCGCGTAGCCATATCCGAGGAGGCGCAAACCCTGCGTGTCGGGCCACGCCTCTCGCACGCGCCGGAAAACCGCGCGGCGCACGACCTGCCCGATCGGCTCCTCGTAAAAGGACTGCAGGTCCTTCGAACCGGGCTGCATGGGATTTGCCTAGACCCAAGCGAGAGACGGTTCAACCCGTACTGCAAGGTTGCTAACATATTGGCCAAAGGAGAACCGCATGACTGCACTGGAGATTCAGCTCGTTCCATGCCTGAGCGACAATTACGCCTATCTTTTGCGTGACGAAGATGAGGGCATCTGTGCAGTCGTCGATCCATCGGAAGCGGCCCCGGTGAAAGCGGCGCTCGCTGCCAGGGGTTGGCGCCTCACGCACATTCTCAATACCCATCACCATCCCGATCACACCGGCGGCAACGCCCGGTTGAAGCAGGAATTCGGCGTGCAAGTGGTTGGACCGGGGAAGGACAGGGAGCGCATTCCGGCGCTCGACATCGGGGTCGACGAGACCACGCCGTTTGCACTTGGCTCGCACGGCGCGCGCGTGCTGGAAATTCCGGCGCATACGCGCGCGCACATCGCCTTTGCGTTCGATGCGGACGACGCCGTCTTTACCGGGGACACATTGTTCGCGATGGGATGCGGCCGGCTCTTCGAAGGAACGCCGGAAATGATGTGGAAGAGCCTGACCAAATTGATGACGCTTCCCGACTCCATGCGCGTCTATTGCGGACACGAATACACGCTCAACAACGGCCGTTTTGCGCTGACGCTCGAGCCGGGCAACCACGACCTCGCGGCGCGCATGCGAAAGGTGGAGGATTGCCGCGCGAAAGGCGCTCCGACGATACCCTCGACCATCGGGCTCGAGAAAAAGACCAATCCGTTCCTACGACCGAATTCACCGGAGATTCGACGTACGCTCGGGATGGAACAGGCCGGCGATGCGGAGATCTTTGCCGAGATGCGCGCCCGCAAGGACAGGTTCTAGCGCGCGGAGACGCGGCTGCCGGGAATGTGGGGTTTCGAGCTTCGGTACAAATTTGACGCGCGCTCCGGCGCGTACATCGGCCCGTCTAGACAGGTCGCCGCCTTACCCTGTCCGGGTCGAAATTCCGCGTCGATACGGTCTCCAGCGCCAGGCTTCTATTTGATCGCCGATAAAATAACCGCGCTGAACAATGCCGCGTTCGCCGTCCGAGAACACCGTCCGGCAGTGACGGCATCTGACCGCGCTCGCTGTCCAGTCTTCCGCGAGACCGGCCGCTCTCAACTCGGCCGGTTCCAGAGAGATCGGTCCCGAAGCCGCATTGGTACAAACTGGGCACCAGCACGTCATGGAGGCGCCGCTGCGATCAGCGCAGCCGTGGTGAAGCAGACTGGCGTGAATGCGACTGCCAACATGGCGGCAACACGACCGAAGGTCCAAGGCGGCGACGGCGTATCAACGCTGTCCGGCGGTACCGTCTCAAGCGTTCTCGTGGTGAAACAAGCAGTTCCCATTCCGATTTCCTCGAGCAGGAGCGCCCTGAAAGATGGCGAGGACCCGCTGCGAACTTGTCGCGAATTGTCGCGAAAGTGTATCAATTTGTCGCGAGATGGAATAGACAGCAGGAAATGCGGCCTGGCAACCCGCCGATTGCGAGCGGAGTCTTGTGTCGCCTGGCTGACACTGCGAACGCATTTCCGACCGTAACCACGGACGCCGTCCTCGGGAACGCCGGAACAAGTTCGGTGCGCAACGTTTTGGAGCGCCGCCGAAGGCTCCGCCCGCCACCGGTCCCCCACCCTGGCGGGCGGGGTGCTTCCCGCAGTTCGGATTACGTCGCTGCCGTCAGTACAGTGCGTACACCAGCGCCTTGAGATACGCCGTTTCGGGCAGCATGGGATGGATCGGATGATCGGGACCCGCACCGGCCATGCGGATCAATCGGGCAGAACGCCCCGCGCGCGCAATTCCGGCGGCGCACTCCGCCTGAAACCGGTCCGGCGGCATGTTGTACGAACAGCTCGCGAGCAGCAGGAATCCGTCTGGCGAGACGACGTGTGCGGCAAGGCGCGCGAGTTTGCGATAGGCGCGTGCGCCGGCTTCCAGATCCTTGCGCGATTTCACGAACGGCGGCGGGTCACAAATAACGATGTCGAAGCGCTCGTTGGCAGCCGCCAGTCGTTCCAGTTCCTCGGGTGCGTCGGCCTTGACGAAGCGGCAGGCCGCGCTCGCGCCGTTCGCCACAGCACTTTCCTCCGCAAGGGAAAGAGCGGCGGCGGAGCTGTCTATCCCGCAGACGAGATGGGCGCCGGCGCGTGCGGCGAGCACGGCAAATCCGCCGGAATGGCAGTACACGTCGAGCACGGAACGACCGCTCGCCAGCGAGGCTACAAACGCGCGATTGGCGCGCTGGTCGAAATACCAACCGGTCTTCTGACCTCCCGTCGCATTGGCGAAATAGCGCGTTCCATTTTCTTCTATTGCGACGTGGTCGGCAGCTGCACCTTTGGCGATCCGGATATACGAAGCCAGACCTTCCTGCGAACGCGCAGGCGCGTCCGCGCGAAGAACGAGATTCTCGGGTGCAAGCAATTCATCGAGAGCCTCGATGATCAATTCCGCCAGTGCTTCCATGCCCGCGGTGGTGATCTGGACGGTACAGGAATCGCCGAACCGGTCGACGACAAGGCCGGGAAGCTGGTCGCCCTCGGCGTGCACGAGGCGATAGTACGGCCTCTCGCACAGCACGTTGCGAAGGCCGAGCGCGCGGGCGATCCGCCCGACCAGGAAGGCCCGGTCGATCTCCCCTTCGGCAGGCACTTCGAACAACCGGACCGCGATCAGGCTGGCAGGATTGAAGTAGCCCAACCCGAACGAACGGCCGTCGTCGCCCTGCACCTCGACGGTTGCGCCCGGCGCGAGCGCTTTCGCCGCCGCGTCGAGAACGATTTCGTTGGAGAACACCCAGGGCGCGCCGGCGCGAACGCGACGGCCCTCGCGCGGCTTCAATTTCAGTACAGGTTCGCTCGCGGTCAATCGTTGTTTTCCAGTGTGATGGTTTCGCGACGGCGAGCCTCATTGGCTTTGGCGCGCGCGAACAGGGCCGCCGGTGCATGGGCGCGCGCGGAAAGATAATCGAACAGCGCCATGATCTCGTAATCGGCGAGGACATGAAAGCGCGACCGTGCAAGGCGGCTCATGGATTTGAGGCGACGGCGCTCCGCGCCCCAGCCCCGGCGAAGCAGGTCGAAGAAGGCCGGCCGGTTGTACGCAGCAACGGTTTTCAGGTCCGGAGCACCGGGCGCGCCGCCGAGATCGGTTCCGTGACATTCGCTGCAGGCGATTCGCGCCAGATAGCGGCCGCCGTCGTAGCGGGGTCCGAGATCGAGCGAGGACGACGCTTCGCGCGCCGCCATGGCCGCGGGCACGATGCGGCCGCGAAGGAGCGCAAAGCGCGCGCGCAGGTTCCAGGCCGGCTTCGGCGTCGCGCGCCCGGCGGCGCCCAACGACCGCAGCCAGGAATAGAGATCGGCGACGTCACTCTCGCTCATGTACATGTAATCCTGCGACGGCATGCCCCAGAGGCTCGTTCCGTCGGACGCCAACCCGCGGCGCAAGGCGCGCTCGAATTCGCCGGTAGAAAGCTGAGCCGCACCGATGCGCAGGTTGCCTGCCCAAAGTGGAAGAGGGCCGAGGTTCTGCCGGCGACCCTCGAGGCCCTGGCCATGACAGTCGGCACATCCTGCCAGCGTCGCCAGATGCGCGCCACGGGCGCCCGCGGCCGACGGGGCAAGCGGTTCTTCGACGACCGGCAGCGGATAACGCCGCTCGATGAGAGCTTCGGACGCGAGATGAACATAGAGCGGCGCAGCAACTGCGAATGCAACCGCCAGCGCCGAGATGGCCAGCGCGATTCGTGTCACGGAATGCATTGCCGCGCGAACCCCTTTGCGGATCAAAGCCAGGAGGCTTCCGGGTCGCCGGCAAACCAGACGGCGCCGTCGATTTCCATGCGCACGGCTCCGGTCGGAGACGTACGAAATTCCCATTTGCCCCCGTCGAAACGACACACGCCTTTTTTGCTGGCCCTATCAAGGTCTTTTGATGTTATACTGTGTTCGTTCGCACACGGTGCCTGAAACCGTGAGGGGTCTGCATTCGTTCTTACGTCACGTCGAAATTGGAGGTTCTGGCGAGGCTCGGGCGTGGCTGAACGAAGGAGATCGAAGATGCTGAAACTTTCTGAAGGACTGAGAAAATTGGCGCAGGGAGCCGCCTTGGCCGGCGTGATCGGCTTGGGCTCGGTCGCGCTGTTGGCTGCGCCGGCTGATGCCCAACGTGGTGGCGGTTTCCATGGCGGCGGCGGTTTCCACGGCGGCGTGGGGGGCTTCCACGGCGGCGTGGGGGGCTTCCACGGAGGAGGCTTTCGCGGCGGCGTGGCTGGCTTCCACGGTGGCGGTTTCCGCGGCGGCTTTGGTCGTGGCGGCTATTGGCATGGCCATTGGTTCGGCCCCGGATGGGGCGGGTGGCGCGGCGGCTGGTGGCGCGGCCGCTGGTATGGCCCCGGCTGGTGGGGCTGGTGGGGCATCGGCGTCTGGGGATGGCCGGTGTACTCCGGCTATTACCCGTCCTGCACATACTATGACTACTATTACGGGTACTGCAGCTACGGTTACTGAAGCCTGACAACGCGGCCCCGCGATACGCTCGCGGGGCCGTTCCTGTATCTCACTGTCTCGTTGTTATCTTTCTCTGCGTCGCTCCGCATCCTCCGCGTCTTCTGCGCCGAGCTTTCGGGCCGTGTGGTCCGCGCCATGGGCCGCGGGTTCCCGGGGGCGTCGTATTGATGCAATTCGAACGCACCATCTCTAAGGTGCATGAATGGCGCGAGATGACCCACAGGTGGTGATCGCCGGTGGCGGCATGGTCGGGTTGACGCTTTCGCTCGCGCTGGCGCAAGGCGGACTGCGCGTACTGCTCGCCGATCCGCTTCCCCTGCAAAAAACACGCTCCGCCGAATTCGACGGACGCGTGAGCGCAATTTCGTACTCCTCCGCGCGTATGCTGGATGTGCTCGGCGTGTGGAAGGCATTGCAAAACGACGCCGAACCGATCCGCGACATCCTTGTGACCGACGCAAAGACGGGAGAGGCGCCCTCGCCGCTGTCGCTGCATTTCGATCATCACGAGATCGGCGAGGCGATGGGCTACATCGCCGAGAACAGGCACATTCGCGCTGCGCTTCTCGATGCCGCGACGACTGCCGAGGCGCTGGAGATTGCCAACCCCGACCGCGTTTGCGACTTTGTACGATATCGGGATGCCCTGGAGGTGCATCTCGAAAGCGGCCGCACTGTCCGGCCGTCCCTGCTCGTCGCAGCCGAAGGACGCGACTCCCCTTCGCGCGAGCGGGCGGAAATCGGCGTTGTCGCGTGGTCCTACCCGCAGCGCGGAATCGTGGCGACCGTGGAGCACGAGCACCCGCACGACGGCGTTGCGTACGAACATTTCCTGCCGTCCGGGCCGTTTGCAATCCTGCCGATGACCGGCAACCGCTCGTCGCTCGTCTGGACGGAACGTGAAGAAATAGCGGGCCCAATTCTTCAATTGCCGCAGCCGGATTTCGAGACCGAAATCGCGCGCCGCTTCGGCGCGCATCTCGGGAACATCCGTACAGAAGGGCCGCGCTGGTCCTACCCGTTGAATTTCCACCTCGCACGCGGCTACGTAAGGCCGCGGTTCGCGCTCGTGGGCGACGCGGCGCACGGCATCCATCCAATCGCCGGACAGGGATTGAACCTCGGATTCAAAGATGTGGCGGCGTTGTCGGAGGTGGTGCTCGACGCGGCGCGCCTCGGCCTGGACGTCGGCACCGCCGATGTGCTTCGCCGTTACGAACGATGGCGACGCTTCGATTCCTTTGTCCTTGCCGCCGCGACCGATGCCCTGAACCGGCTCTTTTCAAACGATTTCACGCCGGTCAGGCTGGTTCGCGATCTGGGCCTTGGCGTTGTGGACGCGATCGCGCCGATGCGCCGGTTCTTCATGCGCCACGCCGGAGGGGCGGCCGGACGTCTGCCCCGCCTCCTCCGCGGCGAAGCCGCGTAACTCGTACAGCTCCGTTTTTCTCGGTTCAGGCTTTGGGTGTGTCGCCGACCGCGCCAATACGAGGCGCGGAAGAACAAGGTGTTCACCACGAAGAACACGCAGCGTCACGAAGCCAATTGCGCGCGATACGCTTCTTTGTGGTTTTTCGTGCTCTTGGTGGTGAAATTCGTCCGCGTCTCCGCGCCTCCGCGCGCCCCTATCGGCGAATACAATCGGCCGCTAGTCGCGGCGGAGGGTAGAATCGCCGCGCCGGGAAAGCGCCACGGGAAGCTCGACGTAGAACTCACGCGCCAGGGCGATGATGGCGTCATTGCGAGCCTTTTCCGCTTCCTCGCGCGTCGTAAACGTCTTGCCCGCGAACACGAATCTCGACACCGGGCGCGCTGTACGCTCGTCGCTCACCACGATTTCGGCAACATTGTCAACCTGCTCTTCGGCGAGCGTCACAGTATGCCGGTAATGGGCAAGACGGTCGCGCCGGTCTCGGGCTTCCTGGTATTTGCGCGCCATGTTGCGCGCGTCGAAACGTTCGAGCGCCGCAAGAATCGGGCGGTGAAAGCGGTAAAGAAGGATTGCGGCAAGCACGATGCCTGCAGTGGCGTAAAGGCTGTGCGTCACGGCTGCGGCTCGCGCGCGGCGATCGCTTCGGCGAGCGCGACCGTGCGCCGGGCCGTCTCGGCATGGAGACGTTCGACCATCTTTCCGTCGAGCGCTATCGCGCCCCTGCATGCGTTCTCCGGGAGCGCAAACGCCGCAATGATGCGGCGCGCGAATTCCACCTCCTCGCCGGACGGGGCGAAGATCGCGTTGCACGGCGCGATCTGCGAGGGATGTACAAGCGTTTTTCCGTCGAACCCGAAGGCGCGCCCGCGCTCACATTCGGCGTGAAAGCCTTCGGGATCGGCGATGGTATTGAACACGCCGTCGATTGCCGAAAGATCGTGGGCGCGCGCGGCAAGGACGCACAGCGACAGCGCCGCGGTCAAATTCTCGCGGCCGCGCATCGGTTTTCCCCGCATGTCCTTGATCAGATCGTTGGTGCCCATCACCAGACAGGCGAGATTGCGGCTCGATCCCGCAATTTCGTCGATGTCGAGGATCGCGCGTGGGGTTTCGATCATCGCCCAGAGTTCGATTCCATCGATCGCCGCGTCGATTCCCTCGAGGTCCGCTGCGCCGGAAACCTTGGGAACGAGAACGGCATCCGGGCCCGCATCGAGCGCGGCCTCGAGATCGGCGTCGCTCCATTGGGTGCCAAGCCCGTTGATCCGGATCACGACTTCCCGCGCGCCGAACCCGCGCGCTTTCACCGCTTGGCAAACCTGCGCACGCGCCGTCTCCTTGGCGTCGGGCGCGACCGCGTCTTCAAGATCGAGGATCAACGCATCGGCGTCCAGCGCGCGGGCCTTCTCCAGAGCGCGCGCGTTCGAACCGGGCATGTAAAGAACCGAGCGGCGCGGCCGGATGGCGCTTACGGATCGTTCCTGCATGCGCCATATCTAGCGCACGGGTTGACCAGCCGCCAATCCGTAGATCTTGAGGAGGCGCCGTGAATATCCTCTCCATTCAGTCCGAGGTCGTCCACGGGCATGTGGGCCAGGGCGCGGCACGCTTCGCGCTCCAGCGTCACGGTCATGAGGTGTGGGCGTTGCCGACGGTCATTTATTCGAATCATGCGGGATATCCGCACGTACAGGGCGAAGCGATCTCGCCCGGTCTACTGTCCCGTCTCCTTGACGGGCTCGCTGCGAACGGCTGGCTGGCGCGATGCGACGCCGTACTTTCCGGATATCTCGGGAATGCGGAGCAGGCCGACGTCGTCGCCGAAGCGGTCCTTAGAGTGAAACACGCAAACCCACGATCGTTGTATTTGCTCGATCCGGTGATGGGAGACAACGGCCGGTCCTATGCCAAGCCCGGCGTCGCCGAAGCCATCGCGCGCCAACTTCTGCCCCTCGCGGATATCGTGACACCGAACTGGTTCGAACTTGTGCAGCTTTCCGCGCTTTCCATCCGGAATCGTTCGGATGCAAGAATCGCAGCCCGGCGTCTCGGGCGCCCCGTCGTGCTTGTCACATCAGTGCCGGACGGGACCGATCGGATCGCCGTCCTTGCTGTTTCCGGAAAGGAAGCATGGCTCGTATCGACGCCGTTGCTGCAGGACGTGCCGCACGGTGCGGGCGATCTTTTTGCGGCGCTTTTTCTTGCGGGACATCTGGCGGATTCGACACTGGTCGACGCGGTACGAACAGTCGTAGCCCGGTTGTTTCGAATCCTGGACGCAAGCCGCAACGAACAGGAGCTCCGTCTCATTTCGAAACAATGCTTGTTCCTGGAAGTTGCGGAGCCGACAGACCTGAAGTGTGAAAGCTGTGAGCATGAAAGCACTTAGTGCTTTTTCGGGTTCGGCTGCCAAGCGGTCCTCTTAACCTCGCGAAAACCAACTTGTCCGGATTTGATTGGCATTTGAATCGATTGTCATCATACCCGCACCTTAACGGCATGTAATGTTCGGACGATCGGGCGTACGAACCGTGCCCCGTGGAAGGCAATCATGTTCAAGCGGTTTCTGATCAGTCGCTCCGGCAACATCTCCATACTTTCAGCGGTGATGATGGTTGCATTTGTTGGCGTTGCCGGCCTCGCTTCCGAATACGGCAACGGGTTGTTGCACCGCGTTGAGGATCAACGCGCCGCAGATTCCGCGGCTATTGCAGGAGCGACAGTCTATTCCGAAACCAGTTCCACGTCGTCGATGGGTACGGCCGCAACCAACGCCGCCGCGCTCAACGGGGTCTCGTCGGGGTCCATAACGTCGTCGCTTGTCAGCTCACCGACGGGCGACGGGAATTCGGCGGTGGAGGTCACCGTTTCTTCGAACGCCCCGCTGTTCTTCGCGCGCCTGCTTCAACCGAGGAAATCGAGCATTGCCGTAAGGGCGACCGCCTACGCCGAAGTGATGCCGGGCAGGCCAGGTTGCATCATTGCCCTCAAGACCACCGGATCAGGTGTGACAGCGAGCGGCGGCACGGCCGTCAGTACGCAGAACTGCACCATCGCATCCAACCAGACGGTGACCTGCAGCGGGGGCGCGAGCCTCACGGCGGACTACATCTTCTACTATTCGGCCGCTCCGAGTTGCATCAATATGCACAACACCCACGGCGGCACGCCAACCGAAAAACAGATACTCACTGCGGATCCGCTCGGATCGACGTCCGAAGTCACCACCCAGATTGGCCGGCTCTCCACCGTTGAAGCAATTACGTCGCCGACAAACCCTGCCACCGTCACCGGGGTGCCGTCGCTTGCGTTTGCCGAGGCAAACAACGTCGCCATAACTGCGGCGTTGGCCTCCAAAGGGTGCACAGGCGTCTATCTCTCCCCGGTGTGGACGGTGACGTGCCCGCTCGGAGGGACATACCAGTTCGGAACGATATCGGTTTCCGGAGGCGCCACTGTCAACTTCAATACCTCCGGTTCTGCTTCGAACACGTACTATTTCACGCAGATAGCGACCGGATCGGGAACGCTGAATTTCGGACCCGGAACGTACAATGTTCCCCAGGGAATTGTGACCACGAATGGGAGCGCCGTGACGACCTTCGGCGCCGGCACGTTCAACATCGGCGCATCGAGCTCGGTGAGCTGCAACAGCTCCACGACCTACAGCATCTGCAACACAGGACCCGCGATGACGTTTGCCGGTCCGAGCAAATTTGTCATCGCCGGCGGCATTTATGCAAAGGGCAATTCAACGCTCACACTGGGTGGAAACGGTTCGACCAACAGCTACAACATTGGCAAGGCGCTTGACGGCAACAGCCTGTACATGGGCAGCGGTTCCGTGGTGTCGTTTGGCGATGCTACGGGCAGCGGCGACGTATTCCAGCTGGCCGGCAACATGAACGATCCGAATGGTGGAACATGCCTCAAAACCGGCGCCGCCGCGTACCACGACGTCAACGGGTACTTTCTTACCGCGGGAGGGAACATTCTCGGTTCCGGAATTTACACTGTGGCAAACTACGTGTCGCTCGGCGGCAGCAACGGCGGAAACGTGACCTGCTGGGGGACCTCCACCGGCGTGAGCGGCAGCAATGTCACGATGGTCATCGGCGGCAGTTCGCTCGACGCCTCGGGTCATGCGTTCTATGTCGGCGCGGGCTACAGCACCGTCACGCTCACCGCGCCGACGTTGGGAAGCACGCAAAACCTGGCCGTCATCGGCCCAACCTCGTCGGGGAATTCGGGAACTGCCGTGTTCACGGAGGGAGCGACGAACACAAGCATCTCCGGCGCGTTCTACATCCCCAATGGCGCCATTTCGCTCAGCGGCGCGGCGAGCCTTGGCAACGGCTCCGGCCAGTGCCTGGAGTTGATCGGGTCCCAGATTTCCCTGTCGGGCGGTTCTTCTTTGGGTTCGATCTGCCAAATTACGGGCGCATCGAACGACAACCCGAATCTGATAGCATTGGTGCAGTAGAATCGCGGGAATGACCGTCGCGCGCGGGTGATCAGCAGTAATCGGCTGTCCTGACCGCCCAGATGCATTCCGAATAGGCTTTGAGGATCCACTTGCGATCGGCCTTCTTGCGCCGGGAATCGTCTTCGCGGTCGAGGGAAACACCCTCGACGTCTGCGATGTGCAGAAACAGCTGATAGGCCACCTGTTCCGCAGACGAACCCTCGTCCGGCGCAGCGATAACGCGATTTGGCATTCCGGTCCCCTTTTCCTGTTTGGCTCTGTTGCCTGAAAGGAGGACGAAATGGCAAGGCGGAAGTCGCGCAACGGTGGGTTAATTCGGATTCACGCGCCTCGAAGAGAGTGCCTGTCAGGTCGTGATCCGACCCCGTAACGCCGGATTACGAATTCTCGGTTCCAACTTGAAGTTAAATTGAGAACTCCTCGCAACGGTCCCTTAGTCGCTGGTCCTTAGGATGGGTCGTGCCAAGCGGGAACGATTCCTGCTGCCTTGGACATCCCCGCCGGGTCCACACAGCCGGGTGGGGCACCAAAACCTGGGGATTGGGCGAAGGAAAATGGTTGCTCGCAACAAATTCGGTCGTGCGATGGCGCGACTTACCGCACTGCGACGGTCGACCCGCGCGAACATTTCAATGCTTTTCGCGTTTTCGCTGATTCCGATCGTGGTTGCCGTCGGCGCTGGCGTCGACCTGGCAAGATCCTTGATCGTCCGCTCGAGCGTCGCCAGTGCGCTCGACGCGGCCGGATTGGCCGTGGGCGCAACTTCGGGGCTCACCCAGGCACAAATGCAGACGCTGGCGCAACAATACTTTAATGCAAATTACACCATCGGTACGTCCTACGGCGTGCCCCAAGCCGTCAATGTCGCACTGAGTATCACCGGCGCGGGCAGCGTAATAAACACGGTGACGCTGAGCGACACGGTGCCGATGCCCACGACGTTGATGCGGCTCATCGGCATCAAGACCGTCAACGTCGGGTACACTTCGAAAGTGACCTGGGGGCAAACGAAACTCTGGGTTTCGCTCGTGCTCGACAATACCGGCTCCATGAACCAGACGGACAAGACCGGTCTCAGCAAAATCAGCGCCCTCAAGACAGCCGTGAACCAGATGTTGACGATGCTCCAGAAAGCAGCGGCCAACCCCGGCGACGTTCAGGTCGCGCTCGTCCCGTTCAGCAAGAACGTCAACGTGGGAACATCCAACGTAGCTGCGACATGGATCGATTGGACCGACTGGAACTCGGCCCCGGCCAACTCCACCCCGTCATCAAGCATCGGGCCCGGCTCGCCGTGCCCCTATTCCGTGAATACCAACGGTTACGGCTGCGCCAATAGCCCTTCGAACTGTACGAACTCACAATGCATCGTCACCACGATTCCCTCCACTGGCTCTTACGCGGGATACATCTGTCCCGGCCCGTACACGAAATTCGACACGAGCGGTCAACTCGATCATTTCTATAATGGGTGCTATACCAGCACGCTCACTGTTCCCAGCTGCAAAAGGTCATGTACCTACAGCCACACCTGGGTTGCAAACAACCACAACACATGGGGCGGCTGCATCATGGATCGGACGCAAAACTATGATGTAAACAACACGAGGCCGACCGGAACCGCAACTGATTTTCCGGCGGAAAATAACATGTCGTGTGTGCCGGCTGCTCTGATGGGATTGAATTACAATTGGTCAGCGCTGGCTGCCGAAACCAATTCCATGACGGCGAACGGCTCGACGGATCAACCGGTTGGCCTCGCATGGGGCTGGGAAGCTCAAACCCAGAACGCTCCCTTGAATGCCCCCGCTTTGCCGGCGAATACGTCGCAGATCGTCATCATTGTGAGCGACGGTTTGAATACGCAGGACCGGTGGTACGGAGACGGTACCGACCAAAGCACAAGTGTAGATGCCCGCGAGTCCCAGGTGTGCACCAACCTGAAAGCGGCGGGCGTCATAATCTATGCGGTCTATGTCGATCTTAATGGGACGCAGGGAAACTCTGCGCCCCTGCAAGCATGCGCTACCGATTCCAGCAAGTACTTCGATCTGACGACATCGGGAGAGATCATCACGACCCTGAACCAGATCGGAACGCAGATCACGCAATTGCGTGTCGTCCTGTAGGGGGTCGCCATGTCCACGAGGCTTTTCGGGATTGTGGGTAGCGCGGCGCGGCGAGTATCGGGCGGTCCGCCGGCAGGGGCGCGTGGCCCGAGCCGGGCGAGGAGATGCGCAGAATTTCTTGCGGAGAATGCCCGTGCCCTCTTGTGCCGTGGCTCGCGGTCGGGCGCCACGGCCATCGAATTCGCGGTCGTCGCACCGGCATTCATCCTGTTCATTCTCGGGCTGGTCGAGACTGGCGTTATCTATAGTTTCAACTCGAACCTTTCGAACGCCGCCAACGATGCCGCCCGCTTGTTGCGTACCGGCCAGGCGCAGAGCCAGAACATGACGAAGTCGCAGTACGTCGCGCAGGTCTGCAGTCAAATGACGGGTATGGTAAGTACAGCGACTTGCATTGCCAATCTCCAGGTCGATATGGAGGTTTCCAACAGCTTTACAGGTGCGCAATATACGAATGTGATCAACCCCGACGGAAGTCTCAACACCGCCGCCATGCAGTTCAATACGGGCAACGCCTGCGACACGGTACTTGTACGTGTCTTCTATCCCTGGTCCATCATGACGCCGTTAATGGCGCCGCTGCTGCACAACATGCCGCACGGGCAATATCTGATGACCTCGGCAGCGGCCTTTCGCAACGAACCCTTTGTGGCAGGTGCATCATGCTGAGACGTCTTCCCAATGCATGGAAATCGAATTCGGGGCTCGCCGGCATCGAGTTCGCGCTGCTTCTCCCTCTGATGGTGACGCTGCTCCTCGGGACGGTCGGCATTTGCAACGCACTTTCGGCCCGGCAAAAAGTCATCGACCTGAGCTCGAACGTCTCCGACCTCGTCGCGATGGGCACCTCGGTCAACAGCACGGACATCAGCAACGCCTACAGTGCCGGGAACGCGATCATGTATCCCTATTCATCGGCCAACACGACGATCGTGATATCCAGCCTCGTTTACTCTGCCGCCACCCAGAAGGTGACCGTTGCCTGGAGCCGCGCGCAGAACGGGACGCCCTTGTTGCAGGGTCTCGTGGTCACGCCTCCCGCCGGCGTTGTAGCAACAACGGACGGCGCGAGTGCCATTCTCGCCACCGTGACCTACCACTACACTCCGCCCCTCGGTTTTTTCGGCTCCATTCCGATGACATTTTCCTTTTACTCGCGCCCACGCGAGTCTCTGGCCGTCACGTGCAACGGCTGCTGACGCTGCAGCACGGAGGATTGCCATAGCGATTCTCGAACATCAGCTTCGAGCTGATCGTGGCTTTAAACGACGCTGATGTAGTTCATCGCGTTGCCATCGGCAGCCGTTCCGCTCTATGCGGCCCGTTTCAACAGTCTCCGATTGATCAGACATTCCGCGATCTGTACGGCATTGAGCGCGGCGCCTTTCCGCAGATTGTCCGTCACGACCCAGAGAGCAAGGCCGTGCTCTACGGTCGGATCCTTGCGAATGCGCGATACGTAGGTCGCGTCCTCCCCGGCTGCCTCGACGGGCGTCACGTAGCCGCCGTCCTCCCGTTTGTCGACGACGAGAATGCCCGGCGCTTCGCGCAGGATCGCGCGCGCCCGCTGCGCTGTGATCGGGCGCTCGAACTCTATGTTTACCGCCGCCGAATGACCGATGAATACGGGTACGCGCACGCAGGTCGCCGTCAGCTGAATGTCCGGGTCCAGAATTTTCTGGGTTTCGACCATCATCTTCCATTCCTCGGTCGTATAGCCGGAATCAAGGAACGGAAAAATGTGCGGAATCACATTGAAGGCAATCTGCTTTGGAAATTTTTCGCATTCTATCGGATCGGCAACGAACACGGCCCGCGTCTGGCGAAACAGTTCGTCCATGGCTTCCTTGCCGGCGCCGGAAACCGACTGGTAGGTGGAGACGACCACGCGCTTGATCTGTGCTTCGTCGTGCAGAGGTTTCAGCGCGACCACGACCCCTGCCGTCGAACAGTTCGGGTTGGCGACGATCCCCCTGGGAATGCCGCTCTCGAGCGCCGCCGCGTTGACTTCCGGAACGATCAGCGGAACCTGCCGGTCCATCCGCCAGCAGGACGAGTTGTCGATGACGAGCGCGCCGGCCGCGGCGATCTTCGGCGCCCACGCCTTCGCGACCGCAGATCCCGCAGACATCAACGCGATATCGGTGCCTTGAAAATCGAAATAATCGAGCGCCTTGACCTTCAGGATGCCATCGCCGAACGAAACTTCCGTGCCGACGGATCTTGTCGAGGCGAGCGCAACGACTTCGCTCGCGGGAAACGCGCGCTCGGCAAGTACGCCCAGCATTTCGCGACCGACATTCCCGGTGGCCCCGATCACTGCCACTTTGTACGCCATTCGGGCGAATCCTTTCACGTGACGCTGTTCGCGCCAGCATTACTCCAGGCTGACTACGCGGAAAAGCGGCGCGGCGCTAGTTTTTCGGTGGCCAGGTGAACATCAGCTTGGCGGACTTTCCCTGTTCGGCCTGCCATATGCTGCTTCCAAGCTGATCGGCGCCCTGCATTTTGTAGGTCGACAGATTGGCACGCGGATTGTCGTCCACGCCGAATTCGGCATGCAACGGTCCAACACCGAGTTTGGGCAGCGAAAGGGGTTGGGAGGAGCCATCATGTTCATCCCACGCCTTGAATCCCGTCGATGCCGGGGCCGGCTCATGGAACAGATGCAGCCCATTCAAATCGAGCAGAACGTGCCGGGATGGCACCGGTTTCGGGACGGCAGGCGGTCGCGCCAGGACCGGCGCAGCTGCAAAAACCATCGCGGCCAGAAAGAGATGCGCTCTTGTCATCGGCGTCACTCCCCCACTATCAGGTTATTTTTCTTGTGCTACTGCTCCGTTGCAAACTTCCCCAAGGTTAACGTCGAACTTTATGGTTTTCCCCGCAGGCCGTCCAGAGCCGGCGGAACCGGCCCGCAAAATGTTACAATGGTTAAGATTTGCCGGTCAGATCTCGGTGCGAACGTCCCAAAGCTCGGGATAGAACCGCAATCCGAGGGCTTTCTGGAGGTACGAAACGCCCGAGGTTCCGCCCGTTCCCGGCTTGGCCCCTATGATGCGTTCCACGGTCTTCATGTGGCTGTAGCGCCAGAGATGAAACCGATACTCCACATCCACCAGCTTTTCGGCGAGTTCATACAAGTCCCAATGCCTTTCGACATCGCGGTACACGAGACGCCAGGCGTCGGTCACGATCGGGTCGGGCTCGTAGGGTCCTGAAAAATCCCGCGCGAGCTTTTCCGATGGAATTACGAAACCCCTTCTCGCCAGCAAGGCCAGCGACTCGTCGTAAATGCTGGGCTCCCTCAGCGCCGAGTCGACGCGTTCGGCAATTCCAGGGTTCGACGCGAACACGGCAGCCATCTGCCTGTTCTTGTTGCCGAGGCGGAACTCGAGCATTCTGTACTGAAACGACTGAAATCCGGACGCCTTTCCGAGCGCATCACGAAAGCTCGAATAGTCGAACGGAGTCATCGTGGACAGAATCTCCCATGACTGAATGAGGTTGGATTGTACACGCGCAACACGCGCCATCATCTTGAAGGCAGGCCCGAGCTCACCACTCCGAATCTGGCGGATGGCACCGGAGATCTCGTGAAGGCAAAGCTTGATCCAGACTTCAGAGGCCTGATGTATTACGATAAACAACATCTCGTCGTGCTTGTCGGTCAGCGGGCGTTGGCACGACAGCAGCTCCTCGAGCCGCAGATAGTCACCGTACGACATCGATTCGCGAAAATCCCAGTGGACCGATTCGCCCGAGAGATCGACGGTAGACGGCGCGTTAATTTGCATTTGTTTGTTCTTGTGCAAGCGAGGGATTCCCGCGACGCATTCTTAAGCTTCGCACGATCCAACCATCGCATCGTCGCGCGAACGATGCTATAGGCTTAACGTCGGTCAACCAACTATGTGGATCAGGGGTATGGGAACGAAAACAGCCGCCGGACTGGCCTGCATGGCCGCGTTTCTCGTTGGCGCCTCCGCAATTGCGGCGCCGCGTTGCGCGAAACCCGAGGAAGTGAGCGCCATTCAGGCGGCAATGATTCAACAGGAGCTGATGGTCGCCGCGCTGACCTGCAGCGAGGTGGAACATTTCAACGCCTTCCAGACCAACTACGGCCCCGAACTGCGCGCGTCCGATGCGCGCCTTTTGAGGATGTTTCGTCGTCTCTACGGTGCCAGGCGCGGTGAGGCGGAATATCACGCCTTCAAGACGCGGCTCGCAAACCACTCGTCCATGCGCAGCATCCGCGATAACACCAGCTACTGCCGTGACGCGCGCGCCGTATTCGACGCAGCGCTCGTTCCGTCGAAACCAAAGCTGGAAGACTTCGTCGCCGGTGTCCAGGTGGTTGAAGATCCACCCGTCGGTTCGTGTCAGATGCGCGTGCGCGTCGGGCTCAACAGCGCGAACACCGTTCCTGATGTAATGCCGCGGCCGAATCCCGAGCGCGTCGCCAATCTTCAGGCCCGCTGAAAAACAGGAAGATCAGCGCGGAGTTCACCGGGGTTGCGCCTTCGCTAAAGCTTTGGCGGCCAGGCGGCGCGTGACTTGTGCGCCGAGACCCAAAGTGCGAAGGCGGAAGCGCGCGAATGCTTGACTCTGGTTCCTCCGCGTAGTCTGCGCCGAGCTTTGTGTTTTTTTTGCTCGCGTACCGCTCTTCAGCGAGACGCAAAAGAAGAAGGGCGGGCTCGCGAGAGCCCGCCCTCTGATTTCAGAGCCGGGAGGCGGTTAGCTGCCGCCGCCCAGATCGATGACGGCGCGCCGGTTCTGTGGTTCGCGCACGCCCGGACCCGTCGGTACCAGTGGGTCGTGGAAGCTCTTGCCCTCGATCGAGATCTGCGAGCCGTCCATGCCCTCGCGTACCATTTCGTCCTTGACGCTCGTCGCGCGGCGGACGGACAGCCCCTGATTGTAGCTGTCTGAGCCAACCGTGTCGGTGTGACCGGTGACCAGCACGCGTACAAAGCCGTTCGCCTTGGCCGTCTTTACGGCTTCCTCGACCACGGCCTGGGCTTCCGCCGTGAGGTTGTACTTGTCGAAGTCGAAGAAGACGATGAAGGTCTTCGTCGGCGGCGGTGGTGGCGGAGGCGGCGGTGGCGGCGGTGGGGGCGGAGGCGGTGGCGGCGGTGGCGGCGGAGGCGGTGCCGACCAGAAATAGTAGCGGATGCCGAACATCCACGCCTGCTCGCTCAGATTGCGAACCTGCCCACCTAAGCGAACAGCGCCCGGCACAAGGATGATATCGGAAGCGTAGTAACGATTTACGGAGAGCGAACGATACCGCCAATCCACCGTCAGATCGATGTTGTCGGTCAGGGAGTAATTGAAACCGGCCATCCCCTGCCACATGAAGCCCTGATTCGTTCCAGAGACCAGATTGCCACCACCGACCAGCGGAACATCGATTGCTCCGAAACCGACACCCGCGCCGGCGCCGAAGGTGAAGTCCCATCGGTCGGTAATCGGCAGATCATAGGCGGCATTGTAGAGGATCGACGTTATTTGCGCCTTGCCGCCGCTCGTGTCCGCGGTCGAGTCGACGCTGTGATGCGTATAACCCACCTCCATTTCGGCGCGAATGCGATTCGGGAAACGGAACCCGATCGATCCTTCGAGAAGAGCCGAATTCCCCGTGTGGAAATCAACAAGCGGGTGTCCGTTGCCTTGCAGCAACGGGCTCTGCGGAACCTGGATGTTGCCCAGATAGTCGAAGCCCGCTCCGAGGTTGAGATACCATCCTTGGGCGTCGTTGGCTGCTGCAGGAACGGCCAAGGCCAAGAGAGCAACTCCCGCCAGAGCCAACATTCGAGTTTTCATCGCAAACCCCCGTAAATGAATCACCGACGGGCGGGGACACACCCCACCGACGCGTCAGGGAAGACGACGCAATTTGACCGATGGCCGGGAGCAATGTCCATCGCCGCCAGCACAATAGGGTGTGGTCACTCAGGAAATCTCGGTCGCCTGTGGCTGCCCTGCAACATTCGCTAAGACGCCCTCGGGTAACGCCTCCCCCCGCCAGCAAAAGGCGTAGCGACCAGGATAAACGCGCAAACGCCCTTCGGGGCCCGGGGGAATCCCTTCGAGTGTCCCCAGAAGTTCAGTCCGCGGAACAACGTGGAACTTTCGAAGCCAGGCGCGCAGCCCCGCTGACACCAAGCCCGGCAGATTTCCGAAATCGCCGAAGTCCACAATATGCAAACGACCATGCTCCGAAAGCGCCCGGCTGGCGGCGATGAGCGCCGGACGCCAGTCGGGTATCATCGAAAGACTGTAGGAGAAGATCGCGGCTTCAAATCCCCGGCTCCCGCCGAAGAGTTCGGGCGACATTTGCTCGGCAAGACCCCGCTTCAGGACCACGCGGCGCGAGATACCGGCGCGACTGACTGCGTCGCCCGCCGTCGCGAGCATCTCGCCAGAGGCATCCAGACCGAAAAGCTGCGCTTCCGGATAGCGCCGCGCCGTCGCGATCAGGTTGCGCGCGGTGCCGCAGCCGATTTCCACAGCACGGTCTCCTGGTCGCAGATCGAGCCCTCGAATCAGGTCGTCGCGACCGACGAGGTAATAGCGACGGGTGACATTGTAGATATGCCGCTGACGGCGATAGACGCGATCCATCAGCGCGCCATGCGGGGGTTCCAGGGACACGGGCTTGCTGCTCAGACGGTGGGACGGCGGCGGTACACGTGAAAGCCGCCGTAGATGGACGAGCGGTCGTTCGCATGGAACCGGCGGCTAGCCTCTTCGAGATAGTCCCAGGGCATCAGGAGTTCTTGCGGCAGCTTGCGCGGCAGCGGCGACGCCTCGCCGGCAGTACGAAAAATCACGCGTGCATCGTTCCTGTCCGCGGTCCGGTTGATCTCGTGCCAAAGCGCCGCGAGCATGTCCGCGGTCATCCAGTCCTGCGAATCGAGCAGGACGTAGCGGTGAAGGGACGCTGGCGGCTGGGTCTGCAGAAAGTCCACAAGAGAGGCATGATGGACCTCCACCCTGTCCGTCCGGGTTCGGATCGCTTCGTACACGTCCTCGCGGAGATAGGCGGGCACGGCTTCGCGATTCTCGACATCATAGCCGCGCGCAAAGGCCTGCCAGGCAAAATAGTTGTCTGATACGGGGAAATCGCAGGCCAGCTTTTCCACCCGGCGCCGCAGCACCGAAACAGGATCCCCGTTCGAAGCGCCAACCAGCTCGTCATATTGTGCGGGCGGAATGCCGAGAGCGTAGAGCGAAACCGGAGTACGGGAAAGAAACCGAATCGATTTGTAGTCGAACAGCGGCGCAATGCTGCGCTCGAAATGGGCACGCTGTTCGTCCCGGGTGCGTGCCGTAACGAGTCCATCCAGGCGTTTGCCGTGCAATTTCGCGACGGTGTGAAGGACGCCGATGAAGCGCCCCAGGAGCCCGTAGCGATAAAGATTGCGGGCGAACATGTTGATTCTGCGCCCGTGCAGCGGAATGTACTTTTCCCAGTAGCGGCGCGTATCCGCATCGAGTCTGCGGCTCAGGAAATTGTCGTATGCGATACGGTTCGCCTTGTCGTTGGCTGACCCAAAGAACCGGAAGAAGTCCTCGTAGGAGGGAAGATTGCACAACGCCGCCAGTTTGAGGCGGGTGAGCGCCACGTGGTTTTCATTGAGATCCACGGCAATGATTTTTTCGGGTGCCGCCGCGAGATAATTGAGAATGTTGCAGCCGCCCGAAGCGATGGTGATGACGCGGTGATGCGGCCTGATTTCCAGCGCCTCCAGATCGACGTCGGGATCTTCCCATATCTGGTTGTAGACGAATCCCTTGAAGAGCAGCGTGAACAGGCGTTCAAGCGCTCCCCGTTTTGTCGTCGCGGGACGGGTGTGCGCTGCGCGTTCGAGAAGCGGATTTGCCATGGATCGTGCGGATATCGCCCGGGAATCATGCGCGTTCGTGGGTTCGCTTCTATCTAGGGCGCGCGAGCTTCGCTGCATAGCCCCATGTCGCCGGTAAGGGTGGACTGCTTGCCACGAAAATTGACACCGGATATTCACGGCCGGATGCGGGAGAACGAGTCCGGCCAATCACCGGTTGAACAGCTGGTCGCGCTGCTCGATCTCGAACCCATCGAAGAGAACATCTTTCGGGGCACGAGTCCCAGGGATCGCTTCCAGCGCGTGTTTGGCGGCCAGGTGCTCGGTCAGGCGCTCGTCGCTGCTACGCGCACCGTCGAGGCGCGCATCTGCCACTCTCTTCACGCGTATTTTCTCCTGCCGGGAGACCCAAAGGTTCCCATTCTCTACGAGGTCGACCGCAGCCGCGACGGTTCGAGCTTTAGTTCCCGGCGCGTGGTCGCGATCCAGCATGGCCGGCAGATCTTTCACATGTCGGCCTCGTTCCAGATTCCCGAAGTGGGTCCCGAACACCAGATCGATCCCCCGCTTTTGCCTGGCCCGGACGAGCTGCCGCACGAAGAGGAGCACCGCCGCAAACTCGCAGCGGGCATCCCCGAGAAATACCGCGAACACTTCCTGCGCAGGCGGCCCATCGAGGTCCGCCCGATCGACGGCGAACATTTTGTCAGCGGCGAGAAGCGGCCGCCCTTTCATGCCGTGTGGATTCGCGCAACCGGTCCGCTACCCGACGATACGGCGCTGCAACAATGCATTCTCGCCTACGCGTCCGACATGACGCTTCTCGAAACGTCGCTGCTGCCCCATGGCATCCGGTGGTTCGATGAAAACGTACAGCTGGCCAGCATCGATCACGCGATGTGGTTTCACCGC
>DATGGN010000127.1:0-1791 GCA_035308485.1 Rhizomicrobium sp.
GATCCGGCAAGTCGAGCGCGACGAAGAGGCGCACTGGTTAGGACCGGCTGCGCGGGAAGAGGAAATAGCGCCGCACTGAATCGAGAGCGGTTTGAGAGGCGTGCATGCGGATGCGTTCGCGGTCGCCGGGGAATTGGAAACGGCGCTCGCGTGGACCTCGTTCGTCCGCGATACCGATGTGCACGAGGCCGACCGGCTTTTCAGGCGTGCCGCCGCCCGGCCCTGCGATTCCTGTGACGCCCACGCCTATCGTTGCGCCGGTTCTCTTGCGGATGCCGTCGGCGAGAGCCAGCGCCACTTCGGGGCTTACCGCGCCTTTGGCTTCGATCAGCTCCGCCGGGACGTCGACCAGCGCGGATTTCAGTTCATTGCTGTAGCAAACTACGCCGCCTAGAAAATAGACGGAGCTGCCAGGAATATTGGTGAGTCGTTCGGCGAGGAGGCCGCCCGTGCAGCTTTCGGCGACGGCGATCGTGGCGCGATTTTCTGTGAGCACGCGTGCGACTACTTCCTCCATTGCTTCGCCCTCGGTGGAATAGAGATGCTCACCCAGCGCAAGGGCCATGCGTTTCACCATTTCGTCGAGAATCTGATTGGCTTGGGCGGGATCGTGGGACCAGACTCGCGGGTGAAGTTGAATTCCCGGCGGCGATGCGAGGATTGTGGTTTCGGTGTCGGGGTAGAGCGCGTAGAGAGGCGAAACGCGCTGCTCGACTTCCGATTCGGGCAGGCCGGTTATGCGCAGGTCGCGGGTGAAGAGACGCTCATCGTGACCGAGCCTGGTGAGGCGCGGGCGGATTTCCTGGTCGAACATCGCGCGTAGCTCTGACGGAACGCCGGGCATGAGAATCACAATGTGGCCGCTCGCTTCGATCCAGAGGCCGGGAGCGCTGCCGCGCGGATTCGGAATTACTGTGGCGCCTTCGGGGACCATCGCCTGGCGGCGATTGATTTCTGGCATCACGCGGCCGAAGCGGCGGAAAAGTTCCTGGATGTGGCGGAGGACGCCTTCATTCAATTCGAGTTTGCGGCCGAGCAGATCGGCAACGGCTTCGCGAGTGCGGTCGTCATCGGTGGGGCCCAGGCCACCGCAAGCGACGATGAGGTCAGCGCGGTCGAGGGCTTGGCGGAATGATGCGCGCATATCGTCGAGCGAATCGCCGACCACTGCTTTGTGGACCACGCGAATGCCGACTTGATTGAGGCCGTCGGTAAGAAATAGAGAATTCGTGTCGAGGCGGTAGGGCGTGAGCAGTTCTGAGCCGATGGCGATAATTTCTGCCCGCATTGGGTGGTTAACCGAAGAGCGGGAGACCCTCGACGTCCCAGTCGAGAGAGTAGATGGCACTATTGGTGGTGATCATGGCGCGGCGGCTGGGCATCAGCGCGAGGCCAACGATATTGCTGCCGCCGAGGACGACTTGCGGCTCCGCGTGAGGAGTGAGCCGGACGATGCCGCGACGGCCGCTGAAAGAAGCCGCGACGTAAAGATTGCCGAAGCGATCGAAGGCGAGGCCTTGCGGGCGTCCGAGGCCGCGGAAGAAAACACTTACATCGCCGCCAGGAGTGATTTTGTAGACGCGGTCGAAGCTGGACGTCGTCGGGCCGGTGACATACAGATCGCCCGTGGGACTGAAGGCGAGATGATACGCGGCAAGCGACGGCTCGAGCGTGGCGAAGACGAAAATTTCGCGGTCGGGACCGATTTTGAAAATCGTGCCGCTGCGATCGCCGACGTAGAGGCTTCCGGCTTTGTCAAACGCGAGGCCGGTGGCGATGCCCATGCCTTCG
>DATGGN010000128.1:0-8416 GCA_035308485.1 Rhizomicrobium sp.
AGACTTCGACTTCTGGTGCTTCCGGACGGATCGATCTTCGATGCCCATGTGGTGCGATCCACGGGCGAGGCCGACATCGATCGGGTGGCGATCCAATGGGTGGAGACGAAACTGCGGTCAGACAGAAAAATGGCATTGGAAGCGAACGATATCTGGGCCATGGACTTCGTACACGACCAGTTGTTCAGCGGAACGAAGATTCGCGCCCTGACAATCATCGATACGCTCGCGCGTCTCTCGCCGGCTGTCGACGTGCGGCAGAGCTATCGCGGCAAGACCTATGGGCGTACATGAAGGGCGTTACGCTCGACTTCAGCCGGCCAGGCAAACCGACCGACAATGCCTTCATTGAATCACTCAACGGCAAGTTCCGGGCCGAATGCCTGAACGCCAACTGGTTCCTGAGCCTCGACGAGGCGCGCGAAAAATGCGAGGCTTGGCGTAGAGACTACAACGAGGTACGACCACACAGTGCCATCGGCAATAAAACGCCGATGGAGCTTCATCGGATGGCGGCAGCACCGGCCAGCCGCTCATCCGTACAAGCGGGAATTTCCTAGCCCGGGTGGTCCAAAAACGGGGGCAAGTTCAGTACAAGCGGGAATTTCCTAGCCCGGGTGGTCCAAAAACGGGGGCAAGTTCAATCACCGCCCGGACTCAACTCGTCACTGGATGAAACTTCGGGGCAACGTCACTGGGGAAATACTCTCCCCCCTATAATGGAATTTGAGGAGGTCAGTGTCCATGAAGTTGGTGGTAAACTACTACAGAGTGGATTTTCACATCATGAAAGATCAGCCACCGCCCGTACCCGGCGCGCGCGTGGAAAGTCTGGCTTTTGGGTTTCCTCCCTTCGAGATTAGAGAAACTTGGACTTTCGAAGTCGAGGGTCTTTCAGATCTGCTTGACCTAATAGAAAAAGGGAATGTGTTGCTCACATTGAGCAAATCTGGCTACTGGAACAGTGCGGACCTCGGCGATCTTCGGGAGCCGTTATATGGAGTGGCGGTACTTGATGCAGTACACTGCCCTAGTGACCCTCGCGACCGTCCAATTCGGATTAAACCGTTTGATCCGAGTCGCTGAGGGTTGGCGATGTAGATTACCGGACGTGTAGCGAGGAAACGTACGCTATGTTCGGCGAAGCAGGCCCGCTCGGTCCCGCTGTTCGCGTGTATTGTAGCAATCCAATGCGCGAATGCCGGCCCCGCGCGGGACGTGGCCGGGCCGCCGGTACGTGCGTCGCAGCAAGCGGCCGGCGCAATCACGAATTCCGATAAGCCGACCTCTTCCGGGATGGACGCAATGGAGACAGCTGTACAGGCAATCATATACGGGCTCCCCCTCGTGCTGACCGATCTCACGATGAAGCGCATGACCAACGTTGCGCACGCCTCGGGAATCTCCGCGCCCCTCAATCAGTTTGCGCATGCGCCGGTCGTTCCCAATGCGGCTTTCAGGAATGTCGTGCGCGCCAATGTGGATACGCTCTATTCGTCGGCGTTTCTCGATCTGTCGGGCGGTCCATTGGTGTTGTCGATACCCGATACCAAGGGTCGCTATTATCTGATGCCGATGATGGATGCGTGGACCAATGTTTTCGCCGCGCCAGGGGCGCGGACGACCGGAACCGCGGCTGCAAGCTTCGTCATCTCGGGCCCAGGCTGGACAGGCGCGCTCCCCGCGGGGCTCAAGCAGATAAAATCCCCGACCGCCACGGTCTGGATATTGGGACGTACCCAGACCAACGGCCCGCAGGATTATGCAGCCGTGCATGCCATACAGGCCGGGTTTAGCCTCGTTCCCCTCTCGCAGTTCGGCAAACCCTATGTGCCCCCGATCGGTTCGATTAACGCGTCAGCCGATATGAAAACTCCGCCGGTCGAAGAACTCGAGCACATGAACGGGGTACAGTTTCTGACGGCGCTGGCGCGGCTCATGAAATCAAATCCGCCTCCGGCCGGTGATGGGCCAATGCTCGGAAATCTGGCGACGATCGGCATCGTTCCCGGCCAGGATTTTGATGCCGCCAGGCTCGATCCGGCTGTTGCGAAGGGATTGGGTGGCGCGGTGCAGGCTGCGGTTGCGGCGCTGCACAAAGATGCAAAACAGATGGGCAAGTCCGTCAACGGCTGGCACATCCCGCCGATGAACATCGGCAATTTCGGAACGGACTATGAAACGCGCGCCTTCATTGCCCTGATCGCGCTGGGCGCCAACCTGCCCCAGGATGCGCTGTACCCCACGGTATTTGTCGATGGCGATGGCCGGCCGCTCAACGGCGCGAACCGCTATGTCCTCCATTTTGAAGCGGGCCTGACCCCGCCCGTCAACGCGTTCTGGTCGGTGACGATGTACGATCCCGACTCATTCTTCGTGGCCAATCCGATCAACCGTTATGCGATCAGCAGCTGGATGCCGCTTGAACGCAACGCGGACGGTTCGCTGGATATCTGCATTCAGCATGACGCACCGCGGGCCGACAGGGAAGCCAACTGGTTGCCGGCTCCGGCAGACGGCTTCAACATGACGATGCGACTCTATTGGCCGAGGGACAAAACCCCGTCGATCCTCGACGGAAGCTGGAAACCGCCGGCGGTCATGCTGGTCCCTTAGCGGTGAGCGCACGTAAGTCGTTGTTTCCCACGGGCTGGCGTTTGTGTGAGCAAGTTGGCTTGGCTACGCCTGCGCAGGCGTGGAGTACCCCTGCGGGGATCGGCCGGGTTTGGCCTCCATCGCACCACCAGCCCGACTGCGACCGACTTGGTCGCATGTGTCGGACCAAGCGTACGTTTCCCAAACGGCCATCGATCGTTCGGTGGTTCAAAGCGCGAATGGAAGTTCCGGAAGAGCATCGCGCACTCGCCGCAATTCGCTGATATTCGCCCTAAGTCCCGCGGGCGGCTTCGCGAAACCAAATCTGCGTCCCCCTGTTTCCTACCCGCAACATGGGGCTGCCGGCGTGCCAACCTCCCCGCCTTCATCCTTCCTGTTCGGACCGCGCCTCGCGGAGCGCGAAACCGAATTCCGCATCTGGGCGCCGGCGAACCGGCAGGTCGAGCTCCAGCTCGAAAGGGTGCTGCGAATCGCGACGGCCCGCTACGAGAACGACATGCGCCACGCCGTTGCCGGCGCCGGTGCCGGCGCGGGCTACGCCTTCGTCATCGGCGGCGAGACGCGCGTGCCCGATCCCGCGTCGCGGCGCCAAGGCGGCGATGTCGCCGATTTCAGCGTCGTTACCGACCCCGGTTCATACCGCTGGCAGCGCCCAGACTGGCGCGGCCGCCCCTGGGAAGAGGCGGTGTTCTACGAGCTGCATGTCGGACTGCTCGACGGCTTCGCGGGCACGGCTGCGCATCTCGAACGCGTCGCGCGCCTCGGCTTCACGGCGATCGAGCTGATGCCGATCGGCGATTTTCCGGGCGCGCGCAACTGGGGTTATGACGGCGTGCTGCCGTTCGCGCCCGACTGCGCCTATGGCACGCCCAACGACCTGAAATCGCTGATCGACCGCGCGCACGGGCTCGGGCTCATGGTGTTTCTCGACGTGGTGTACAATCATTTCGGGCCGGACGGGAACTTCATCGCGGCGTACGCGCCGCAGTTCTTCCGCGCCGACATCGCGACGCCGTGGGGTCAAGGCATCGATTTCCGCGAACCGATGGTGCGGCGCTTCTTCATCGAAAACGCGCTGTACTGGATCAACGAGTTCCGCTTCGACGGATTGCGGCTCGACGCGGCCCACGCCATTCGCGACAACGGCTTTCTTATGGAGCTTGCGGCGGAGGTGCGGGCGTCGATCGAACCCGGGCGGCATGTCCATCTCGTGGTCGAGAACGACGACAACGAGGCGGCGCTGCTCCGCGGCGGCTACGATGCGCAGTGGAACGACGATTGGCACCACGCGCTGCATGTACTTCTGACCGGCGAAACGGGCGGATATTACACAGATTATGCACGCGCGCCGGCAAGCGCGCTCGCCCGCGCGCTGGCGGAAGGGTTCGTGTACCAGGGCGAGGCGTCGATGCATCGGGACGGCCAGCCCCGCGGCACGCCGAGCGGCGATCTCGCGCCGACTTCGTTCGTGTCGTTCCTGCAGAACCACGACCAGATCGGCAATCGCGCGTTCGGCGAGCGGCTGACGATGCTCGCGAGGCCGAACGCCTTGCGCGCGGCGATCGCGCTCCAGCTGCTGGCCCCCCAGATCCCGCTCGTCTTCATGGGCGAAGAGGCGGGCGCGACGGCGCCGTTCCTGTACTTCACCGACCACAGGCCGGAGCTCGCCGCGAAGGTTCGCGAGGGGCGGCGAAACGAGTTCGCGAAATTTCCGGAATTTGCCGATCCGGAAAGCCGCGCGCGGATCCCCGATCCGAATGCGCCGGAAACCTTCGCGCGGTCGCGGCCGAATTTCGAAGGACCACGGGCGGCCGAGTGGAATTCGCTGTACACGGCGCTGCTTTCGATCCGCGCGAAGGAGATCGTGCCGCGACTGAAGGGCACGCGCGCGATCGGGGCCGAGGCGGCGGCCGACAAGGCGGTCGTAGCGCGCTGGCGGATGGGCGATCGTGCCGTGCTCACGATCGCGACGAATCTGGGCCGCGAACCGGTGCGCGCGGCGTTGCCGAAGAGCGCACCGATCTGGGGCGAATTCGCCGCTACGCTCCCCGCCGAAACCACGCTCGCCTGGATCGAAAAGGATTGAACCGCCAAGACGCCAAGGCGCAAAGAAAAAGGATACACAATGAGCCAGTGAGCCAGTGAGATATCTGTCGTGTGGCAAAATCTTGCGTCATTTATTTGTTGCGCGCGCAAAGCGCGCGCGATCCTTTTCGTCGACGGACTGCGCACAATGGTTTGGCGAAACAGGTATCTCACCGGCTCATCGTTAATGGGCCCTGTGGACTTTGCGCCTTGGCGTCTTGGCGGTTCAAAAACCTTTTGGATGAATAGGTTCGAAGATGAATGACGACGTCGCCGTTGTGGCGCTGGCGCGGGAAGCGGGGCTCGCGGTCGAATGGACCGATGCGCACGGAACGCCGCGCACTGTGGGCATCGAGACGCTGCGCGCGGTGCTGGCAGCGCTCGACCTGCCCGCGGGATCGAAACGCGACATGAAAGACAGCCGCGCGCGGCTGCGGCAGGAGAAAAACCGTACGCCGCCGCTGACGATCGTGCGCGCGGGCGAAGCAGTCTCGCTCGACGGCGAAAAATCCGCTGCAATCGAAGCGGAAGACGGAACGGCGCGAACGGTCCGCCTGCGCAAATCGCCCGACGGCCGCACCTCGTTCCGCGCACCCCGCGAACCCGGCTATTACAGAATGGAAAGCGGCGGCAAAGAGACCGCGCTCGCCGTCGCGCCGGCGCGCGCGCTCTCGCCGCAGGACATCGCGGGACACGGCGGGCTCGCCGGCGTTTCCGTACAGATCTACGCGCTGCGCGGCGGCACGAGCGGCGGTTTCGGCGATTTCGCCGCGCTGGGGAGCTTCGCGAGAGGCGCAGGACGGGCCGGCTTCCACGCCGTCATGGCGAGCCCGACGCACGCGCTGTTCGGCGCCGGGCCCGCGCGCTTCAGCCCCTATTCGCCCTCGACGCGGCTGTTCCTCAATCCGTTGTTTGCAGACCAGACACTCGCAGGCGGGCCCAAGCTCGGAGAGCCGCACGGCGAAGATCCGCTGATCGATTGGGGCACAGCGGCGGCGAGAAAGAGCCGTGTGCTGCGCCAGGCGTTTGCGACCTTCCGGCGAGCGGGCACGCAGGGGCGTTTCGAAACATTTTGCCGCGACGGCGGCGAACGGCTGCTCGCGCACGCGCTGTTCGAAACCCTCGATACACATTTTCGCGGGAGAGGCATTCGCGGTTTCCGCAACTGGCCCGCGGGGTTCGAGTCGCCGGCCGGTACAAAGGTGGCGGATTTCGCGAAGCACCACCGCCGAGACGTCGAATATCAGTTGTTCCTGCAGTGGCTGGCGGCGCGGAGTGCCGAGGCCGCGCAGAAGAACGCGCGCAGCACGATGGCAATCGGCATCGTCGCCGATCTCGCCGTGGGCATGGACCCGCAAGGCAGCCACGCCTGGAGCGCGCCGCAGGAATTGCTCAGCGGCCTGCACGTCGGCGCGCCGCCCGATATTTTCAACACGCAGGGCCAGGACTGGGGGCTCACGACGCTGTCGCCGCGTGCGCTCCCGACGCTGGGTTTTGTACCGTTCATCGCCACCCTCCGCGCCGCGATGCGCCATGCCGGCGGCGTGCGGATCGACCATGCGCTGGGCCTCCGGCGGCTCTGGGTCGTTCCCGCGGGCGCCTCGGCCTCCGAGGGCGTGTACATTTCCTATCCGGAGGAATCCCTGTTGCGCCTGATCGCGCTCGAATCGCATCGCCATCGCGCGGTCGTGGTGGGCGAAGATTTGGGCACGGTGCCGCAGGGGTTTCGCGCCGATCTGGCAGAGGCCGGCGTGCTTGGCATGCAGGTCCTGTGGTTCGAGCGAGATGGCGGCGAATTTGCAAAGCCGTCAACGTGGCGGCGCGAAGCGATGGCGACGACGACGACGCATGACCTTCCCACCGTCGCGGGCTGGTGGACGGAACGGGACATCGACTGGCGCAAATACCTCGGGCATCTCCAGACCAGGGAGGCGCAGGAGCGCGCCGAACGCGGTCGCGATCGCGCGCGGCTGTGGGCGGCGCTGAAAGCCGCGCGCTGCGCAACCGGCGACATGCCGGCGCAGGAGAGCTTCGAGGCGGCGGTTGAAGGCGCGCTCGCCTATGTCGGCGGGACGCGCTGTACGCTCGCCTTCGCGCCGGTCGAAGATCTTGCCGCCGATACGGAACAGCCGAATCTGCCGGGCACCATCGACGAGCACCCGAACTGGCGGCGACGGATGAAAAAGGGCGATTTTCTCCGTGACCGCGCGGCGCGGCAACGCATGCGTGCATTCCTTGCGGCGCGGACGCCATCGTGATTCCGCGCGCGACGTACCGCCTGCAGTTCCGCAGGGAATTCACTTTCGCCGACGCGATCGCACTGGTGCCGTACTTCCGGCAACTTGGCATCAGCCACATCTATGCCTCGCCGATCCTCGCGGCGCGCAAAGGCTCGGCGCATGGCTACGACGTGATCGATCATTCGCGCATCAATCCCGAGCTCGGCGGCGAAGAGGGGTTTCGCGCGGCTGTTGCGCGTCTGCACGAACACGGGCTTGGGATTATCGTCGACATCGTGCCCAACCACATGGCGGTTGACGGCGGCAATGCGTGGTGGATGGACGTTCTCGAACGGGGCCGCGAAAGCCCGCACGCGCGCAACTTCGACATCGACTGGGATTCGCCCGATCCGTCGCTGCAAGACCGGGTTCTGGTGCCAATCCTCGGCAAGCCGTTCGCGCACGCGCTGGCGGACGGCGAGATCGCCCTCGCGCGCGACGACAATTCGGGAAAGATCGCTGTTGCGTATTTCGAGCACCGCCTGCCGTTGCGGCCGGAGGATGCGCAGGCACTGGCCGCTACATCGATCGAGAGATTCCGTTCGCCGGAGGCGATGGCAACGCTGCTCGACCGCCAGCATTACCGGCTCGCCTGGTGGCGCACCGCGGGCGATCTCATCAACTGGCGGCGCTTTTTCGATATCAACGATCTCATCGCGCTGAGGGTGGAGGACGACGCCGTTTTCGAAGCGGTGCACGCGAAGCACCTCGCGCTGTACGCCGAGGGATTGATCGACGGATTCCGCGTCGATCATGTGGACGGGCTGGCCGATCCGGCGGCCTATTGCCGGAAGCTGCGACAGCGGATGAATTCGCTCAGCGCGGAGCGCGGTTATCTGGTGGTCGAAAAAATTCTCGCGAGCGGCGAAGAGCTGCCGCTGGAATGGGAGGTCGATGGAACCACCGGCTACGATTTCATGAACGACGTCTCCGCGGTTCTGCACGACGCGAGCGGCGCGGACCCGCTTGCGGACGAGTGGGCGGCGATCAGCGGACGTCCGTACGACTTCGAATCGGAAGAGCGCCGGGCGCGCCGCGACCGGCTGGACGTGAAGTTCCGCGGCGCCTTCGAAGCGGCCGCACGCGCTTTTTTTGCGACCCGGCCGCGCGAGACGCGCGACATGACGCTCGCCTCGGTGAAACGCGCGCTGTCGCGGCTCTATGCGCAACTGCGCATTTATCGTTGCTATGCCACGGGCGACAACAACTCGCCCATTATGGGCGCCCGGTTCGACGAAGCCTTTGAACGCGCGCGCTATCGCGCCCCGGAAAACGATTCGGCGGCGCTCACGCACATTGCCGAAACACTGGAAGGCCGCGCGCCCGCGCCGGCAGTAGAAAGCCGAAAGATCGCGGCGCGGCGCTTCAACCAGCTTGCGGCGTCGCTGGCGGCGAAGGCCGGCGAAGATACGGCGTTCTATCGTTACGGCCGGCTG
>DATGGN010000129.1:0-20473 GCA_035308485.1 Rhizomicrobium sp.
AGACAGGGCACACCATCCAGCGAGAAGGATTCCCGACGCTGGTCGGCGCCAGCAAAACTGCTCTGCAATCTCCAAGAGGCGCAGACCAACCTCGTCGCTCAGCCCTTCCTTTGGCGGCGCCGCGATTGGCGGCCGCCGACAATAGACAAAGCGAGAACTTGCTACAGGTCCGACAGGTGCCAACGTACGATCAATCTCGAGACGATCCCCAAAGTGAAAGATGATACGCCCGTTGTCTTCCCATGCGCCGCGGCCACGTTGGTTCGCAGGATCAAAGTACCCGCGTCCGTAGGCGCGGCGAATGAGCCAATTTTGCGCGGCGGAAACCCACTGATCGCTCGTCGATTTTGTCCCCTTAAACTCATTTTCCCACCACTCGAGAGGCGCGATGGCCATCATCGCTCCCTTGGTCCACTTTTCGGCCGGATGCGAGACCGTCATTTTCTTTTCGTGCGAGTAGATGTGAATGTCCCGCTCATCATGTCCGAGGATAGTAAAGTAAGAGCGCGCGTCATGCGGATCGTCGTCCAGTACGGTTCCGGCAACGTGCGCAACCGGCGACGCAGCGAGGACATTCGCCGACGCCGCAGGCGCTAGACATAGCATTAGCTGGCGCCGCACTTCTTCCGCGCCTTCGGCCGCGTGCAAGTCGTTAAAATCGGTTGGCTTTGCCTCGACGTTCACGAACTCCGGAATCGCAGCGCGTCCGCGCACCGCGGCCGCCACTTGCCGCGCTATCGTCGCACCAGGATTCTTGACCGGCTTGTCTGTCCAAGCATCGTTGTCGCCGGCAATGATAATCACCGCTTCCGGCAGCAGCCGGCGAACCGCTTTCGCGACCGGCAGGAGGTTGTTCACATCGAACGCGACCACGACGCCGAACCCCGTGGATTCATGGACTGACGCGCCGGTTGCGTACCCCTCGCAGATAACCACGACGGCTCTGCCGTCATGCTCCCCTGGCTTACCGATCGAGAACCAGCAGCCCTCTTTCTCACCGTCCGCCAAGTAATCCTTGTCGCGCTGCAGGGCATTTTCGCGGCTTGGAAAGATTGCCTGTATTGAGACGATTTCCTTCCGTGCGTTCCTTATCGGCACCAATAGCGCGTTCTTTATCCGCTTCTCACGAATCTCGCCCGTGTTCGGGTCCGTCCATTCCTTCACCCACTCCGGCACAATCCGCAGCCCGTGAGCCGCAACACCCTTGCGCTTGAGATAGGGATGTTCGGTTGCAGCCGCAGCGGCATTCCAGATTGCGTTCGCGCGCTCCGCCGCCGCAGAGTGCCGCGCCGCGCGCTCCGCCTCACGGCGCGCCTTTTCCTGTTTCGCGCGAACAGCGAGCGTCTTGCGCTCAGCTTCCGACAGCGGCGCCGCTCCTTCCGCCGTCCATCTCACCTTGACTTGCCGCTTGTGACAGCCGAACGCGCCGGCCGGCCGATCGTCATCGTGGACTACGTACCAACCGTTACGTGAACCCTTCCGATCACCTTCGACGTGGACTCTGTGGATCCTGCCGTCGGCAAGGATGGATTCGCGCGTAGGCATACCAGCCGCAGCCATTGCATCTCTAAACGAGTTGAGGTGATCCGACATTTTCAGACCGCCCTCGAGTCATTGAACGCCGCCAGACTCTACTCAGTCCACGCGACCGTTCGGGGTCCGAGCCGCACAGGCTTGGGAAAGCGGCCCTGTTGAATCCATGAATAAAGCGTACTCTTCGCGACGGGATAACGAGCAAGTACCTGAGGCAGCCGAACGTAAATAGCGCGCGGGATTTCTTCCGAAATTGCGGCCTCTGGACGACGTAAGTTGGACACGCTGGACCTCCTAGTGCGAATCAGCACTGCTCAGTCTCGCGTCACGCCTTGCGGGAACGATTCGGGAGTCAAACCAGAAAATGCGGTCCGGTGGGTTCAAAACCCGGACGAAAACCGGACACCCGCCGGAAGAAAACAGGACACCCATTGAATGCGTGTCGCGCGACGTTCACAGTTTCTTCGCATGAATCGAGATGCGAGGAAGAATGCGAATGCCGGCGCGAGTGCGGCAACCGAAGATCACGCAGTCTGATTTGAATCGGTTGAGGGGTTTGGCGGCGGCCTTCAATTTGAAAATCGCGGCCATCGAAATGACGCCCACTTGCGTGCGCCTGGTCGCTACGAATGGTCGGGAGTTGACAGCGCCTGAGGACGACGGGAACCTCGACCGGGAGTTAGCGGAGCATCGCGCGCGGTATGGTGATGGTGCAGCTTAAGGGTATCCACAGTGTAAAGGCGAAAGGCCGAACCTATCATTACGCTTGGCGCGGTGGACCGCGACTGCAGGGCGAACCCGGATCGGCGGAATTTCTACATTCGCTTCAACGGGCCAAGGAGCCTTCCGAGCGGAGTGATTCTACAAAGTTCGCGTCCTGGATTACGCGCTACAAGAGTAGCCCCGAGTTTCAGGAACTCGCGGAGTCGACGAAGAAGCAATGGCACCCTTGGCTTGACCGGATCAAGGAACGATTCGTACGGCTCTCGACCCGGCAATTTGATCGACCCCAACTGCGCTCCGACATCAGGCGCTGGCGGGATCAGTGGCGTTCAACGCCCCGGACAGCGGATTTTGGCAAGCAGGTGTTGTCCCGCGTGTTGTCCTTTGGCGTGGCGGAGGGGGCACTAGCGCAAAATCTCTGCAAGGGCATCCCAAATCTGTACGATGGCGATCGCTCCGAGATTGTCTGGGAGGAAGCGGACTTGGCCGCGCTGTGTCGAAGCGCATCCCCTGAAGTCGGCTATGCAGCAAGACTGGCTGGGCTTACCGGCTTGCGAACCTCCGACCTATTCCGGCTTTGTTGGTCGCACGTCGGGGAGCATGCCATCGAGATCAAAACCGCCAAGGGTCGGGGGAAGCGGACGGCTTTGGTGCCCCTCACCAGCGAATGCAAGTCGCTGCTGGCGGATATTCCTCGCCGCAGCACGACAGTTCTCACCAACAGCAAGGGACGGCCGTGGCGCGGTTTCAGTTCGTCCTGGCAGAAGGCTGTCAAAGACGCGGGCTTGGCCGACCGAGACCTTCATTTTCACGACCTGAGAGGGACAGCGGCAACGAATTTTTTCCGGGCGAATTTCACGACCCGCGAAATCGCAGAGACGTTGGGCTGGAGTGAGGTTCGCGTCGAGAGACTCATAGATTGCTACGTGCGTCGCGATGACATCCTTCGCGACCGCATCCGCCGGATCGAGGAAGTACAACCCCGGTCCGCCACCGGTGGTGAAACCTGAATCTCACGCGGTCAATCGAGCTTTCCCATACGCCAATTCTTTTACCGCGTCGGCAAACACGTCCAGCTCCTTCAAATACGACAGGAACTTAACGAACTCGCTAAAGAGTACATCTTCCGGTCGCTTCCTGAGGTCATCATTCCCAGGAAACGAAGACCAAAGAATGTCGCATAGCTTCCGAAAATTTATGGCCTTGGCCCACTCAACTCCCGATTCCAAAACCGCTGCCCTCGCACTATCTCTTACAGAGGTGTAGCCGCTCAAAAATGCATTTACCGAGTCAACTGCCAGCCCGTGCTGAATTTTTGGTATCTCGGACGGGTCGAGCAAGATCGAGGGAGTCATGATGTTGCGCCGTACATATTCACGACACGCTCGATGCATTGCGAATGCTACGGTTGCCTGCTCAGGCCATTCTTTCCGCACGTCAAAATCGAATATGAGGTGGCACCGATCCCGCTTCACAAACACGTTGTGAGGATGAAAGTCATTGAGCGTGAACACCGATCCTGTGCCCTTCAACGCGTTAACACGATCGGCCGTCTCCCTGATGTACTTAAGTTCGGCATCCGCCAAATATCGTATGCGCGTTGGAATATCAGCTTCACGCTGGAATAATGCCTGGCATGACTCCCAATTTGCATTTTCGTTCGTGAAGCCGATGTCGGCGATCGGATGCTCGCAATTGTCTATTAGTAACGTGTTTAACCTCGCCAACGACGCGCCAATAGAGGCTATTTCTTCAAGCGACGTGCCCGCGTAGTGGGTGATACCGCCGCCGTGAGATTCCTCCACGAAGTCGTAGGCGATAACTACAGGACATTCAGCCCACTCAGATTCCAACCAACCCCGGTCTGAATTGTTCGTGTTCAGAGGGGCAAGGAAGCGGGCACCCGGGAACGGCGGATCCGTGGAATCGGGGTCAGCGACGATTCGCTGGATGCGGACCATCGAATCCAATTTCTTGTGCTCCAGCCTAACTCGGTATCCTTTCAAAAAGATATTTTTCTCTTTCCCTTGCACGCGGAACACATCAGAGCCAGCAACATGCGTAGGACGCTCCACAGAGAGTACGTCTCCTACGCTGTTTGCGAAATGCTTTGTCACCAGCGCGCTCACACGATCGTATTCGTCCAATGTAGCCGCGTCCCAAGTGATTAGATGATTGGAATGATTTGTATGAATCCATCTGTGAGGTAGTGCGTCGTAACCTTTGGACGCGCTAACCCGTCCCCTTTCCATCTGGCTGACAATTGTGTCCAATTCAGGATATGCATTCTGAAACACGTCCCGGGCTTCCTTCCAACTGCAGCCACCCTCATCGGAGTAGAATCGAAGGAGCCGCGCGAGCGGTAGCGGCGGGATCGGATAAGCGCCTGCGCCACCTTCCCACCTGTCCAGGGAATCTCTGCTAACTCCCAAGGCCCGTTCCACATACGCCACTGTGAAACCTAAACGTTCGCGCGTGCGGAAGAGGAATGCCTCGACACTTGGCTTTGGCTCTGGCTTTCGTCTTGGCAGCATCGGCGCTTTTCGAGTCATTCTTGTCCCCACGTTGCCGTGTACCACACCATGAAGGGAGCGGGTGCACCCACGCAAGACATCGAATTGCGGGTGCCGCAAACATGCGGCACTCAACGCCGCAGACCTGCGGTTCGACGAAGTATGTGCAGCGGCGTTGAGCTTCTGTGAATGCATGGCGCATCCACAAACAGAAGAGGAAGTTCACAATGACAAAGCTCTTTATTCGCGCGCGTGGCGAAGCCGGCACAAAGCGTTACACCTACAACGAGGACTCCGGGTCGATCTACCGCTCGCCGGTGGCCCTGATCGACCCACCGTCGACACGAATCGGAAGCGCATCGAACCTGTCGGATGCTATCTCTGTTGCTCAAGCGTACCACGGCGGATCAGGCCACACCGTCGAAACGAAATAAGGTCGAAACACCGGACCGAGACAGGCCCTCGAAAGGGGGCCTGTTTTTCTCTGCCTTCCTGTTCATGAGGTGAGTGGTGCGCGCGGTGGGACTCGAACCCGCATAACCGTTTGCCGGTCACCAGCTTAGAGAAGACCCCGGAAGATCCTCGTCCAAGCTGGCACGTCTACCATTCCGTCACGCGCGCACTGCGCTGACGCCGCAAACCGAGCCTGCCGGGCTTCTTTTGCTCTCGCGTGAGGTTTTGGACCCTAGCCCGCCCCGCAGCGTCTTACCGGAAATAGGTACGGACGGTCGAACGCGCAACCCGCTCGGAACCCGGACAAGCTCGCCAACGTGCTCGAAATTCTGCGCGGGCAACCATGCCCCATTGGGGCGAATAGGGAACGAAAACTGTAAAACTCTGTGTAAAACCGTACGAGTAAAATCAGCTAAGTATTGGAGCGGGTGAAGGGAATCGAACCCTCGTCATCAGCTTGGAAGGCTGTTGCTCTACCATTGAGCTACACCCGCAATGCGCGTCTGTCGCGCGCACAAAAATCAAAACTACACCGGCCTGCCAAGCCGTAGCTTACGCGACGTCGGCCCTCCTCGCACAATGGGCTCCGCCGCGGCAGCCTCCGCTATTGTGCAGCGAAGGCTGGTGGGGGAAGTAGGACTCGAACCTACGAAGGCTTAGCCAGCGGATTTACAGTCCGCCCCCTTTGCCGCTCGGGACATTCCCCCATTGCCGGAAGTCCGCGGCCCTCCGGCCGCAGGCCGGCGGATATCGTCCAAACGCCGAGATGGTGTCAATAGAAGCCGCGTCCGGCCTGGCATATCGCCCGCGGCGCCGCGCCCGCCTACACTCGCCCCCATGGCAAAACAGAATCCAACCACACGGGCCGGACGAAACGGCATGCTTTGGCTTTATGGCCTACACACAGTCAGGGCCGCCCTCGCCAATCCGCGACGCCGCTGCCACCGTTGCCTTTTGACGCGGGCCGTGGCGGAAAACCTCGGCGTGCCGGCGCTGTCGCGCGTCCACACCGAAGTGGTGTCTCCCGACCAGGTGTCGCGGGCGCTGCCCCAAGGGGCGGTGCACCAGGGCGTTGCTCTCGCGTGCGATCCGCTTTCACCCGGCAACCTCGAAAGGATCGCGGCCCTGCCGGGCCGCAAGCTCGTCCTTGTGCTCGACCAGATTGCCGACCCGCACAATGTCGGCGCCATTCTTCGTTCGGCGGCGGCATTCGATGTCGCTGCTGTTGTGGTTCAGGAGCGGCATGCCCCGCCCGAGTCCGGCGCGCTCGCGAAAGCTGCCTCAGGCGCGCTGGATATCGTTCCCTATGTGCCTGTCGTGAATATCGCCCGTGCGCTCGAACAATTGGGCGAGCACGGCTTCTGGCGCGTGGCGCTAACCGGAGATGCCGGGCAAACGTTCGCAGACGCAATCGCGTCGCGCGATCTTGCGATCGTGCTGGGCTCGGAAGGTACCGGCATCCGCCGTCTCGTCCGCGAACGTTGCGACGACAGCGCCACCATACCGATCAGCAAACGGATGGAGAGCCTGAATGTCTCGAACGCCGCGGCCATCGCACTGTACGAGTGCCGGCGTCGTTGGAGTGGATGACCCCTCATCCGGCGCGCATGCGCGCGCCGCCTCCCGCAAGGCGAGAAGGGTTGCTCGTGCGCTACGTACGAAATGCGCCCGTTGTTTCCCCTCTCCCCTTGCGGGAGAGGGTGCGCCGGACCTGTCCCGGCACGGATGAGGGGAATGTCAATACATCGCCGCGACGAGATTCCGGCCGCTGTAGTTTTCGATCACCACCAGCACCTTGTATCCTTCGGACTTTTCGGCATGGCCGTTCGCGTCATGCAGCAGAATGCCGGTGTCGCTCATCGTGCCGGTGCGATGGTCCGTCGCGAAACGTGGCGTCCGCCCGCGATATTGGGTTTGGATCAGGTTGAAAAGCGTCCGGGCCGCTTCGGGCGCAAGGCGGATACAGCCCGCGCTCGCGCGGGTTCCCAGTTCCGCGATCTCGCTGCCGGTCGCCGCATGGATGGCGAGGCCGGTCGGCGCGCCGCCTTCCACCCAGTCGAAGAACATGGCGAATGGCATCGGCTCATGCCATTCGGATGATGTATGATGGCGAAAGAAGCGATGGGGATCGAGCTCGAACAAGCCGGTCGGCGTGAAGGTGGACAGGTACAGGCCTTGTCCGTTCAACTCCGTGCGATCGCGCCCCGTCGAGACCGGCCAGTCGTACAACAGATCGAGCACGCCGTTTTCACCTTTGCGGAAGACGTACATCTGCTGGGCGAGCGGTCCGCTGACGGCCTTGCTTACGTACAGAAAAAGCTCGAAATCCGAATAGAGTTCATCGTTGAGACTGTTCCTGAGCCTGTCTTTCACCGCCGACAGCTCATTTTTCGGCGGGGTCTTCGAAGACGGCGCGGCCGGCGCAGTTCCCTCCGACACAATGGAGGTCGAAACCGCAAGCTCGCTGCGGTGGTGATGGTGTCCGGACCGATGATGCTCCTCTGCCACCGCGCGGCGCTTGTGCCTTTGCTGAACCCATGGCGCTTCGGTCTGCAGTTCGGAACCCCTGATCGCCACCTGCGACGGCGGGCTGGCTTTGTTGCCACCCGGGAGGGACCAGTAAAACTCGATCTGCGGGGCCGGCCCGGCGCTGCCCCCGTTGCCCGACGGATTTTGGGACGACTCGGAAATGAGCGCCGCTACGGCCAGTACGCCGGCCGCTGCCAGGAATATCCCGCCCAGAACCCTTAACGCCCGCATAGCCCCGCTCGCACCAATTAACGAACCTTAAACCATTTCGACGAGGGCGTCTCGTTTTGGTTTCCACGGGGTTAACGCGACGTGGAAAAACCGTCCTATCCTGATCGTAGGAAGGAGCCCCCATGAGCGCGTTGAGACCCCGTTCGAATCTCGGCACCCATGACGTCACGAACCAGCCGCCGCCCTTCGAAGACATCAACCTCTTCGAAACCGACCTCTCCCTGCGAGAGGCCGTCGACCGCTCGGGCTGCAACAGTCATGCCCGAAGGCTTCATGCGTTCGGAGCCCGTACGGGCTCTGCCGAGGTGAGCGAATGGGCGGCAAAAGCGAACGCGTTCGTCCCGCAGCTCAAATCCTTCGACCGCTTCGGGCGGCGCATCGACGAGGTCGAATTCCATCCGGCCTATCACGCTCTGATGACCTTCGGTCTCGAGGGGGGCGTCGCAAGCGCGGCATGGTTCGCCGCGCCCGCCGGCCACGCGCAGCATGCCGCGCTCGAATTCCTGATGGCGCAGGCGGAGCCCGGTGTGTGCTGCCCCATGACCATGACGTACGCATCCGTCGCGGCGCTCAACGCTCAGCCGGAGATCGCAGCGCAATGGCTGCCGCGAATCCTGGCGTCGCGTTACGATTCCTCCTCGCAGCCGGCCGCCGCGAAACTGGGCGTGACGATCGGCATGGCGATGACCGAAAAACAGGGCGGCTCGGACGTACGCGCCAACACCACGCGCGCGGTTCCGTGCGATGCGCCGGGATCCGGCCGCGACTACCGGCTCGTCGGCCACAAATGGTTCTGCTCCGCGCCGATGTCCGATGCCTTTCTCACGCTTGCGTACACAGAGAACGGCCTCAGCTGCTTTCTAGTCCCGCGCTGGACGCCGGATGGCGCGCGAAACGCAATCAGCATCATGCGGCTGAAGGACAAGCTCGGCGACCGCGCCAACGCCTCGGCGGAGATCGAGTACCACGATGCCTTGGCAACCATGATCGGCGAAGACGGCCGCGGCGTGCGCACGATCATCGAGATGGTTCAGCACACGCGACTGGATTGTGCCATCGCGCCGGCGGCGTACATGCGCCAGGCGCTGGCGCTCGCCTGCTGGCACGCCGCGCATCGCGCAGCATTCCAGAAGAAGCTGATAGACCAGCCGCTGATGCAGACGGTGCTGGCAGACATGGCGCTTGAATCCGAAGCGGCGACGGCTCTGGTGTTTCGCATCGCGCGAAGCTTCGACGAGGCCCGCACCAACCCGGAGGCGGCCGCATTTTCGCGCATTGCGACGCCCGTGGCCAAATACTGGTTGAACAGGCGCGTGGTGAATTTCGTCTACGAGGCGATGGAGGTTCATGGCGGCGCGGGTTACGTGGAAGAGAACGCGATGCCACGCATGTTCCGGCAGTCACCGCTCAATTCCATCTGGGAGGGCTCCGGCAACGTCATCTGCCTCGACGTTCTCCGCGCCATGCGCCGCGAACCAGAAAGCGTCGAGGTGCTCGTCAGAGAGATCGAGGCTTCGCGCGGTGCAAACGCCGCGTTGGACCGTGCAAGCGGCCAACTCAAAGAGGCACTTGCAGAACCGATCACCGATTTAGACGCACGCCGACTGGTCGAGCAGATGGCGCTGGTGCTGCAGGGCGCCGTGCTGACGCGGTACGCGCCTTCCTTTATCGCCGACGCGTTCTGCGGGACGCGCCTGGCCGACCGGCCTGGTATCGCGTACGGGGCGCCAGCGGCAAAATTGAACGCACACGCAATCCTCTCCCGCGCCGCACCGTTCGTTTGAAGGAGTGAAACCGTGGATAGCACAATTGGTGTGTGCCAGATTGCCTACGCTATCCAAATTTTCCCGATCGCGGAAAGCCGCGCGGTACGATACGCCCGGCCTGCGCGCGGGCGCCGCGCCACTCTTTCAACTCAGAGGATGTCCAGGCACGGCCGTTCGCATCGCGCAACCCCTCTTTCCAGGTGAAGGTTTTCGCGTCGAGCAGATGGCCATCCTTGTAGCGCTGCAAAATGACGCCGCGCCCCCGCGCGAGTTCCGGAACTTCGGCAAGGGGAAAGATCAGCATCTTCCGGTTTTCTCCGACGACGGCGACGGAATCGCCTTCGACAAATGTACAGACCGCCGCTTCGACGCCCGTTGGAACATTCATCACCTGTTTCCCGGAACGCTTCATCGCAACGGCATCGTCTTCCTCCGTAATGAAACCGTGTCCGGACGAAGCGGCGAGCAACAGCTTTCGGCCGTCGCGATGCACAAACATTGTCACGATGTCTGCTTCCGGCGGCAGATCGAGAAAACTGCGGATCGCCTCGCCGTTGCCGCGGCCGCCGGGCAGCTTCGCGCAATCGAGCGTGAAGAACCGTCCGTCGGTCGCGAAGAGCATGAGTTTGTCGGTGGTTTCGCCATGCAGCCAGAACCGTTCGCGATCGCCTTCGCGGTATTTGATGGCGTCGCTCGGCTCCTGATGGCCCTTGAATGCGCGGATCCAGCCTTTTTCCGAGCACACGATCGTTATCGGTTCGCGCTCGACCATGGTTTCGATCGCTTCGACATCGGCGGCGATGTCAGGCGGCGCGGAAAAGCCGGTGCGACGTTTCCCGATTGCCGTCTTCAGACCGAATTTCTCGTCGATCCCCCGGATTTCGTCCGCGAGCTTTGCCGATTGAAGCTTTTCGGAGCCCAGCAGCTTTCGCAGGTCTTTCTGTTCGGCAACGAGCCCCGCATGCTCCTTGCGAATCTCGGCTTCCTCGAGCTTCCTGAGCGAGCGGAGCCGCATGTTGAGGATCGCGTCCGCCTGGTTTTCCGTCAGGCGAAATTCCTTCATCAGCTTGGGCTTCGGTTCGTCCTCGTTGCGAATGATCCGGATCACCTTGTCGAGGTTGAGATAGACGGCGAGATAGCCGTCGAGAATTTCCAGCCGCGCCGCAATTTTGTCGAGCCGGTGCGTGGTCCGGCGCTTCAGGACATCGCGCCGGTGATGGAGGAAGGCGACGAGCGCGTCCCTGAGGCTCATCACCCGCGGTATGAGCCCGCCGTCGAGCATGTTCATGTTGAGGGGAATGCGCGCTTCGAGATCGGTCAGCCGGAACAGCTGTTCCATCAGGAGCTCGGCATCGACCGTACGGCTTTTCGGCGTGAGCACGATCCGCACCTCGTCGGTCGACTCATCGCGTACGTCGTCGAGCTGGGGCAGCTTTTTCTGTTCGATCAGCTCGGCGATGCGTTCGATCAGCTTTGCCTTCTGCACCTGATAGGGAATCTCGTCGATGACGACGACATAGGTCCCGCGGCCTGCATCGGCCTTTTCCCATCGTGCGCGCACGCGAAAGCTGCCGCGTCCGGTCTTGTAGGCTTCGGCGATGGTGGCGCGGTCGTCGACCACGATCCCGCCGGTCGGAAAATCCGGGCCCTTCACGTGTTTGAGGATCTTCGCCGGTGAGAGCGAAGGGTCGTCGATCAGCGCGAGCAGCGCGGCGCAGAGCTCGCCGAGATTGTGCGGGGGAATGGATGTCGCCATTCCGACGGCAATGCCGCTCGCACCATTCGCAAGCAGATTGGGAAAGGCGGCCGGGAGAACGACCGGTTCGCGATCCTCGCCGTCGTAAGTAGGACGGAAATCCACCGCGTCTTCGTCCAGCCCTTCGAGCAGGGCCTGCGCGACCGCCGTGAGACGGCTTTCCGTGTACCGCATGGCAGCGGGATTGTCGCCATCGACATTCCCGAAATTCCCCTGCCCGTCCACAAGCGGGTACCGAACGGCGAAATCCTGGGCGAGCCGCACCAGCGCATCGTACACGGCCTGCTCGCCATGCGGATGGAATTTGCCGATGACATCACCAACGACACGCGCGCATTTCTTGAAACCGGCCTGCGGATTGAGACCGAGTTCGCGCATGGCATGCAGGAGCCGGCGGTGAACCGGTTTCAATCCGTCGCGCGCGTCGGGCAACGCGCGTTGCGTGATGGTGGAAAGGGCGTAGGTGAGATAGCGCTCGGAAAGCGCCTTGTTGAGCGGCGCCGGCCGAATCTGGTCGGAGTTGTTGTCCATCGTCTAAGCCAATCGATGCCGGAGGATTACGATGATTCGGGGGCGGCAAGCGCATCCAATCGCAGCCGTGCCGGCGGGATCGGCCGGTGATGCGGCGCGAGCACACGCTCCTGAAGGAAATATCCCGTCAGCCTCATGCCGTCCGCGATGTCACTCCGCGTCGGCGCTGCCTCGGCGGATTGCAGCAGGAAGCGGGGCAACGAAAGCAGTCGTGCATGGTAGGGCAAGCCCGCGTCGGCCGAAACGGCGCGGCCCGATTTCGGCGAAACGTAGCGAAGGTTTTCGGTCGCCCCCGTCGCGGCGCAACGGCGAAGATCGAGGCCGAAACCCAACTCATCGAGAAGGCCGGCTTCCCAGCGCACATAGAGCGCGCCCCAATGGAGGAAGTCGCTCTGGGTCATGGCATCGAGCAGGATTTCCGCCGCGGTAAACACGGTCTCGTGTGGTTCACGCTCCGGTATCACCGCGTGCGCGACCTCCGAAAACGCGTTGAGACCAACCAGGGCTTCGCGGTCTTCGAGAAGCGCGCCGGCGCGTTCGCGGCGGAGCTCGGCGGAAAATGTACCGAGATTTTCCGAGAGGCGCGCACGCCATGTGATGTCCAGCGTGTTGCCGGTGAGGAGCGACGACTTCAGACGCCGCGAGGCGCCGCCATGCACGAGGCCCAAATGCCGTCCGTGATGACGCGTCAGCGTCTCCAGGATAACGCCGGTTTCACCATAGGGACGCGCAGCGAGCGCTATTGCGTCATCTTTCCATTCCATTCGCGGACTAAGTCTCCGGAAAATCCAGGCCGATCGCCGTCAGACGTTCGCGCTCCTCGGACCAGCGCTCGCGTACCTTCACGAACAGGAACAGATGCACGCGCTTCTCGAACAGGCGTTCAAGTTCGGCGCGCGCCGCCGCACCGATCGCCTTGATCATACGGCCGCGCTCGCCAAGAACAATCGGCTTCTGACTGTCGCGCTCGACGTAGATTGTTTGCTCGATCCGTACCGACGCATCTTTGCGCTCGATCCAGCTCTCGGTCTCGACCGTGGTTGCATAAGGCAGCTCCTCGTGCAGGCGCATGAAGAGCTTCTCGCGCGTGATCTCGGCCGCCAGCAACCTCAAGGGGATATCCGCCGCCTGATCCGGCGGATAAAGCCACGGGCCAACCGGCATGTGTCCCGTGCACCAGGATTTCAGTTCGGGCAAACCGTCGCCCTTGAGCGCCGAGATCATGAACACACCTTCGAAGACCTGCGCATCGTTCAGCTGCTCGACCAACGGTAGCAGCCGCTCGTGTGCGACGGCATCAACCTTGTTCAAGACCAGGGCGGCTCTTCTGCGTCCCGCGCGGCGCAGATCGTCGGTGATCGAACGCGCGTCGGCGATGGTTGCCCCGTCACGGGCGGCAGCGGGCGCATCGACAAGAAAGAGAACAGCATCGGCCTCGCCCGCACCGGTCCAGGCCGAGCGCACCATTGCCCGATCGAGCAATCGTCGCGGCCGGAATATTCCCGGCGTGTCGATGAACACGACCTGCGTCTCGCCGAACATTGCCACGCCGCGCACGCGCATCCGCGTCGTCTGAACCTTGGGGGTGACGATGGAGACCTTTGAGCCGACGAGCGTGTTTACGAGCGTGGACTTTCCCGCGTTGGGCGCGCCGATCACGGCTACGAAACCGCAGCGAGTCTTTTCGTCCTCGCTCACGCCGTCTGCCGTTCCAGCCGTGCGAGCATGGCTCGTGCGGCCGACTGCTGCGCCTCCTGCTTGGAACGGCCCTCCCCGGTCTCGCTGCCCTCGCCAGCCACACTTACTTCCACGATGAACAGTGGCGCGTGGTCGGGTCCTTCACGGCTGACGAGGCGATAAACCGGCGCACCGCGCGACGCGCGCCTGCGCGACTGTGCCCATTCCTGAAGCATGGTCTTGGGATCTCGCATGTCGCTTCCGAGCTGCGCGAATGCGTCGGCCCAGTAACGTTGAATGAATTCGCGCGCGGTCTCGAGCCCCGCATCGAGGTACAGTGCGGCGATCACCGCTTCGCAGAGGCCGCCGAGGATCGCCATCTTCTTTCGTCCGCCGCTCGCGGCCTCGGAAGCGGCAAGAAGAACGTGACCCGGAAGATCTGCGGCCTCAGCGGCGGCGGCGCAGGTCTCGCCGCGGACCAGCGCATTGTACTTGAGCGCAAGCATGCCTTCGGAATCGTCGGGGTAACCGTCAAAGAGCATCTCGGCGATCACGAGGCCGAGCACGCGATCCCCGAGGAATTCCAGCCTCTCGTTGGAAAAGCGCGTGCTTGCGCTCGCATGCGTGAGCGCGCGCGCGAGGAGCTGTTTGTCCCGAAAGGTATGGCCGAGCTTTTGCTCGATCCCGGCGATATCCGGCGGCTCAGTCAATCAGTGTAAACAGACGGCTGAAGCGAATCGTCCACGGCCATTCCCAGATCTTGATCAGTTCGCCGTCCACCGAGAAGAAAATGAAAACCGCCCTACCCTCGATGTTGTCCGCAGGCACGAATCCTACATCCACACGGCTGTCGTCGGAATTGTCGCGATTGTCGCCCATCATGAAGTAATGTCCGGGCGGCACGACATAGACCTGCGTGTTGTCAGTCGGACCGTCGGGAATTCGATCGAGCACGTAATAACTCTTCCCTCCCGGCAGCGTCTCCCTGTATCGCGGAACGCGATTGACGCCTCCGTACGGGTCCTGCTCGACGTAATCTGCAGCACGAACTTTCGGTACGGCTTTGCCGTTCAGCCAAAGTTGGCCATTGATCATCTGTACGCGATCACCGGGCAGGCCGATGACGCGCTTGATGAAATCCTTCATGTAGTCCGGCGAATTCGCGTTGGGCATCTTGAACACGACCACATCGCCGCGTCTCGGGCCTCCGGCCGGAAAGCGCCCCGCGAACGGCGGAAATCCGAACGGAAACGAATAACGGCTGTAGCCGTAGGCGAACTTTTCAAGGAAAAGATAGTCGCCGACGAGCAGCGTATTCTCCATCGATCCCGATGGAATGTAGAAGGGCTGGAACAGGAACGTGCGGATTACGAGCGCTATGAGCAGCGCATAGACGATCGTTTTGCCGGTTTCGACCCATGAATCAGAACCGGCCTTGCCCCTGCCCGCCGTCTTGCCGGCGACGATCAGCTTCTTGCCGTCTTTGGGCTTTGCCACGATTCCTGCCACTTCTTTGCTCTCTGACACGTTGACCTATCCAATCTCTTGCGTTGAGGGAAAAGCGGAAATCTCCATCCCGCGTCAAGCCGCCGCTGACCGAAAAGCGGCCGGCTCCGAATTCTGTAGGGCAAAAGCCGATATGATCACGATCGCCTGCGCCAAGGGATAATCGTCGGTGATTGACAGATCGATCTGCGCGATATGTCCCGGGGGCGTCAGCGCCTCCAGCCGCGCCAGTGCGCCGCCTGTCAATGCGAGGCTCGGCTTGCCGCCCGGCAGATTGACGACACCCATGTCCCGCCAGAACACGCCCTTTCGCAACCCCGTTCCCAGAGCTTTCGCACAGGCCTCCTTGGCAGCGAACCGCTTGGCATAACTTGCGCTGCGTTGCGCGCCCCGGTCCGACTTTGCCCGCTCGGTGTCCGTGAAGATGCGATCGAGAAACCGTGCGCCGTAGCGCTCGATCGTGGCATCGATGCGCCGGATATCGATGAGATCGGAACCGATGCCGATGATCATGCGGTGTTTCGCCCGTCCGATTTTGCCCGCGCTTCGTCCATCAGGGCGCGCATGCGCCTGATAGCGGCGTCAAGCCCGCAGAAGATCGCCTCGCCGACCAGGAAGTGGCCGATATTCAACTCGCGGATTTCCGGAATTGCCGCGATCGGGCCGACCGTGACGTATCCCAGTCCGTGTCCCGCATGGATTTCGAGTCCGAGGGAGGCGCCGTATTCCGCCGCGTCGCGAATGAGCGTCAATTGGCGGTCGCTTTCGCGCGCATCCCGGCTCGCCGCCGCCTCACACCAGGCGCCGGTATGAAGTTCGACGACGGGAGCGCCCATCGCGCGTGCGGCATCGATTTGGCGTCCATCAGGTTCGATAAAGAGCGATGCGCGAATTCCGGCCCTTCGGAGCGTGCCCACAACGTCGGACAGCCTGTCGAATTGACCCGCCGCGTCGATGCCGCCTTCGGTTGTACGTTCCTCTCGACGCTCCGGTACGATGCAGGCGGCGTGCGGCCGATGTCGGAGCGCGATTTCCCGCATCTCCGGTGTTGCCGCCATTTCGAGATTGAGCGGCAGCGGAATCTCGCGTCTCAGCCGGTCGATATCATCGTCGGAGATATGACGGCGATCCTCTCGCAGATGCGCCGTGATTCCATCCGCCCCTGCATGTGCTGCAAGTTTGGCCGCGCGCACAGGATCGGGATGACGGCCGCCGCGCGCGTTCCGGATCGTCGCGACGTGGTCGATATTGACGCCGAGGCGCAGCCGGTTCATGCCGCAACTCTTCCCGTGGTTTCCGGTTCCCGCACGCGATCGACGGATTCGACTGCGGCGTTCACGCGCAGCGCGCCGAGGATATTCTGTAGATGTGCGAGATCGCGCACCTCGATATCGATGAGGAACTCGAAATACAGCGGATTGCGGCTGAACACCTTGAGGTTGGAGATGTTGCCGCCGTTGTTCCCGATTACACTCGCCAGCACCGCGAGCGAGCCCGGCGCGTTCTTCACGCGCACCCGTACCCGAGCCACGGAATTGCCCGCTTCGGCCGAATGTGCATCCCAGCGCACGTCGAGCCAATCACCCATGCCGCCTTCCGCCTTTTCGAGTTCGGCACAATCGATGGTGTGGATGACGGCGCCCTCGCCCGGAACCATCAAACCGACGATGCGGTCTCCCGGAAGCGGATGGCAGCATTCTCCAAGCCTGTACGAGATTCCTTCCGTCAGACCTTTGATGGAAATCGGCCTTTTCGAATCCGACCGCTTTGCGCGCGAGGGCTTGCGACGGATTTCCGGAAATACCGCGTGCAGGACGTCATCGGCGCGCAAGGCGCCCCGGCCAACCTGTGCGTAAACATCCTCGGGTTTGTGCAGGCCGAGCTTTCTCACCACTTCCGCGATGGCCTTGGCGGTCAATTCGACGTTTTCGTCGGCAAAGGATTTTTCAAGAATCTTGCGGCCAAGATTCGCGTGCTCGTCGCGGCGCGCATGACGCAGGAACCGCCGGATTTCCGCGCGCGCACGGCCGGTGACCACGAACTGTTCCCAAAGGGGCGACGGAGCCTGGTCTTTGGTACTGATGATCTCGACCTGGTCACCGTTCTGCAACGGCGTATGCAGCGGAACGTGTGCGCCGTTCACCTTGGCGCCAACTGTCGAATGTCCAAGGTCGGTGTGGACCGCGTAGGCAAAATCGATGGGAGTCGCGCCACGTGGCAGGGAAATCAGGTCGCCTTTGGGCGTAAAGCAGAATACCTGGTCCTGGTACATGTGCAGGCGCGAATGCTCGAGGAATTCCTCGGGCGAATCCCCCTTCTCCAGCAACTCAACCATTTCCCGCAACCATGCGTAGGCGCTGGCGGCAGCTGCATCCTGCTCCTCGACGTGTTCGCGATAACGCCAGTGGGCGGCGACGCCGCGCTCGGCTACATCGTGCATCTTGTCGGTGCGAATCTGCACTTCAACGCGCTGCTGTTCCGGCCCGATCACCGTTGTGTGGATCGAGCGGTAGCCGTTGACTTTCGGATTGGACACGAAATCCTTGAAGCGCTCGGGAATCATGTGCCAGTGTCTGTGCAGGACGCCGAGCGCTCGGTAACAGTCTTCCTCGCTTTTCACGACGACGCGAAAGCCGAAAATGTCGGACAGCGCTTCGAAGTTCAGCTGCTTGTCCTTGAGCTTGCGCCATATCGAATACGGACGCTTCGCACGTCCCTGCACCGCCGCCTGGATGCCGGCATCCGCAAGCGCGCGCCGGAGCCGTTCGGCGATGCGGCCGATGCGCTCGCCGGACTGCGCGTCGAGGCGGGCGAGCCTTGTGACGATCGAGCCGCGCGCTTCCGGCTGAAGCTCGGCAAAGGCGAGGTCTTCAAGTTCCTCGCGCAAATTCTGCATGCCGATACGCCCGGCGAGCGGCGCGTAAATATCGAGCGTCTCCTGCGCAATCCGCCGCCGCTTCTCCGGGTCGGTGATGTGCTGCAGCGTGCGCATGTTGTGCAGCCGGTCGGCCAGTTTGACGAGAAGCACGCGGATATCGTTGGACATCGCAAGCAGGAGCTTGCGGAAGTTCTCCGCCTGCTTGGTCCGCTCGGAGAAAAGCTCGAGCTTTGAAAGTTTGGTGACGCCGTCGACGAGCTCCGCAATTTCGTTTCCGAACCCCTGCTCGACGTCTTCGAAGGTGACGTGCGTGTCCTCGATCGTGTCGTGGAGGAGCGCGGTTACAATCGTCGGTACGTCCAGCTTTAGGTCGGTCAGGATCGCCGCGACCTCGAGCGGGTGCGCGAAATAGGGGTCCCCGGATGCGCGCAGCTGTTCGCCGTGCGCGCTGAGACCATAGTTGTAGGCCCGGTTGAGCAGCCTCTCATCGGCGTCGGGGTCGTAAGCCTTCACGCGCGCGACGAGATCGGCCTGCCCCATGATACGTTTCGGGCGTATCACTTCGGCCGCCGGCACCCGCAGGGGCGCGGCGACGGGATCGACACCGCCTTTAGCGACGGCTTCAACCTGCGCGGTCATGGATCCATGATATAGGAGTAGCCCGCCAAAAGGGCGAGCCGGTCCGCAGAACGTTAACGCCCCGCCTACTCTTCGTAGTCGCCGGGTTCCTCGGGCTGCGGCTCCGCACGACGCTGGGCTTCCGTCGTCAGCGCCCGCAAGAGTTCCTCCTCGGTGACCTGACGGAACTGCGCGTCCTCGCGGCCCGTATCCTCCTCGGAGGGCGTCTCCTCGGGCTCGTCTACCTCGGCGTGTTTCTGAAGATTCCTTATATATTCCTCCCGCACACCATCGGGCCTCAGCTCCTTCGCGGCAATCTCCCGCAATGCAACCACCGGGTTTTTGTCGCGGTCGCGATCAACCAGAGGCTCGGCCCCACCGGAAAGCTGGCGCGCGCGAAAGGCGGAATAAAGGACGAGGTCGAAGCGATTGGGGACCTTGTCGACGCAATCTTCAACAGTGACGCGGGCCATCTCGGCTCCTTTGGCAGGCTAAAGGGCGATTTCGGTGAGCGGCGGAACCTATAGAAGATGGTCTTTCACTGCAAGCGCCTCAAGGCCCGGGCGTATTTTGCTCGATGGTAGCCGGCGCGCGGACTGTATCGGTCCCCGGAACAGTGGCGGCCCGGTGCGCCGCAATCAGCGCCCGAGCCTTGATTGCGGTATGAACACTGCGCGCCACCAGCATCGATGTTGAAAACACCAGCGTCGCATCCGTGGCATGGAGAAACTTGAGACCGGCAGTGAATCCGAACGCCTTGATCGCGTAGTCGCCGAGATAGCGAATCGCGATCAGTCCGACGATCAGCACCGCACCGAGCTGGGTCGCGCGCGCAGAAACCTTGCCGCTTTCCGCGTCGAGGCTGAACTCCAGCGTGTGAACGCGAAACCAGCCGATCGCAGCTCCTGCAGCCGCGGCGGCGATGAACACGAGCGTCACCAGAATGCCGGGAAAGCCCTCGTGCCAGAGCGACATCACGGTGACGACAAGGAGCAGCCCCGGAAAAATCCACATCCGGGTTGTCCGCACGGTCTGCGGCTTCTGCACCCGCAGGGCGCGACGCAAAAGCAGTGCGCCGATCAGCAGGGGTACGATAAAAGGCGAGAGATGCATCAGGTCCGGTCGGCGCGAACTTGCCCGTCGAGCTTGGTAATGACGCGTGTACCTGGAGGCAAGGATTTGATCAGCGCGTCGACGGGGATACCGGAAACCGGATGTATCCAGTCCGGCGCGACGTCGCGCAAAGGAATGAGGACAAAGCCGCGCTCGTGCAGGCGCGGATGCGGCAGAATCGGGGGGCCCGTTTCGACCTGTCTATTATAGTCGAGAATATCGAGATCGAGGGACCGCGGCGCATTGCGTTCCGTGCTTCCGCGTCCGAATACACGTTCCACGTCCTTCAAAAGCACGAGCAGTTCGATAGGCGAAAGTTCTGTGTTCACCGTTGCAACCGCATTCACGAATTCCGGATCGCTCGGATCGGGCCACGCGGTGCTACGGTAGAATGGCGATACCGCGCGAACTGCGACATTTCGTTGCGCCAATGTTCTGAGCGCGGCACCAAGTGTCTCGGCGGGCGGACCCGCAGACGACGGAAGGTTGGCGCCGAGCGCAATCAGGATCACGCGCTCACGCAACGGTAGCGTGCTTGCATCCGGCCACGAATATCATAGAAACGCGCGAGGGGGGCCGTGACTGATTTCTCGTTCTCATTTATTGAAGCAGGAGACATACCGATGCTGTTCTATCCCCAGGAAAA